>NZ_JAAVTO010000015.1 GCF_013185065.1 Adlercreutzia sp. ZJ473 | reverse complement strand
TGCCTCCAGAGTCATCCGAACAGGAAAAGATCCCGATAGGTCGCCCGCAGAACACCGTCATCGCGTTCGGCTAACCATGGAACGCGCAGGTCGAGGGAAGGTGTTCGGCTGACTTCGCAAATCAACCGGAAGGGAGGGGAGGGAGGGAGGGGAGGGAGGGGAGGGCGGACGTGCGCGGGGAGCGACGACGGATCTGAGGCCAAAGGGCGCCCGCACCGTCCTGGGCGAGCGGACTGCGCCCGGAATGGCGTCGAGGAGACCGGACGAGAGACCCGCTCGGAGCGGCACGGGGCAGATGCGAAAAGGGCAGGCAGGCGAAGGCTGGAGTCAGGCGGGCGAGATCAGGGGCGAAAGCTGTTTTGCGCGATAGGAATTCGCAAACAGCACGGGGCGCGCTGCGAACCTGAGCGTATATACTCAAATCGAGCGCTGATCCTTGCAGCAACGTGTGACAACGTGCGGCAACATGAAGCAACGCTGTCTGTTCGCAAACTGCTCTATATAAGGTAGCGCCTGTCGAAAACGCATTGAGGACGTCCGCTGAAGAGGTACCTATGAACGCATCCCCCACACCCGCCATCCGCCTGTCTGACTTCGCCATGACGCTTATCGACGCGCTTGAGGAAGAGGGGCATGAGGCGTGGTGCGTGGGCGGGTACGTGCGCGACGCGCTGCTCGGGCGCCCTTGCAACGACGTCGACATCGCCACCGACGCGCTTTGGCCCGAGGTGAGGCGCATCTGCGCTGCACGAGGCATGCGCGTCTACGAAACGGGCACGAAGCACGGCACCGTGACGGTGGTGGTCCCCTCCGCCACGGGCGCAAGCGAAGGCCGCGCAGATGACGCCCGTGGCCTGATCAGCGCTGACGGCCACAGCTCGCCTGACGAGGGCGCCGCGCGCAACGCGTTCGTCGCAGGCGCGCCCCGCAATCCGCCCGACACGCGCCGTGAGGCAGGGCATGCCGTCGAGGTCACCACCTTCCGCTGCGACGGCTCCTACCTCGACGCACGGCACCCGCAGCAGGTGCGGTTCGTCTCGACCATCGAGGAGGACCTCGCACGGCGCGACTTCACCATGAACGCGCTCGCCTATCATCCCCGGCGCGGACTCGTCGACCCCTTCGGCGGCATCGACGACTTGCGGGCGGGGATCATCCGCGTAGTCGGCGAAGCTGAGAAGCGCTTCGCGGAAGACGCCCTGCGCACGCTGCGCGCCTGCCGGTTCTGCTCCCAGCTGGGCTTTCGCATCGACGAGGGCACCTACCGGGCCATGCTCTCGCACAAGAGCCTGCTGGCGAAGGTGTCGACCGAGCGGATCACCCACGAGCTCGACGCGCTGCTGCTCGGCGCGCACGTCCACGACGCGCTCATGGGCACCGTCGACGTGCTCTCGTTCGCGTTGCCCGAGCTCGCCGCCATGAAGGGCTGCGCGCAGATGACGAAGTACCACGTCTACGACGTTCTCGAGCACACGGCCTACGCCGTCCAGAACATGCCGCCCACCCGCCTCGGCCGCTGGGCGGCGCTCTGCCATGACATGGGAAAGCCCGCGGCGGCGTTCTTCGACGAGAGCGGCGTGGAGCATTTCTACGGGCACGCGAAGGTGAGCGAAGCGCTCGCGGGCGCGCTCATGGACCGCCTGCTCATGGGCGGCGCCTTCAAACACCAGGTCATGATGCTCGTGCGCCACCACGACGACGAGATCAGGCTCGACAACCGCGCCATTCGCCGCATGCTCATGCGCCTCGACGGCGACCCCGCGCTGTTCCGCACGCTGTGCGACCTCAAGCGCGCCGACGCGCTCGCGCAGGCGCCGGCGTTCGGCAGAGGACGAGTCGGCGAGATCGAGGAGCTGCGGCGCATGCTCGACGCGCTGCTGGACGCCGAGGAGGTGCCCTCGACGCGAAATCTCGCGTTGAGCGGGCGCGACGTCATGGAGCTCGGCGTGGAGCAGGGACCTGACGTGGGAAGGATCCTCGCCGCGCTGCTGGAGGCCGTAGTGGACGAGCAGGTCGAGAATGCGCGCGAGCCCCTGCTCGAGCTCGCGCACACGATGATCTGAAAGAGCTGGCGCCCTTCCCTTTCGCCGCCTTCAGCTACCTCGCGCCCGCGCGCCTTCCCTTCGCCGCCGGCCACCCCAGCGCATTCGCGCTCGGCGTTCGGGCGCCCTTCCCTTCGGCTACTTCAAGCCGGTTGAGTCGGCGTCGAGGGACTCGCCGAGGTACTCGGTAAACGGGTTCGGGCCCACGTCCTCGAGCTCGGAGACATGCCAGCACTCCGTGGCGGGCATGCCCTCCACGGAGTCGGCGACGAACACCGGGTCCTTGCCCGCGTTGCGCTGCGCGGTGTAGTCGTCGAGCGCGCGCAGGGCCCACTTGCCCAAAAACAAGATGGTGACCAGGTTGATGATGGCCATGAAGCCCATGAATATGTCAGCCAGGTTCCACGCCAGGTCGAAGCTGTTCAGGCAGCCGTAGAAGATGACCACGAGGCACAGCACGCGGAACACGGTCAGCACGGCCTTGTTGCCGCCGAAGATGAAGCGCAGGTTGCTCTCGGCGTAGAAGTAGTTGCCGATGAGGCTCGAGAACGCGAACGCGAAGATGGCGAACGTGACGAAGTGGATGCCGCCCACGCCCACCGCGTTGTCGACGGCCATCTGCACGAGCGGCATGCCGTTGAGCGAAGTTGCCGCCTCGGGGTTCTGCACGTAGAAGATGAGCACCATCATGGCCGAGCACGTGCAGATGAGCAGCGTGTCGATGTAGACCGACAGGCTCTGCACGAGGCCCTGCTTCACCGGGTGGGACACGCTTGCCGTGGCGGCGGCGTTCGGCGCCGAGCCCATGCCGGCCTCGTTCGAGAACAGGCCGCGCTTGATGCCGAGCATGACCACGCTGCCCGCGAACCCGCCGAAGATCGACTGGAAGTCGAACGCCGATGCGAAGATGAGCGCGAACACCGCGGGAATCTCGCCAATGTTGGAGAACGTGGTCCACACGGCCAGCGCGATGTAGGCGAACGCCATGATCGGCACGATGATCGACGTGATGATGCTGATGCGCTTCGCGCCGCCGAAGATGACGAACGCCGTTATCACCGCGAGCACGATGCCGAGCGCGATGGCCGTGCCGTTGGTGGCGTAGTCGGGCACGTAGTACTCGAGCGCCGAGGCCATGTTGAACGACTGCAGCCCGTTGAATCCGAAGGCGAAGCACAGGATGAGCGCGATGGCAAACACGATGCCGAGCCAGCGCTTGCCGAGCGCCTGCTGGATGTAGTAGGCCGGGCCGCCGCGGAACTCGCCGTCGCCCGCACGCACCTTCCAGATCTGCGCCAGCGTGGACTCGACGAACGCGGAAGCCGCGCCGATGATGGACATGAGCCACATCCAGAACACCGCGCCCGGGCCGCCCGTGGCGATGGCGGTGGCGATGCCCGCGATGTTGCCCGTGCCCACGCGGCTGGCCGTCGACACCATGAGCGCCTGGAACGACGAGATAGACTTCCCGCCTTCCACGTGCTTCTTCTCGAGCAGCTGCGTGAACATGTCCTTGATGTAGCGTATCTGCACGAACTTGGTCTTGAAGCTGAACCAAACTCCCACAGCCACCAGCAGGATCACCAGGATGTAGGTGTACATGAAGCCGTCAATCTCACCGGTGACGTTGACGAGCATCGCGTTCATGGCGTCGAAGTCCATAAGCCCTCCTTCTAAGCGCGACAAAGCTGCGGGCGAAGCGCCTGCGCGCATCCCCTTGGCGCGCAGGCTCGCTCGTCCGCTGATTCTACCATCGCGTCGCGCGGCGTGGGCTGGGAAGTCAGAGCGAGCGCAGGTAGCGCCACTTTTCGTCACGCCCCTGTTCCACGCTGGCAACCTCCTCGTCGGAAAGGGCGCGGAAGCGGCCTTGGCGGCGCAGGTACGCCGCGACGCTCGTGAACTCCTTCGGGTCGCGGTTGAGCGTGAACTTGCCGCCGGGCACGCCGCTCACCTGCGGGCCCTCGTACTCCGCGAGGTACCACAGGCCGCAGTCCACCACTTCCTTCGCGATCTCGACGGTCTCGTCGACGCCGCAGCCCCAGCCGGTGGGGCATGGCGCGATCACGTGGAGGTACTTGGCGCCGCGGATGGACGCCGCCTTCTGCACCTTGCCCATGAAGTCGGGCAGATACCCGATGGACGCCGTGGCGGCGTAGGGAATGCCGTGGGCGGCCACGATCTCGAACAGGCTCTTCTTCTGCGTGAGGCAGCCGTGCGCGTTCTTCCCCGCAGGCGTGGTGGTGGTCTTCGCGCCGAACGGCGTGAGCGACGACTTCTGGATGCCCGTGTTCATGTAGGCTTCGTTGTCGTAGCAGATGTAGAGGATGTCGTCGTTGCGATCGATGGCGCCCGAGAGCGCCTGGAGGCCGATGTCAGCCGTGCCGCCGTCTCCCGCGAACCCGACCACTGTGCAATCCTCGGGCTTCTTGCCCTGCGCGCGCAGGCCGGCCTCGATGCCGGAGAGGACCGCCGCCGTGGCCGCGAAGGGCGTGATGATGGCGTTGTTCGCGAAGCAGAGCTGCGGGAAGTTGAATCCCACGGCGCTCATGCACCCGGCGGGCAGCGCGCAGATCGCGCGGGGGCCGAGCACCTTGAGGGCGGCGCGGACGGCGAGCGAGCCGCCGCAGCCGGCGCAGGCCTTGTGGCCGAAGAAGAGCTCGTCGTCGGTGATGGTGCGTGCGTTGACCTTGGCCGCCATGGCTACCGCCTCCCTTCCGCGTCGTTGGCTTCTGCTGGCGCGGGGTTCGCTGGGACGGGCTGCGCGGCGCGCGGCGACGCGGCGGGTTGGGCGCTGCGCGATGACGCGGCGGGTTGCGCGGCGCGCGGCGCCGTCTCGCCGAGGCCTGCGTCGTTGACGCCGAGGAACACCACGCGCGATGTTTCACGTGAAACATTTTCGAGCGTAGCGAAGACCCGCTCCATCTGATCGAGCGAGATGTCGTCGCCGCCGAGGCCGCCGATGAAGTTGAGCGTGGGAACCGGCAGCGCCGCCTGCTGCAACGCGGAGTTCACGTTGGTGAATACCGTGCCCTCGGCGCCGAACGAGATGTCCTTCTCCAACACGCCGACCGCCTTCGCACCCGCGAGCGCACAGGCGAGCTCACGCGCCGGGAACGGGCGCATGTAGCGGATGCGCACGAGGCCGACGCGCTGACCTGCGGCGCGACGCTCGTCGACGCACGCGCGGGCGAGGCCGGCTATGGAGCCGAGCGTGACGAGCACCACGTCGGCGTCTTCGGTGCGATAGGCTTCGATGAGGCCGGGGTAGCGGCGGCCGAACACGTCGGCGAAGCGCTGCTCGACCTCCGCGATCACCTCGACGGCGCCGAGCATCGCCCGATGCGCCTCGTACTTGAAGTAGCGGTTGAACTCAGGTCCCGCTGAGTAGCCCATGTTCACCGGATGCTCGAAGTCGAAGCAGTTGCTCGTCTGATAGGGCGGGAGGAACGCGTCGGCCTGCTCGGGCTCGGGCACGTCAACGTTCTCGTAGGTGTGCGTGAGCGCGAATCCGTCGAGGTTGACCATGAAGGGCGTGCTCACGCGCGGGTCCTCCGCGATGGCGTAGGCCATGAGGGCCAGGTCGAGCGCCTCCTGGTTGTCTTGCGCGTACACCTGGATCCAGCCGTGGTCGAGCAGCGCCAGCGAGTCGCGCTGATCGCCGTAGATGTTCCACGGCAGCGCCGTGGCGCGGTTGGCGTTCATCATGACGATGGGGAAGCGCCCGCCCGCGGCGTAGGTGAGGACCTCGGCCATGTAGAGCAGGCCCTGGCTCGACGTCGCCGTGAACGTGCGCGCGCCGGTGGCGGAGGCTCCCATGGCGGCGGAGAGCGCCGAGTGCTCGGACTCGACGTGGATGTACTCGGCTTCGAGCTGGCCAGACTCGACCATCTCGGAAAGCCGCTCGACCACGACGGTCTGCGGCGTGATGGGGTAGGCCGAGATGACCTGGGAGCGCGCGAGGCGCACGCCTTCGGCCAGGGCCTCGTCACCGGAGAGGAAGCGCTTCATCAGGCGTTCGCCTCGCTTTCGGGGACCATGCGGATGGCGCCGAACCTGCATGCCCTCACGCACACGCCGCATCCTTTGCAGAAGTCGTAGTCAACGGCGACGGGAGCGAAGGCGCCGTGCGCGTTGCGGCTGTCCTCATCCCGCGCCGCCGCGGAGGCCGTCTTGTAGATCGTGCCGTCAGGGCAGTAGAGGTAGCACTGCAGGCAGCCCGTGCACGCCTCGGCGTTGATGACGGGGCGCTCGTTGCGCCAGCCCGCGTTCTTCGCCACCAGATGCCCTGCGGGATAGCACGTCGTGCGCGCGTATTCGGCTGGATCGAGGCTCGGCGGGACGGCGAAGCGGGAGCGCAGCACGGGGATGTGCTCGCAAGCACGCACGACGTCATGAGCTTCGGGGGCGGAAACGCCCGCCTGCCCGCCTTCGCCTGCAGCGCGCGATGTTTCACGTGAAACATTCGCGGGGATACCGGAGGTGTTGGGGGCGCCGGGAGTGTCGGGGGCGCCGGGGGTGCCGAACGCTTCGGGCTCTTCGGAACCTTCAGGCCCTTCGGATCCTTGCGCGGAGGCCGCCCCTTCCTTGGCTTCTGCCACGGCAGCCTCTCGCCCGCCCTGCGCGACGCGGGCGAGAACGCGCTGACGCGCCTCGGCGACGATGAGCTCGTTCTTCGCATGCAGCTTCGCCGGCATGTACTGGCGAATGGCCTCGACTACGTGCTCCTCGCTCACGCTTTCGCACAACACGGAAAGCACCCCGAGGAACACGGTGTTGGGAATGGCCCGGCCCAGGACCTCCGTCGACAGCCCGTTGGCGTCAATGGCGACGATGCGCTCGTCGGCGTACGCCTTGACGCTGTTCACGAGAACGCGCCCGCCTGGCTTGAGCTCGCGCGCCCACGCTTCGCCCGCCGCGTCTAAGAGCGTGTCGTCGAGGTAGATCACGTAGTCAGCGCAGTCGATGGCGCTGCGATCGCCGATAGGAGCGTCGCTGACCTTGGTGAACGCACGCATCGGCGCGCCGCGGCGCTCAGGGCCGAACGACGGAAACGCCAGCGCATACGATCCGTCAGCTATCGACGCCGCCGCGCCGAGCAGCCGCGCCGCCGTGAACGCGCCCTGCCCGCCGCGGCCATGCCATAGAACTTCGATCATAGGTCCCCCTGCTTAAAGCACTTCGCCACTTCAAACCAGCCTCGAGGCCTAGAAGCGCGCGTACTTCTCCAGGTTCTTCTCAAGCTTCTCGACGAAGCGCTGCTCGAGGTCGGACAGCACGGCGCCCTTCTTCGTCACGTACCCCAGACGCAGGTCGACGTCGGTGTCGAGCGGCACGGTCTTGAGCGACGCGCCGTCGGAGATGCCCACCAGGATGCCGCTCGTCACGGTGTAGCCGTTCAGGGCGACGATCAGCTCCGAGAGCGACGCGCGGTCAGTGCACGCGATGGACTTCGCGCGCGGGACGCCGGCAAGCGCCTCCTCAAAGAAGGCCGCCGGGGCGTCGGGGCCCTGGTCGAAGTAGAGGTACGGATAGTCGGCCATGTCGTCGAGCGTCAGCTTCGCGGCGTTCACCATGGGGTGGCTCGCCGGCAGCGCCACGCGCGGCGCGCTGCGGATGAGCTCGTGGAACTCGCACCCCGCCTCCGCGAGCGCGGCGTTCAGCGCGTCGGCCGTCTCGGACGTCTGGAAGATCACGCCGAGGTCGCTCGTGCCGGCGACCACGTCGTCGATCACGCCCTGCGTGGTGCGGTCGTACAGCGCGTAGTGGTACTCTTCACCACCCGCCGCAAGAACGACCTGCGCAAACGTCTGCACGTCAAACAGATAGTGCTGTCCTGAAACGGAAAAGCTCTTGCTCATGGCTACTTCGCCTGCCTTTCGTCGATGAAACGCGAAGCCTTGTGCTCGGACGAGGTCCCCAGCTTACCCGCATCATACACGATAACCTTGGCGGGGCGCACGCCCGTATGCGTCTTGAGGGCGTTCTCCACGCGCTTCGCCACCACGTCGTAAGGCTCGACGCTGCCCTGCGCGCGCTCGACCGAGACCTCGTACTTCGTCGTGAAGTTCTTGTCGTACACGCGGATGGAGTACTCGCCCGTGAGGCCCTCCTCGGCGCGCACCACGTACTCGATGTCCGTGGGGAACACGTTCACGGCGCCGACGATGAACATCTCGTCCTTGCGGCCGGTGACGTGGATGCGCGCGAGCGTGCGGCCGCACTCGCACTTCTCGGTGGACACGTAGCCGATGTCGCCCGTGCGGAAGCGGATCATCGGGCGGGCCTTCTTCATGAGCGTGGTGTACACGAGCTCGCCCATCTGGCCGGGCTCGAGCACCTCGCCCGTGGCCGGGTCAACCGTCTCGACGAGGATCTGGTCCTCCACGATGTGCAGGCCGTCCTTCGCCTCGCACATGGCCGCGCAGGCGCCGTAGATGTCGGACAGGCCGAAGAAGTCGACCACCTTCGCGCCCCACAGGTTCTCGATGGCCTCGCGCGTGGACTTGATGGAGCCGCCCGGCTCGCCCGCCACGATGATGGTGTGGATGCTGAAGTCGGTCTTGGGGTCGTAGCCCTTCTCCTTCGCCTTCTCGCCCAAGGTCCACGCGTAGCTGGGGCTCGTCCAGATGACGGTTGGCTGGTACTGCTTCAGCACGAACAGCAGGCGATCCGACGGAACCGCGCCGACCCAGATGGCGAGCGCGCCGAGGCGCTGGGCGCCGATGACGTCAGGGCCGCCGACGTAGAGCGCGAAGTTCAGGCCGTGGACGTAGCGGTCGTTCGGGCGCATGCCCGCCTGCCAGAACAGGCGCGCTTCAGTGTCCTGCCACAGGTCGAAGTCTTCCTGCGTGAAGGGGCTCACCGTGGGGACGCCCGTCGAGCCCGACGAGGTCGCCATGAAGATGACCTCCTCTTCGGGAACCGAGCACATCTCGCCGAAGAAGCTGCCGACGTGCTGCGTCTCGCGCTCCGTCTTCTTGTCGATGAAGGGGAACTTCTCGATGTCTTTGAGGGTCTTGATGTCCTCCGGCTTCACGCCCGCCTCGTCGAAGGAGCGCTTGTAGTACACGGTGTTCTCGTAGGCGTACTTCACCATTGTCTGCAGACGCTCGAGCTGCATGGCCTCAAGCTCGGGACGCGGCATGCACTCGATCTCGGGATCGTAGTATTTCTGATCGTAGGGGATGTCTTTGGCCATGATCTCTCCTTCTTGTTTCGCGCGCAGGGCCGCGCGGCGCGCTCCTGCCAAGGCGTGCTCTCGCAGTGTTTTTCCAGCATGTTGTATGAAACCACGAAAGCATGAAGCGAACAACCTTTCCCGTCATTCGATGTTTCGATGCTTTTATATCTCAAATTCAGATAACTAGGTTTATGGAGATTGCGAATACAATAGCTCGCACCGATAACTCCGCTTATCATGCAGTGCGGAACGTGCGCTTGGGGAGAAACAAGAACGAGAAGCACCAGGGAGAGGAAGCCATGACGCTGCAACAACTTCGCTACCTCATCGCGATTGCCGAGTACGGTTCGATCAACGCCGCAGCTCACAACCTCTATGCATCCCAGTCGAACCTCTCCACGGCGATCAAGGAGCTCGAGAGCGAGCTCGGCATCACCATCTTCACGCGCAGCAACCGCGGCGTCACGCTGACGAACGACGGGACGGAGCTGCTCGGGTACGCCCGCCAGGTCATCGAGCAGGCGGACATGCTCGAGGAGCGCTACGCGGCAGGCGGCCCCAACCATGCGCGACTCGCCATATCCTCCCAGCACTACTACTTCAGCGTGCAGGCGTTCATGAACACGGCCGACCAGTTCGACGGCGAGGAATACGACTTCATCCTGCGCGAGTGCGCGACAGGCGAGATCATCGACGACGTGCGCACCTTCCGCAGCGAGGCGGGCATCCTCTACACGGACGAATTCAACCGGCGCGTTCTGGAGAAGGCGTTCTCAGACGCGGGGGTAACGTACTGCCCCCTGTTCAATGCTCACGTACATGTATTCGTAGGAGAGAATCATCCTTTGGCAAAGCATGAGCTGCTTCGCCTTGAGGACCTCGAGCCCTACCCCCGCTACGCCTTCGAGCAGGGCACCACGAACTCCTTCTACTACGCCGAAGAGCCCTTCAGCTACCTCCCGCACAAGAAGAACATCCGCATATCCGACCGCGGCACGCTGACGAACCTCTTGACGCATTACAGCGGATACACCCTCTCAACGGGCGTTCTTTCGGAGGAGATGCTCTCGGGCATCGTCTCCATCCCGCTTGACGCGCCCGCGCGCATGCAGGTGGGCTACATCATGCACAGCAAGCGCCGGCCGAGCGCGCTTCTCGAGAGCTACATCGCGAACCTGCGCGAGGTGATCAAGGGGAACCCCACGGTCGACGCCTACCTGGGCGATTAGGCGGACCGCGGGCGCTACCTAGGCGATTAGGCGGACCGCGGGCGCTTGTCACCTAGAGTTCGTCACCTAGATGCTCTTGAGGATCTCCATGACGAAGTCGGCGTTTCTGAGCATCGTCTCCTCGTCGACGGCGTCAGCCACGTCATGCGCCTCGCCGTAGAGCGCCGGCTTGCCAGCCTCCATGCCAGCGAGGTGCATCGTCTGGTACCCGCGTCGCGCGGCGCACGCCGTCGCGCTGTCCTTCCACAGCATCGAGCCCGCGCCCACGCTCATGCCGAGCGCCGACGAGGCCTTGCGCACGAAGCGCTTCATGCGCGACGAGCCTTTGACCGGGCGATACGTGCCCTCCTGCTCGACGAGCGTCAGCTCTCCCGCGCCCAAGCCGTCGAGGTTCACGATCACCGAGCCCTTGAGCTCGGCAGCATGCTCCGTCAGGAAGGCGTCCATGCCCGCGTTGCCCGCCAAGTCGGCGCCGAGGGCCACGAACCACACCTCGGTGTTGATGTCGGGATGACGGAACCCGTAGATGCGCTGGACGTTCTCCGCGCGGACCTCCTCGAGGGCCGCGAGGTCATCTTCTACCAGGTCAACGGGGATGTCAGCCGAAGACGCGACAGGCGCCCCGCCTTCGTCGACGGACACAGGGAAGGCGTCTTCGCCTTCGGCAAGGCCGTCGGCGTAGCCGGCAGCGTGCTCATCGGACGCAGCGCCGCCCACGGGGATCTTGTCCTTCACGCTCTTCACGCGATCGAGGGCATGCGTCAGCGACGCGCGGGAGAACCCGCCGCCGTTCCAGCGGATCGTCTCCTGCGTTGCACGGGGAGCGTCGTCCCCTTCGGCGGCGTAGTCCTCGTATTCGTCGTACTCGGCGTAGTCGTCTGCATAGCCGTCATAGCCATCGTAGTCATCGTGGGCCGGCGAACCCGCGTCGAACGCGTCAGGAGCCTCCTGCTCCTCGCGGAAGCTCTCCCAGCCGCCGCGCGCCTTGCCCACGGCACGCGCGTCAAAGGAGTCGTCAACGTCGAGCCACTCCTGCGGCGTGACCTCCTCCTGCTTCTTCTTGCGCCCGAACCCCAGCTTGCCCAGAAGCCGCGACGCGCGTGACTTCGGCATATCGACGTATCCCGGCCCAGCGAAAGCGCCCGTCTCGGTGTAGCTCTCCTCGTAGACCGAGTCGTCGGCATCGTCAACGTACATCTCGTCAGGCGCGACGTCCTCGACCAGCTCGTCCCCCACCGGCGCGAACGCACCCGTGGCGCCAATGGAGGCGAACGAGCCTGCCTGGCTCACGTTGGACGAGGCCTCCTCTTCGGGCGCGGCCTGACCATGGGAAGAAGCATCGTTTTGAGCTGCGATAACACCCGAAAGCGACGGAAGCGACGCACGCAGCGACGCCTTCTGCGTCTGGCGCGCCGCAGCCGGGGAGCTTGCGTTGTCAAGCCCGGCGACGGCGGGAACGGCGGTACGCAGGTCTTGGGCGCGCGACGAGGGGTCAGCGAGCGGCGCGTTCTGCTTGTGCTCGACAATCGGCGCAAGCGATCCCGTCAAGCTGGGAAGCGTGATGGCGCGCTTGCGGCGGGCCCTCTTCGGCTCCTCCACCTGGCCGGCGGCAGGGCTGTCCAGCGCGCCAGGGGCCTGCGGGGCCTGCTGTCTTGTCGCTGCAAGCTCACGCGACTCGCGCTTGAGCGCTTCCCCGTCGACGGCAACCGGGATGAAAGAGATGGTCCTGTTAGGCGACGGAGCAGCGGAAGCGGGCGAACCATCAGCGGAAACAGCACCGCCGTCAGCGGCGAGCGCGTCAGCGGGCGAAGGCAGGCTCTCAAGCACCGAGGCGTCGAGCACGCGTACGGCAGGGACCGCCTGCGCATCGAGGCGGCTGCGCGGCGCGGGCGACGTGGTGCGCAGCGGCTCGACGGAAGCCTCGCGGATCATGACGTCGCCGATCCGGGGCTCGGGCAGAGGCGCAGGCGCTGCCTCGGGCGCAGGGGCGGACGCGACCTCGGGCGCGGCTTCAGGTGCCCGCGCCGGCGCCGATGCGGGAGCTGCTCCAGCCGCGGCAGAGGCGGCGGGATCATATCCAGCCGACGAGGTCACGCTCGAGAGGAATCCCTCCACGCCGGCAGCCGGATGGGGCGCGCCTTCGTAGGGAGTGACAGGCTGTACCGCGGCAGGACGATCTTGCTGCCCCTGCTGGTCACGCTCGAACAGCGAGGCAACCTGCTCGAAGTCGGACGCCTGCGTCTCGAGGATGCTGTCACGCATGCTTTGCAGGCGGCGCTCAGCTTCCGTGGGAGCAGGCTCGTCAACATGCTGCGTGCGCTGCGCAAGCTCGCGCTCGGCAGCATCGAGGGCTTCGGCATAACGCGAGCGGTGCACGGGCGCGGCGGAAGCGGGCTTGCGCGCCTTCGCCTGGGCAGCCTTGAACCAAGCGGGGACGTCTGAGGAGTCGTGAGCAGCACGCGAAGCCGCGACGGCCGCAGAGCTCGCAGCAGCCATGCCCGCAGACGCCGCAGCGGCAGCTTCCTCGGTTATCCCAGCGGCCTCTTCTCGGCTCATCGTCTGATCACCAGAAACATCAACGGGCGCGAACGCGTCAATCGCCTCTTCGCGGCGCTCGCGCATGTCCTCGTCCGAGGCAGACGCCACGGGCGGCTCCTTCACCTGGACGAGCTTGTCGGCTATGTCTATGTTGATCGTCTCGCTCACAGGGCGCCCGGAAAGGGCGGCGACGGCCGCCTTGGCGGCGAGCAGGCGCGCCTCCGGGGACTCGTCAGGAGGAAGCTCGAAAGCGGGCTCCTCGTAGTCAAGCTCAGCGCCGTCAGGAACGAAACCCGAGGCCAGCGCAGCATCTTCGCCATGCATGACCGCCTCCTGGCGAGCGATCTCCTCTTCCGAGACGCGCCCGCGGCCGATGCGCGCAGCAACCTCCATGAGCACCGACACGCCCGCGGCGTTGCAGTTCGCACCCTCGTTATAGGGCGCCGTGCGGTCCATCACGAAGGCGACCAGCGGCAGCACCGCCACGACCAGCGCAATCACCGTGAGCACGCTGAGGAACACCGACAGACCGCCCTCGGCTGACGTGACAAGCCGAATGAGCAGCAGGAAGGGAATCAGGACCATCGCGCCGAACTCAGCCCAGCGAACGTAGGGCAACGCCGAGAGGATCGGCGCCGTCAGGCCCTTCTGCACCCTTCCGCTGTCGTAATGGGCCACCAGGATGATCTTGCGGCGGCGACGTGCGGCGGCGCTTGAAGCCGGCTCGTACTTCGCTACGACGTTTTGGCTGACTCCGCGGTTGAGCAGGCGCGACACGACAGGCTTCCCCAGCGACTCAGCGGCGAAGAGAGCCGCTGCGAGCAGCGTGACGATCAGGGACGGGATGACCATGACGGGCACGAGCGTCGCGAGGAGCGCCATGAGGGCCGTGACGCCGGCGCAGATGGCGCGCGGCATGCCGAAGTCAGGGTTGCAGTTGAAGTCCTCGACGGAGGCGGCGAGCGTCGCTTCGTTCTGAAGCGCTTCGGCGAGGTAGAGCGCCGCCTGCTGTTCCTCCTCGGTTCCCGCGGGGCGCGGGCCGATGGTCTGCGACAGGTGGGCGACGTACTCTTTTATCTCGGACATGTGTCTTGCCTTTCATTTCCCAATCGGCACATGATTAGGGCATAATCATTAGCTAGTATACGCTATTTGCCCATGCTCCCCAAATAATCACGCAGAAACGCGTCGGCGGCAGCGGCGCGGGCTCGATCAGCCGCGTAGGAGTCGAAGTCAGCCTGCGTGTTCTGTTCGAAGCGCTCGCTCACGAGCGTCTGAGGATTGCCCTTCTGCTCCTTGATGAGCGCCACCGCCTCGGCGTCGGCCTTGTTGTAAGCCTCGTTCGCCTCGGCGAGCATCTCCTTGTCACGATCAAGGTAAGCCTGGTCAGAGGAGAGGGCCAGGCGCTGCGACTCTATTCTTAAATCAATATAATAGAGGAAGGGATCGAGCTCCACCTCGTAGCCTGCCTGCGCTTCCACGAGCTGCTCACGGGCCTGTGAGAACAACCCGATGGCCTCGTTCGACTTCTCCATGGACGCATTCACGTTGTCAGCGCTGATCTCGGCCACCAGCGCCGCTGCGGCACGGGCCGCCGCGTCTCCTTGGAGAATCAGGTCCCATCCCTTTTGGGCGTGATCAAACGGCGTGAGGACCCTCAGAGTCTCCTTGAGGGCCGCACTGCCTGACTGGATCATGTTGAGCCTCGCATTGATGCTGATGAGGGCTTGGTTCGCCGCCTCTTTGATGTCGTTGTCGACAACGCCTGCCTGCAAGGACTCGACTGACCGCTTGACCTCGGCAAGCGTGCGCTCCGCCTCCTCAAGCTGCATCGCTCCCAGCGCCTGGGCAGCAGCGGCGTTCGGCTGCAACGTGGTGCTCGATGCCGCAGCTGCGTCAGACTGCGACGTGGCGTTTGATGCATCCGATGTGTCCGAAGCGGCACCCGATGACGTGGCGCTCGATGCGTCCGAAGAGGCACTAGACAGCGCGGCGCCCGGTGCGTCCGAAGCAGGAGAAGCTCCATCAGCTGATGGAGAGAGGGAACCGTCCGGCGGCGACGCTTGCTGTCCTTCCCCGTTCAAGGCAAACCCCTCATCCGCCAGCTGCTCAAGCGGCTTCGACGAAGCCCGGATCACCAGGTCATCGAAGGGAAGGATGATGCCGTCAGTCTCCTCTATCTGCCGGATGCAGTCGATGAGCTGGGATTTCTTGTCCTGCTGCATCTGGAGGCCCGTGTAGAGCGTAGCCGCGCCCACCGCTAGGAGCAGCGTCACGACAAGAGACATGCCCGCGAGAGCCAGACGACGACGGCGCTTGCGGTTGGCCTTGCGCCGCGCGACCTCTTCAAACGGGGTCTCCCATGCGGGAGCCGTCACATCAGATCGTCGCGAAGAGCCTGTACCTTTCTGCGACACGCCCGACGAGGAGTTTGGCGAAAGGCCGCCCGCCGCATCCAGGCCAGCCGATGCCGCATCGGAAAGCGCCCCGGAAGCGCCCCCTGCCCCGCCCGCGATCCCGCCGCCAGCAGAGGCACCCGCGCGCGTCGCACCTGCGGTGCCCGCAAGCGACGCGCCAGCTGCACCAGCCGAAACGCCGCCGGCAGCAGCAGCCATCCCGCCGATGCCCGCTGTTGTCCCGCCGCCGGCAGCCGCCGACCCCTCGACGGCGATCCCGGGAACCGTCTGGGGAGTCGAAGAGCCCTTCACCTGCCCGTCCTCAGCGGAGACGAACTCGCCGGTCGAAAGGTGCAGCCCGCGCTCCTTGACCGGCGTCGCAACCGGCTTCTTCACGCGCCCGAGCGTGAACAGGGGTATGCTACCTAGCCTCGGCAGGCGCGCCTTTGGCTCTGAAGCGCGCGCTTCCGCCTCTTTCGCAGCCTTCGCCGCATCAAGCACGCTGAGGGAGATCTCGTTCGACGTCCCCTTCGTATGGCGCTTGATGTGCGCCGCACCCGCTATCTTGTCCGCTCTATCTCTCACGATGAGCCTATCTCGTCAGAAAATGTTTCACGTGAAACATTTTCTGTTTCACGCGCGCCCCAACGCGGAAACCACTTCGTCAATCGTGCAGACGTGGATGTTCTTGCTGGGAAGCGACTTCAGGAACGCCTTTCCGTATCCTTTCGTCACGAGGCGCTTGTCAGCCAAGATCAACACCCCCTCGTCATCAGCCTTGCGAATCAGACGACCTGCCGCCTGCTTCGTCTCGAGCACCGCCGCAGGCAGCACGTAGCGCCGCCACGCTTGCGCGTCACGCGCCGCGCGCTCGCACGACAGCGGATCGGTGGGCTTCGCGAAGGGAAGCTTGGGGATGATGACGCCTTTCAGCGTGGCGCCGGGTGCGTCGAACCCCTCCCAGAAGCTCTTCAACGCGAAGAGCGACAGGTGCTCGTCTGCGAGGAAGTCATCGCGCAGGCCCTTCACCGACACTCCCCACTTCTGGCATACCAAACGCAGGTCCTCGTTCTTGAGGACAGGCTGGACTTCGTCGAAGCACTTCTCCATCTCGCGGCGGTTCGTGAAGAGCGTGAGCATCGAGCCGCGCTGCGCGATGTGAGCGCCGGTGAGCAGCCTCTGCAGCTCGGGCAGGTAGCGCGGCTCGTTCGGCTCGGGCATGTCCTTCACCACGTACACGGTCATGTGGTTGTCAAAGTCGTAGCTTGAGTCAAGTTTAAGCATGGTACAGTGCGACGATTCATCAGCGTTGAGTCCTAGAGCTGCCTCAAATGCTGAGAACGACTCATCCACCGTCAACGTCGCTGACGCGTAGACGACTGAGTACGTGTTGGAGTACAGCGTCTCTCCCAGGCGTGCGCCCACGTTGTAGAGCAGCGCCTCAAGGTTCTCACCGCCACGACCCGCCTTATGGCACAGACGCGCGGCATGCACGTAGCTCTCGGACCCTGAGAACAGAATGGTCTCGGAAGCACGCAGCACGTCCTTGAGCTCCATGGCAACTGAGGCGATCTCACGTTGCACCACAGCGGCGCCCTCGACGTCCTCAAGGTAGCCGACAAGCTCCTGACATGCGGTTACGAGCTTCTCCGCGCGCTCGGACATAACCTGCCCGAAACCTGCGAGCGCTTGGAAGGCAGAGGAGCGGCGGATCTCGTCGTTGATCCACAGATCGACGTACTCGTAGCCTTTGCTTCGCTTCGGCGGGTCGAAGTAGAGCAAGTCGCGCACGTGAGCGGCGAACTCCCCCTCGGCCTCGGCGAAGAGGCGACCCGCCTCCTTCGCCTTGTTGGTCAGCGCGTAGAAGAGCGTCCCCGAGCCTTCGGAGTCAGGTGCGACCACGTTGCGCTCGGCGCGCACGAACACGTTCCGCGAGGTCTCGCTTGCCGAAACGCGTTGTGCCAGGTTGTTCAAGTCGTCAACGGAGAGCTCCAGCGAGAACGCGCGACGCGCTTCGTTCTCGGCGCCGTGAGCCTCGTCGACTATCCAGAAGCGGATGGGCGGCAGAAGCCCGCCGTCGGCGGCGAGGTCACAGAACAGCAGGCTGTGATTGGTGACCACCACGTGTGCCGACTCCGCGCGTCGGCGCGAGCCGTGCACGAAGCACGACGTTCCGTAGAAGGGACATTTGCGGCGCAGGCAGTCATGGCTCGTCGTGGTGATGGAGCGGCGCGGCAGGAGGCGGTAGTCGATCTTCAAGCCATCCATGTCGTCGTACTCCGTCTGCTCGATATAAGAGAGCAGCGCGGCGAGCGCGGGCGCCTGCGAGCATTCGCCGTTCGTCACCTCGCGCATCTTCGGCCCCTCAGCCACAAGGCGATTTATCTTTCTCAAGCAAGGATAATGAGAGAATCCCTTGAGGGCGGCGAACGTGAGGTGCTTCCCCTGCGCTTCGAGCGCTTGGGACAGCGCGGGCAGCTCATGGTAGACAAGCTGGTCGAGCAGGGCGTTCGTCTTCGTAGCCACCCCGACCGTTATGTTGTTGGCGACGGCCGTCAGCGCGGCGGGCACCAGGTAGGCCATCGACTTGCCCACACCCGTGCCAGCCTCCACCATGAGGTTGTCGGACGTGGAGAACACGGCGCGGACGGCGCGGGCCATCGCCACCTGCTCGCCGCGCGGCTCATACGCCTCATAGAGCGACCCGACCAGCCCTGCTTCGCTGAACGCCTGGTCAATCTCGCGCGCCGAGGGAAACACCAGGCCAGGCTGGGGTTCTTCCGCAACGTCCTTGGCGTCGCGCTTCGCGCGTTGCTCGATGCGGCGCACGCGCTCGCGGCGCATCGAGCGCAACGAGAACGGCTCATATGCGAGGTCTGAGGCGTCGGAGAGGGGTGTTGCAGCCGCTGCGGCGATACCTGCGACAGTGGATGGGGCTGCTGCAGGAGCAGTTGTGATTACCGTCGCGCCATCTATTGCGGCCGACGTCGTATCAGCACCTACGACTGCTGTCGCTCTTTCTGCAGCTGCCGTTACATCTGCGCATGAAACCGCTTCACCTGCAACCGCTGCGACGTCCACCCCACTCGCCTCCTGCACCGCCTTGCGCGCTTTTTCTCGCGCGAAATAGGCGAACACCACCGAAGTCGACCACTCAGCAGGCGTGGCCATCCTCGCGATCTCGCCGACGAGCGACGTGGGCATGGCGTCGACGGCCGCAAGCAAGATGCGGAAGAGCGCGCAGGTGGCGGCTACATCGTCATCGGCGCGGTGCGTCGAGAGCGGCGCCCCGAAGGCTCGCACCAGGTCGATGAGGCGATGTGACTTCATGCGGGGAAGGGTGATGCGCGCGAGGTCAAGCGAGTCAAGCCACGTGTTCTCAAGGAGCGGATAGCCCGCAGGGTGCTTCGTGGTGAAGTTGCGGTCGAACTCCGCGTTATGCGCGACTACCTTGGCGTCGCCGACGAACGCGACAAGCTGGGCGAGGGCTTCAGCGGGCAGCGGCGCATCAGCTACGTCCTCGTCATGGATGTCAGTCAGATGAGCCACGTCATCTGGAATAGGTTTCCCTGGGTTAACAAATGTGATGAACCAGTCGACTATCTCACCTTTCTCCAAGCGCGCCGCGGCGATCTGGGTGAGCTCGTCATGATTGAGGGAGAAGCCCGTGGTCTCCGTGTCAAGCACTACGATGTTGCGGTCAAACTCCCCGAAGTCAGATTGGGCGGCGCGCTGAGGAAGCGAAGCATAGCGCGCAAACACCTCATCAGGCGTTCCCTCTGTGACGAACCGCTTGAGAAGTGCAGCAACAATATCGGGTGACGAGTCAGAGGCTTCGGAATACTCACCGCTGTGTGAATCGGAAGAGTCTTCGTTAGGAGTAAAAGAGGATGATGACTTGAACGAATCACCTGTCTCTATCGACTCCACCGAATCCGCTGGAGTCGATGCCTCTCCCACGCAAGCAGTCGAGGAATCCGCAGACGGGACGGTTGAGACCAGCGTCATGGGATTTCCGGAAGAGATACAGGATGAGACGCTTCCGTCATCTGGCGCGTCAGTTAGAGTTTTCCTAGGCATGTTACAACTTTCTGGCTCATATTCACGTTCCGCCGCTCGCGCGCAGGCGCCGATCTCACTGCCTTTCATGAAGCGGAGCAAACACGCTGAGCGTATTATTCTATTATGTGAGACAGCAAAAACGTATCTAGACATTGTATCAACCTCTGAGATAGGTAAGTCATGGATCAGTATTTCGGTACATATCAAACATTCAGCGCCGTTTCGAAAAACGACGGTGCGGCGCTCATCGGCGCCGACAACCTCATCGGAGATCTTTACCGGATCGACATCGAGATGGATAGCAATTCCCATAAGGCGTGGCTCGTCAATCGGTTTGACAAGCGCGTCGGATTCTTTGACGCCAAGTTCTCACGCGAGCTGAGCATTTGGAAGGCACGCGGAATGAAGATGACGGCAATTCTCTCGTTCGTAGCCTACTCCGACGCTCCCGATCCGGGGCACTACTGGGGCGAGATGGCCGTCATCTGCTACAACCCCTCAAATGACGAAGCATTCTCAACGTTTGTCGAAGGGGTGCGAAGGAAGATGGGAGAAGGAACGCGCCTGAACGTCGACCTCAAAGACAACGAAGTAAAGAAGGTTCTGTCAAGCAAGGGAACATGGCTACCTGACCAGAACGTGCCCATGCCCAAACTCTCAAAAGGCAACGCCATCATGAAGAGCAGGCTGTCCGTAAGCGAGAAGGTCATCGAGCAAGGACGCAAGGGAAACAAAGGGTGCTACGCAGCGAGCTGGGCATTCCTCATCGCGCTGGTTGTTCTTATCCTGCTCGGACTGAAGTCCTGCGGCGTGTTTTAAAACGATCCGAATAAGGCAGAGCGAACGAAGAGGAGAGGGAAATGTTTCACGTGAAACATTTCCCTCTCCTCCCTACCGCCTCATAAGTAACCCACTGCCAAAGCTGAAAGGGAGAGTGTGATGAGTTCCCTTTAGCTCGTCTCCAAGGTTTCCACCACACCTGCAAACCTAAGGGAGGGGTTGAAATGTTTCACGTGAAACATTTCAACCCCTCCCTTTTCGCTCACAAAGCTGTCAAATGCGGTTTCAGTCTTTCTCCAACGCACACTGGACGAGAAACGTACAAAGCTCAGGGAAGGACATGCCCGCCGCACGCGCGGCATCGGGAAGAAGCGAGGTTCCCGTCATGCCTGGAATGGTGTTCGTCTCCAGTATCCAGCTTGTCCCTTCCTCATCGAGAATAAAATCAGATCGCGACACACCTGAGCACTCAAGCGCCTTATGGGCCCTCTCCGCCAGCTCCTGAATCTCAGCAGTCACCGTATCAGAAAGACGAGCAGGACAGATATGTTCTGAGCCACCAGGAGCATATTTCGACTCGAAGTCATACGAATCGCTCTTGGGAACTATCTCAATGATGGGCAGCGCACGAGGGTTGTCGTTGCCGATGACAGCCACCGTGAGTTCTGTTCCCTTCACATAGGTTTCAACGAGGGCCAGCGTGTCGTATGAAAAAACCTCTTTCAAAGCAGACTCTATCTCCTGGCGGCCTTCAACAATAAACACGCCAAGTGAGCTTCCCTCGGTCGCAGGTTTGATTACGCAGCGATCCCCCACTGTCCCTATGATCTCTTCAACGTCAAACGATTCTCCCTTTTTGAGAGTTATCGACTGAGGTGCAGGAATGCCCGCCACCTCGTAAAACATCTTAGCTTTCACCTTGTCGATGGACAGCGCGCTCGACCATACGTTGGAACCGATGTAGGGCAGATCTATCATCTCGAGGAATCCCTGGATCGCGCCATCCTCGCCCTTTCGACCATGCAAACACAGAAATGCTACGTCGAAGTCACCATCAATAAGAGCCTTTAGATCATCTTTAACCGCAGGATCAAGCGGTATCACTTGAAATCCCGCTTCAATGAGAGCATTGAGAGCACCTTTTCCCGAAGCGAGCGAGATCTCGCGCTCACCACTCGTCCCCCCTGAGAGAAGCGCCACACGGCATTGAGTTGGTTCAAAGGACTCAGACATCAGCATCTTCTTTCCCCATCGATTAAAGACATCGTTCGAAAGTATACCAAATGTTGATGAGCCCCTGAACAGAGCACTCTCTGCCTGCATTCTTCATTCCTACTCCCACCAAATAATCCTTGAGCGCCTTCTGAGAGCTCATATCATCTAAACTATTCCCAACAGCATATATCAGCATGCGCGCCCTTACTTGAGTTGGCGGTATTCATCGACTGACTCAAAAGCGCTTTCCGTGACATCAATTAAGCGAAGGTGAACAACCAATATGGCAAGACCTCTGAATGAAATTAAAACTTACCGACTCGACCAGCTTGAATATCTCGTAAAGGACCTTGGGCAACCAAAGTTCCGCGCCAAGCAGATCTACGAATGGTTTCACGTGAAACATGCATCTTCTTACGACGAGATGACCAACCTTCCCCTTGCCCTACGTGCGCAGCTTGCCGAAGAGTGTCCTCTCGCAAGCTCCCATATAGCGGACAAGCGCATTTCATCAGATGGAACGCGAAAGTACATCGTTGAATTCGCTGATGGACAGCGTGCGGAAACAGTAGGGCTCCCCTCTGAGAACAATGACGCATCAAAGCAGCGTCTCACCGTATGCTTTTCTACTCAAGTCGGATGCTCCATGGGATGCGCTTTCTGCGCAACGGGAAGAGAAGGATTCAAGCGCAACCTCACTGCAAGCGAGATAATCGATCAGATTCTGACGGTAGAGGAAGACTTCTCTCAGCGAGTGACCAACGCCGTGGCAATGGGTCAAGGCGAGCCTTTCCTCAATTATGTTGAAACCCTCAAAGCACTCAGGATGATGAACGAGAAGGAAGGGTTGAACATAGGAGCGCGCCACATAACTGTATCTACGTGCGGAATCATCGAAGGCATTGAGCGATTTGCGAAGGAACCTGAGCAATTTACGCTAGCTGTCTCTCTTCATTCCGCCATTCAAACAAAGCGCGACGACTTGATGCCGAGAGTAGCGAGCCAACCGCTCGATCAACTCAAACCGGCATTGGAGAGTTACATCAGGAAGACGAACCGCCGTGTGACTTTCGAATACCTCCTCATCAGAGATGTCAACGATGGCCCCGATGACCTGAAGGCGCTCTTGAGGTTCTGCGAAGGTCTTCTCTGTCACGTGAACCTTCTTCCCGTGAACACCGTGGAGGGTTCTCAATTCAAACCTTCCAAGAAGCACGTTAGCGAGATATGGCTCAAGGAATTTGAGAAGCGCCATATCGAAGCTACTTTCAGGAAATCAAGAGGCGCAGATATATCCGGCGCGTGTGGTCAGCTGAAGAATGAGATGGAACAAGGTAAATGACGATACGGGAAATGTTTCACGTGAAACATTTCTTCATTGGGAAATTTTGATATACAGCATCACCGAGTGTTTCACGTGAAACACTCTTCCCTTAAACAGAGCTGCCCTGAATGTTTCACGTGAAACATTCAGGGCAGCTTAATTCTATTCGTCGATGAAAAAATCAGGAAACTGAAGCGATCAGCTCCTCAAAGAGACGCTCAAGTTCCTCTTCATCCTTGAACTCAATCTCAATTTTGTTCTTCCCTTTGACGGATTTCACCCTCACGTTGGTATTAAGCACCTCACGAAGTGCCTTCGCAACCGACTTATATGCCTTCGGAAGAGGTTGCCTTGGTGTCGTCGAGCCATCCGAAGGCTTTCCGGAAAGCAGGCGAGCCAGGTTCTCAGCCTCACGAACGCTCATCTTCATCTCCATGAGCTTGTTGGTGAGGGTCTGACGTCCTTCCTTAGAAGGGATCGACAGGATAGCACGTGCGTGTCCAGCAGTAATCTTATCTTCAAAGAGAAGTTGCTGAGCACCTTCCGGCAGATCAAGCAAGCGCAAAGCATTTGCAACGGTTGATCTTCCCTTCGACATAGCTTGAGCGATGTCAGCCTGGGTCATGTTCTTACGTTCCATCAGGCGCTTATACCCATAGGCTTCCTCAATGGGATTAAGATCAGAGCGCTGAATATTCTCAACGAGGGCCAGCTCAAGAGCACGATCCTCGTCAACATCCTTGATGCGGACCGGAACTGTCTTCATTCCAATGGACTTACAAGCTTGCCAGCGTCTTTCTCCTGCGATGATCTGGTATTTCCCCTCCCCGATTGTCCTTACGAGAATAGGCTGAAGGAGGCCGTCCTTCTCAATGGAGTTTGCAAGCTCCTCGATTTCCTCTTGCTTGAAGTTAGTCCGCGGTTGATCAGGATTAGGGACAACGCTCTCAAGGGGAACCTCGTCAAGTTTCTTCGCCAGCATCTTCTTCAAAGTGAGAGGTTCCTCAACGGGCTTGACCTGCTCACGTTGAGCAGCGGGGCGGGGCGGCTCAGCAGGTACAGAGGAAGGCATAGGCTTAGATTCCACGAAGGAATTATAGGAAGGAATATCCTCTTCCCCTACAACAACCCTCTCACGAGAAGGAGAAGGCGTCGCGGGCATTGCAGTTTCGAAAGTACCCCCCAACAAGGAATTCAATCCACGGCCAAGGCCGCCTTTTGTATTCTTAGCCACGATTAATCACTTCTTTCGCAAGCTCAGTGTAGGCAATAGATCCCTTTCCACGGGGATCATATTGCGTAATGGGCTGACCAAAGCTCGGTGCTTCGGATAGTTTAACGGTACGGGGAATAAGCGTGCTGAAAACGATCTTCCCAAAATAGCCTCTGACCTCGTCAACGACTTGTTTCGAAAGCGTCGTCCTGTTGTCGTACATAGTGAGAAGAACACCATATATGTCGAGAGTGGGATTAAGTCTCGTTTTGACACGTTTCATCGACTCAAGAAGTTTTGTCACACCTTCCAATGCGTAAAACTCACACTGGATAGGAATGAGAAGCTTATCAGCGGCTACAAGCGCATTCACGGTAAGAAGTCCCAAAGATGGCGGACAATCGATGAAAATGTAGTCGTATCGGCCGCGCATAGTCCCCACAGCATCTTTAAGCCTGTTCTCACGTGCCATCTCGGAGACGAGCTCCACCTCAGCACCGGCAAGGTTGATCGTCGCCGGAGCAACATCTAATCCCTCACAAACATCAGGAATTATCACCTTCTCGATGGGGATATCGGCGAGGAGAACATCATAGATGCAGTGCTCGACTGTCGACTTCTCTATCCCAAGACCACTTGAGGAATTCCCTTGAGGATCAAGATCGACGAGGAGTACCTGACGACCCATCTCACCAAGAGCAGCTGCAAGGTTAATCGCCGTAGTCGATTTCCCCACGCCGCCCTTTTGGTTGATTATGGCGATAATCTTCGTCTGTCCTACCACGCGCCTTACCGGGTTTTTTTCCTCATAGGTCTTAAGGATCCTCTTCTCAGCTTGATCTTCAACTGACGGAGTGAGATCCCTCACAACTACCTCAACGTCCTCTATGTCAAGGTAAGTTGAAGAAACCGATTCGGGAACCGAGGGTTCAAGGGATTCACCCCTCGAAAAATCTTCGACATTATTCACCAGGGCGTTCTGCTTATCGTTTCTGTCACGTTTAAAGCTATCCAGAAATCCCACTGGTGCCTCCTTTCAAAGCTAGCAAGAGAGTATATCAAACTAAGATGAGCGCGAGGAATGTTTCACGTGAAACATTCCTCTTCAAACGTAAAAACAAGCACAAGATGATAGATGAAAAGTCATGAGTGTTTCACGTGAAACACTCATGACTTGCAAACGATGAGTTCAAGTGGAATGCGATGCAAATCATGTCGCCTCTTGGTAACTTCGGCGTGGATCACTTCGCAAACCCCATCGAAATCTTCTTTGATCTCACTGTTTGTGAATCTAAGTACTTTTATCTCAAGCGTTTCGAGGTAGATGCTCCTCACTTCGTCATATCTCATTTGGCGGGGATCATAGTGTTGCCCGCCGTCAAGCTCTATGGCGAGTCTAACGCGGCGACTGTAGAAGTCAACAATGTAGTTCCCTATAACCTTCTGAGCAACAAAAGGTATCTCATACTCTCTGAGGAACTCAACCCAGAGTTTCCTTTCGTAAGGAGTCATGTTTCTTCTCATATTGCTCGCTCGCTGAGCGAGAACTTGCCTGTGCGTATACACCATAGATAAGCTCCCCTCTCTCGCTTATTCCTTTTCATATGATAGAGACACCATCAAGCGAGTAAATGTGGAGAACTTGGCGTAATGGATACAAGAATCTGGCTACTTTGAATCTTCTTCCACTTATGAACATCTTCGAAATGTCTTGCATTTGAAGTAAAAATCTCTCGCGAAGCTGACGCGAATATCGAATGTTTCACGTGAAACATTAGCTTCGAGGTTTCAGGGGTGAGTGTTGCGCAAGACCTATCCGACGCGGTAGCTTCAGTTTAGGTTTGCCCATCTTTGTAAATACGATTATCTCACGGTGTGTAACGCCGTCGCTTAAGGTAAGTCCACGCTGAGACGTCTGCTTCATTCCTACGAGCTCGTCTATGTCTAAGGCAGCTTTTATTTCCTCCTCAGAAACATTAGCCTTGTAGCAGATAAGTTGCCCTCCATTTTTCAAAAGCGGAGCAGCAAGTTCAATGAGGGAGGGGAGCTGGGTGAGAGCACGGGCCGTGAGAACGGAAAAATCACCTTTTTTCTCAAGAGACAACTCCTCGATTCTCCCCGCATAAGTCTTTATCTGGGAAGAGAAGCCCATCTGATCCAAGATGGACTCAACTATCGCCATCTTCTTCTTGACGGAATCGACGAGGATAGTTTCACGACCTGTAGTTATTGCAAGAGGAACACCAGGGAACCCTCCTCCTGTTCCCAAGTCACCATATAAACCCTCGGGTGCTGACTTCATCTCAGGCAATGCGACAAGAGAATCCTCGAGATGGAGGATGCGTGCCTGCTCGATAGAATCTATTCGGGTAAGATTCACGCGGTTGTTCGCCTCAAGGACCATCTGGAGGTATTTTTCAAGGAGGTCAGTCTTGTTGTCCATAGGGCTTTCCTTAAAGAGAATGTTTCACGTGAAACATTCTACCGTAGCTGTTACGGAGAACGCATCACTCGAATGCTTCACGTGAAACATTCTCTACTGCTGACCGAAAAAGAGAAGTTATCTCTGAAGAATCATCCCCTGTCGCGCGGCGATTTGCTCTTCATCTCTCATGTTCCCCAAATAAGCCAGGTTAAGAACCTTAGCGAGAAGAAGAAGAAGAAGGGAGAAAGAGAAAAGGCGCGCCTCTTCCGGGACGCGCCTTCATTCCCGAACTCGCTGCAGAGAGCGCAGAAGTCTAGCGCGGCGTAATCACCACACGGCGAGCACCGCCCTCACCTTCCGAGGCAGTGACAACGCGATCATCATCGCGAAGCGTGATGTGAACGATACGGCGCTCATACGGAGTCATGGGACGCAGCTTGACCTCATGGCGCTGGGCTACGGCACGGTTCGCAGAAGAGCGCGCGATAGACTCGAGCTTCTGACGTTGACGGCTCTTGTACCCTTCAACGTCGATCACCACCGGGTAGCGGAATCCGATGGTACGCACCGTGATCGCGGAGACGAGGAACTGCAACGCATCGAGCGTCTTGCCGTGGCGACCGATCAGGACAGCAAGATCATCCCCCGTAATGTCGAGAATGAGCTCACCTTCGTCACCCTCATACTCATCAATGGTGATATCACCGACGTTGAAGTACTTCAGGATGTCCTGAAGCGCGGCAATCGCCGTGTCAGCGATGTCGTCAAGCATCTCGTCAGTGATCTCCCGCTCATCAGGTGACGCCGGCTTCTCCGCCGCAGATCCAACCGCAGAGTCAGACGCCCCAACGCCAGCCTCTCCACTCACGGCAGCGCCACAAGCTTCAGCTTCCCGTGCGCCAGCATCCTCAGCAACAGCAGACTCATCTACGGCTGCGTCAGCAACGCTACCTTCCTCAAAGACTTCCTCCGTCATCTTCCTTCTCCTTTTCCCAGTAGAACGGCATTTGAAATGTTTCACGTGAAACATTTCAAACTAGCAAAACAAAGGGAGTGTTTCACGTGAAACACTCCCTTGCTGTCAAAGAACGGGTAAGTCTAGCGCTTCTTCTTCGGGCGCGGTTTCTTCGCCTTACGCGTCACCGTGACCTCAACAGGTTTGACCTCAATGGGTTCCTCTGCGGCGACACGCTCATCGTTCTTGCGGCAGAGGTGCATGGAGAACTGATTTTGGGCAACGCCGATGAGAGAGGAGACACCCCAGAAGAGAAGCACGCCAGCTGGTGAGCTCCAGGAAATCCAGAGCATGAACAGCGACATGACAACCGACATGATGATCATCTGGTTCTTCTGCTGAGCGTTCTGATTCCTGAGCTGCTGGAGAACCATCGGCAGGAAGGTGGCGCCCGCGAAGATCACCATGAGGATCAAATAAGGAACAAATGTTCCAAGTCCCATGAAGAATGCCTGTTCAGGCGTAGTGATCAGGTTGGGGACCAGCGCGTAGAACGAGTAGTCGTGGACCTCTTCGCGCATGCCCATCTCGCGCAGCACCTGGAACAGCGCGATGAAGATGGGCATCTGGAGCAACATGGGGATGCAGCCGGCGAGCGGGTTGAACTTGGCTTCCGCGTAGAGCTTCTGCATCTCCTGGCTCTGACGAACCTGGTCGTCCGCGAAGCGCTCCTGGATGCTGGCGATCTTCGGCTGGATCTTCTGCATCTGGTAGCTCGACTTCGCCTGCTTGTGCATGATCGGCGCCATGATAGCGCGGAAGATGACGGTGACGATGATGATGGCGAGGCCCCAGTCACCGCAGAAGCTGTAGAAGAACTGGATGACGTCGAAGATCCAGTTCTTAAAGACTTCCCACATATTCTTTCCCTTCTGTATCCCGGCGGATCATGTCCGCAGCGCGTCAAGGCACCGGGTCGTAGCCGTGAGGCCCGCCAGGATGACATTTAATCAAGCGCTTGGCCGTCAGGACGAAGCCCTTCCTGAAACCATAGCGCCTGAAGGCAACAAGTCCGTACTCAGAGCATGTTGGAACAAAACGACAGCAGGAGGGGAACAGCGGAGAGATGGCGGCGCGGTAGAACATGATCAGCCAGACGGCAATCATGGACGGAAGCCGCTTCGCTGCAGCCCACGCCTTACCCATCAGAGGCGCTCCCATTCCCGAGAGGGGAGTTCCCGAGCATCTTGTCACATGCCTTTAGCACTTTACTATAAGAAGCTCCCGTAATGGAGGATTTCGCGAGAAATATTACATCGTATCCAGCCCAAGGACCGCCGAGGTCGTGACACATCGCGCGCATGCGGCGCTTGGCTGCGTTCCTCCAGACGGCGTTCCCGAGCTTCTTGCCGGCAATAAAAGCAACACGACCATTGCGGCCGTGTTGCTCAACCCCCTCGGTTTTGTTTCCGACAGCACAGCTCCCGATGATGAGCGTGAGGTAGGAGCCCTTCACGCGACGCCCGGAAGCGAAGAGGTCGGAAATTTCAGCGCTGGACTTTATCGTATCCAACGAGTGCTCCCGCTAGACGCAGAGGCGCTTGCGTCCCTTGGCGCGACGAGCGGAGAGAACGGCGCGGCCGCCCTTGGTGGACATGCGAGCACGGAAGCCGTGGCACTTGGCGCGCTTGCGGTTGTTCGGTTGATAGGTGCGTTTCATTTCTGGTCCCTTTCGTGTTCAAAGAGTAACTTTGAGAGTATACAACATCGAAGAAGCATGTCAACGACACAGTGCGAGCAATTCTACCAAATCTGCCGTGCCAAAGCTACTCCGGGAGCTGTTGAGAGATCTGATTCCTTGCTCGTTCGCCAACTTGCGGCTCTCGCAGCGTTCGCGCAGGTTGGCTTCCAACCCGAACCCGCCCCTTCTTCTCTTAGATCTATAAGATATATAAAGCCAGTTGTAACAATAAGGGCGGTGGAAAAGTTGAAAACGGGTGAAGGGCCTGCTCAGACAAGGTAAGTTCCGAAGAATCACGGTTGATCGCCTGTACCCTGAATCAACCGTGATTCTGGGCGCCGCTGCTTTTGCCCCGGCGCAGTGGAATAAGGAAGCGCTTTTCAGTCAGCTTTCCCTCTTTGATCCACCTCGCTCCGCCAGCCCGTCCGCGCTTCCCCAGGCATATGGGAGGGCGCATGCCCTAGAGCTCGCGAATGATCTGCTTGAGCGTCTCGATCTCCTCCTGCACCTCCCGGCTGCCGCGCATCAGCTCCTCGACGGTGGTGACCGAGTGCATGGCGGTCGAGTGGTCGCGGTTGAATTTCTTCCCGATGTCGTTGAAGGGCAGGTCGAGCAGCTGTCGGCACAGGTAGATGGCGATCTGGCGCGGGTACACGATGTTGCGCGCCCGCTTGGGCCCGATGAGGTCGCTGTGCTTGACCTTGAAGAAGCCCTCGACTTCCCGCTGGATGTCCTCCACGGTGAGGTTCTTCGACGTCCCGCCTGAGAAGTGGTTCTCGAGCAGCGTGCGCACGCCCTCCACGGTGAGGTCAGGCTGGTTGAAGAAGGTGATCTGGTAGATGACCTTGGTCACGGCGCTCTTGAGCTCGCGGATGTTGGAGCTCGAGTTCTCCGCGATGTACATCTGGATGTCCTCGGGGATGGTGAAGTGGTCGAGGCCCTCGTTGTCGGCGTATTCCTTGATGAAGCTCTTGACGATGCCGAGCTTCGTCTCGATCTCAGGCGGCTGGATGTCGATGGTGCCGCCCTGGTTGAAGCGCGAGTGGTAGCGCTCGTCGATGTCGATGTTCTTGGGCGCGCGATCGGCGGAGAGCACGATCTGACGCCCCTGTGTGGTGAGCTTGTTGAATATCTGGAAGACGATGTCGAGCGTCTGCTTCTTGCCCTGCAGGTACTGGATGTCGTCGATGAGGAGCACGTCGGCCTCCTCGTAGTGCGTCTTGAAGTTCTTGTAGCTCGACTTCTCCTTGTCGTGTGCGGCGCTGGCCTCCATGTAGTCGGACAGAAGCTCGGCTGAGTCGACGTAGACGGTGCGCAGATAGGGCTGCGTCTCGCAGATGTAGTTCTGAATGGCGCGCATGAGATGCGTCTTCCCCAGCCCGCTCTTTCCGTAGATGAACAGGGGATTCAGGGGCGTCTTGCCCGGCATCTCGGCGACGCCGACGGCCATCGAGTAGGCCATGCGGTTCGAGTCTCCGATGACGAAGTTCTCGAAGGTGAGCGTGGAGGTGGGCCCTTCGCAGCCGTTGCGGCGCGTGGCGGCTTTCTGCTGCGCCGCGCGCTGGTCGATGTAGTGGTCGGGGTAGGGCGCCTGCGCGGCTGCTGCGCGCGCAGAGGCGGCAGGTGCGGTCTGTCGCGCTTCTGCCGCGTGTGTCGAAGCGCCGCACGCGGGGGTGGCGGCCGCTGCGGCAGGGGGGAAGGGGGCGCTTGCTGGTGTTTGAAAGCCCGCGTCGGGCCGGGTCAGCGCGTCAGCCGATGAGGGCTGAGCGGGGGAGAAGGCGGCTTGGGCACCGGCGGGCGCGGCGGGCTGCGCTGACATCGGCGTCGTGGCAGCCTGCGCCGGCGCCTGCACAGCGGGTTTGGCCGCCGCGGTGGTATCTACCTCGATGACCACGGTGAAGGGAACCTGGTACATCTCGGAGAGCGCGCGCTTGATGACCTCGACGTAATGACGCTCGATCCAGGTCTTGATGAAGTCGTTGTCGGCGGTGAGCATGAGGAACCCCTCGCTCATGGCCTGCGGCTCGAGGCGCGAGAAGAAGGCGTTGATCTGGGACGGGTCGATGCCGTCGTACCCCTTGACGCGCGTGCAGACCTCGCTCCAGTTTTCGTTGATCCTGCTGCTGTCCATGTTCTCTACCCCTTGCTTGCGAATTCGACTAGAGCGCCTGCGCGACGTCGCGGCCGAGCGGCGTGAGGGTGCGCTTCTTCGCGGCGGTCCGCTCGACGAGCCCGGCTTCCTCGAGCTTGCGCAGGGCGACGTGCGTGCTCGACACGGGCGTGTCGGTGAGCTGCGCGATCTCGGTGACGCCGAGCGGACCCTCGTAGAGGAAGAAGGGTAGGAAGTCGCGCTCGCGCGGCGAGAGGGGAGCGAGGGCCATCTGGATGCGGGTCGCCTCATGTGCTGCCATCTGCGAGGCGAATGCGGGATTAACTTGCTGGTATGCTCCCGGCGTGCCGGCAGCTTGCGGCATCGTCGCGAACGGCTGGGCGAACTGCGCCGCGGGGACGGCTGCGGCTGCCCCCGCGTAGGCGGCGTCGACATACGGGTAGGGCGCCCCTGCGTTCTGGGCTCCCATGCCTGCGGCTGGCATTCCCGCGAGGGGAACTCCCGCACCGGACATTCCCGTGCCTTGCGGTTGGTACGCGGGCTGCGCGACCATCGGTGGCTGTCCCGCAACCTGGGTCATCGCCTGCGCCTGTGCCGGCGTCCCTGCTGAGCCGCCGGCTCCTGCCAGCGCCGCCTCCTGAACGGCACCCGGCGCCTGAGCCTGCTTCGTCGCATCCTCGGGCGTTCCCGCTTGCGCGGCGGGGTTCATGCTGATGGTCACGACAGAGCCCGCGCCCATGTTGTCCTCGATGCTGATGGTGCCGTGAGAGAACTCGAGGTACTCCTTGACGATAGGCAGGCCCGAGCCCACGCCGCGAATGTACTTCTTCATGGGCTCGACGGCCGACGAGAAGCCCGGCAGCTGCGCCTTGTCCTTATGGTTGATGCCCGGCCCCTGGTCAGCGAAGCGAATGGTGCTTCCCCTGTCGAGGATGGACACGATGATCTCCTTGAAGCGCGCGTGGATGAAGTTCTCCGACACCTCGCGAATCACCGTGTAGGGGATGGCGCCTCCCGCCGCCCGCGCCTGCTCGTACACCTTCGACGCGAGGTTCTCGATGTAGGCGCCCGTCTCGGCGGGGGGGATCTCGGTGACGCGCGGCGCGCTGCGCAGGTCGTCGTAGAGCGCGATGCGCGCGGTGGCCGACACGTAGGCGTAGTCGTAGGTCGCGCCTGCCGGCTCGTCGGGGACCTCGGGTATGTCGTTCTTCGGCGGGATCTGATCCACGGCTTGCTCCATTTTTAGTACGTTTTCATGAAAGTTCAGGGTTATTCACCGACATTGTAGCTTTTTTCAGACGTTGAAATCTACTTACCTGCGGTTTTATCAGGCCGAAAAAGAAGTTTTCAACATTTTTCAACAAAATGTGAATACTGAAAGCTGCTCGACAAGGGGTTTTCAAAGTTATTAACATTTAATTCAGAGAAAGTGGAAAACGCTGAAAGCCATGAAAATCACGGCGCGGAAAATCAGCATCTGATGTTAAAAAGTGTTGAGATTTCCCTTGACTTTTCGGCTCTTTAGGTTTCGCCTGCTTGAACTCGCTCTTTTTCGTCACGTTCGGGATTGCTGGTGAAAAAGCCGCTCCTTTAAGGCGTCCTTATGTTCGCTTTTGTAAAGAACAATGTAAAATACCTGATCAAAGGCTATTTTTAGCGTAAAGTACCGTTAAATGCCGAAAAAGTAATCAACCGCGTTCTTTAAGCCCGTGTCGCTGCTGATGAGGGGTTTTCTGCTTGATTCCCTTGGTTTGATGTTGCTTGAGGTGAGTTATCCACATTTTCCACAAGGGGGAGGGAAAGAATTGTGGAAAACAAGGACGGCTTTCAGCGCCGCGTGGCTGAAAGAAGCCCGAGGAGCGCCTTGGTGACGCTATAATATCCCGAGAACACATCCACCTGTCGTCCGCCCTGTGCTGCTCGTCTCCGCCGGCGGGTTCTTACTGAGAGGTTCGTCACATGAAATTCAGCATAAACAAGTCTGAGCTGCAGAACGCCATATCCATCGTGCTGAAGGGCGTCTCAACGCGCTCGACCCTGCCGGTTCTCTCAGGCATCCTATTTGACGCCCATGACGACAAGCTCGTGATGCAGGCGACTGACCTCGAGCTCTCCATCCAGTATTCCGTCGCAGCGCTCGTGGAGGAGGAGGGCAAGACGGTCGTTCCGGGCAAGCTCTTCTCCGAGATCGTGAAGAACCTCGCCGACGCCGCCGTTCACGTGGAGGCGCGCGACGACCAGGCGTACATCACCTGCGACACCTCGTCGTTCTCCATCAAGGTGCTCAACTACGAGGACTTCCCGGGATTCCCCTCCGTTGACACGCACCAGCGCATCGAGGTGCCCTTCGCGCAGTTCTCCTCCATGGTCAAGCGCGTGTCGCGCGTGGTGTCGAAGGACGAGAGCCGCGCCATCCTCACAGGAGTGCTGATCACGCTCGAGGCCGGGCAGCTGCGCATGGTGGCCACCGACTCGTACCGCCTCGCCGTCACCGAAGCCGCGCTGCCCGACGCCACGGCCGACGAGTTCCAGGCGGTGATCGCCGGCAGCTTCCTCTCCGAGATCGCGTCGCTGCCCAAGACCTCCTCACCGGTCTCCATCGCGCTTGCTGACAACCAGATCGTCGTGACCTGCGAGGACACGGTGTTCATCAACCGCCGCATCGAGGGCAACTTCCCCAACTACAAGCAGCTCCTTCCCGACACCTACGCCACCCGCGCCACGCTCGAGGTGGACCGCCTCGTCGCGGGCGTCAAGCGCGCGTCGCTGCTCGGGTCTTCCACCTCGCCGGTGCGCTTCGATCTCAACGGCGCCTCGCAGACCACCCAGATCTCCGCGGCTTCGCAGGACGTGGGCTCCGCGCAGGAGACCCTTCCGTGCGAGATCGAGGGTGAGGACGTGGAGATCGCCTTCAACTACTCCTATGTGCTCGAGGGGCTTTCCGCCGTGTCGGGTGACGAGGTGTACCTCGAGGCCCAGTCGGCGGTCAAGCCGGGCATCTTCCGCGCGCTGCCGCCGGAGAACTACCTGTACCTGGTCATGCCCGTGCGCATCTCGTAAGGACATGCCAAGCTCACGCGCCCGCATGGCGGGAGGCGCGCGGTGACGCTGCGCATCACGGACATAACGTTTCGGAACTTCAGGTCGTATGAGGAGCTGCACCTCGGCGAGCTGGGCATGCTCACCGTGCTCGTCGGCCCGAACGCGGTGGGGAAGACCAACATCGTCGAAGGGGTGCAGCTGCTCACAGCGCTCTCGTCGTTCCGCCATGCCACCATCGAACAGCTCGTGCGGCGTGGGGAAGGATCAGCGCACCTCAGCGCTGCGCTGACCGATGGGAACCGCCTGCTCGACGTGGCGCTTGCAGCTGAGGGGCATGCGAAGCGCTACCGGCTCAACGGCAAGGCGAAGCGCCCTGCCGACCTCAAGGGACTTGTGCCCTCGGTGACGTTCACGCCTGACGACCTGGGGCTCGTCAAGGGGTCGATGAGCGCGCGCCGCGTTGCGCTCGACGCGCTGGGATCGCAGCTCAACGCGAACTACTACCTGATCCAGAAGGACTACGAGAAGGTCATCCGCCACAAGAACCGCCTGCTGAAAGATGAGGCGTCGCCAGCGCTCATCGACAGCATCAACGAGATGCTCGTGACCTGCGGCGCGCAGCTGACCTGCTACCGCGCGGCGCTCTTCGAGCGGCTTATCCCGTACATGAGGGAACGCTACGAGCAGATCGCCGGCGGGCGGGAGCGTTTTGGCGCGCGCTACGTGCCGTCGTGGGATGAATTGGAGGAGGGCGGCGCGGCCTTGGGCGCAGCTGCTGAGCTGGGCGTGTCCGCTGATGTGGCTCATGAGCCGGAGCGCCTCCAGGAACCCCTCCACCTCACGCGCGACGATGCGCGCGCCCGCCTCGAGCATACGCTGGCGGCCTGCCGCGACGAGGAGCTGCGTCGCCGCCGCGCGCTCGTGGGCCCGCATGTCGATGCCGTCACCTTCATGATCGACGGCAGCAACGCCACTCATTTCGGCAGCCAAGGCCAGCAGCGCACGGTGGTGCTCGCCTACAAGCTCGCCGAGGCGGCGGTGATCGAGGAGGTGCTCGGCGTCAAGCCGGTGCTGCTGCTCGACGACGTGATGAGCGAGCTCGACGGCGCCCGCCGCGAAGCGCTTGTCGGCTACATCTCACGTGACGTGCAGACTTTCATCACCACCGCCAACCTCGCGTACTTCGACGCGGACATGCTCGCCACGGCTGACGTGGTGGAGCTGCCGCTCGAGCAGGCGCGCAGAGGCTTCACGCAGGCGCGCAGGGGAGGAGAGCAGCCAGAAGAAAATGTTTCACGTGAAACATTCGGCGCATCGGCGTCTGAGGGAGATATATTACGCGAAGAATCCCAATCCGTCGTTGCTAGCATTCTCGCACGTCAAACTGATATGGTGGAACAGTCCTCTTCGCAGCTCCACGAAGGGGAAACGCGCGAACCCTTCGGAGCGCATGAGCCTTCGAGTGTTTCACGTGAAACATTCGGTTCCTTGGCGCAGCAAGCTGGCACGCAGGAGGCATCTGCGCAGGAGGGGGGCGTGACGGCATGAGAAGGCTCGGCAGCGAATTGTCTGCGGTGACGGGCGCCCTCTCCTCAACTGACCAGGCCGCGCGCATTGCGCGCCGCGCGGCGCAAGTGCAGGCGATGTTCAAGGAGGCTATCGAGCACATCTACAAGGAGAACGCGCGCTACGTGCTCGAGCACGTGAACGCGGTGTACATCAAGAAGGAGCCGGTCGGCGCGCCGGAGGCAGGCAAGACGGTCCGGGCGCTTCTGATCTACATGGACGACGGTAGCTTCCGCAGCGACGTGCACAGCCGCCAGCACCTCATCATGCTGCTGCTCAAGGAGCGCTATGGCGAGGAAATTGAGGTGTTCAAGACCTTCCCCTCGCGCTTCAACATGAGGAACCGCCACCCGTACGCCCCGCGCGAGCAGGACGCATCCGCCACCGCGCCCGCGTCAGCGGCGCATCCCCTTCCGCTGGCGGAGCATGAGCGCGCCCGCGTCAGCCGCGCCGCCGCGAGCATCGAGGACCCGCGTCTGCGCGAGCGCTTCGAGCGTGCCATGGAGGCGTCTCTCTGCCAGGAGAAAGGCGAAAAGGCCGCGAAGACACGTGACGTGTAAGCTGACGGCTGATTTGCAAGAAAACGCCATAATCTTCAGAAAAAGTAAAAACACCACCTGAGAACGCCTGAAATCACGTCGTTTGAGAGCATGGCGCGCTCTTCTTTGATTCCGATATGGTAAAATTGCACGGCAGAGCGCCCTCCCATGGGCGCGTCTTTCATGTTTTGCGACAAAAGGAGCGTGTCAATTGGCAGCAAAACCAGATCATTACGACGGTTCCGACATCCAAGTCCTCGAGGGCTTGGAGGCAGTTCGCAAGCGCCCCGGCATGTACATCGGCTCGACGGGCCCGCGCGGCCTGCATCATCTGGTGTACGAGGTCGTGGACAACTCAGTCGACGAGGCGCTCGCGGGCTACTGCGGCAAGATCGAAGTGTGGATTCACGCTGACAACTCAATCACCGTCGCCGACAACGGCCGCGGCATTCCCGTAGACAAGCACCCGAAGGAGAAGATTCCCACCGTCGAGGTGGTCCTGACCATCCTGCACGCCGGCGGCAAGTTCGGCGGCGAGGGCTACAAGGTGTCGGGCGGCCTGCACGGCGTGGGCGTCTCGGTGGTGAACGCCCTGTCCACGCGCGTGGAGGTGTTCGTCAAGCGCGACGGCAGCGAGTACAAGATCGCGTTCGACCACGGCAAGACGGTCGAGAAGCTGAAGAAGCTCGGCCCCGCGAAGGGCACGGGCACCAAGACCACCTTCTGGCCCGATCCCGAGATCTTCACCGAGACCACCGTCTACGACTACGACACCCTGGCCAACCGCTTCCGCGAGATGGCCTTCCTGAACAAGGGGCTCAAGATCATCCTGCACGACGAGCGCGTCACCGACGCCGAGGGCAACCCCCGCACCGAGGTCTTCCAGGCGCAGGGCGGCATCGTCGACTTCGTCAAGTACCTGAACGAGGGCCGCGAGACGCTCAACAAGCCCGTCTACTTCGAGGCGGAGAACGAGGACGGCACCGTCGAGGTGGCGCTCCAGTGGTCGACCTCGTACTCGAGCAACTCGGTCATGGCGTTCGCCAACAACATCAACACGCACGAGGGCGGCACGCACCTCGACGGCTTCAAGCAGGCCATCACGCGCACCATCAACGAGTACGCGCGCAACAAGGGCCTGCTCAAGGAGAAGGACGCGAACCTGTCGGGCGAGGACGCGCGCGAGGGCCTCGCGGCCATCATCTCGGTGAAGCTGCACGACCCGCAGTTCGAGGGCCAGACCAAGACGAAGCTCGGCAACACCGAGATCCGCCCGCTCGTGCAGAACGCCGTGACGCGCGGTCTGGCCGAGTACCTCGAGGAGAACCCCACGCCCGCGAAGCGCATCGTGGGCAAGGCCACCCAGGCGCTCAAGGCGCGCGAGGCCGCCCGCAAGGCGCGCGAGATGACGCGCCGCAAGAACGTGCTCGACTCGTTCGCGCTGCCCGGCAAGCTGGCCGACTGCTCCTCGAAGGACGCCTCCCAGTCCGAGATCTTCATCGTCGAGGGCGACTCCGCAGGCGGCTCCGCGAAGCAGGCGCGCGACCGCAAGACGCAGGCCATCCTGCCTCTGCGCGGCAAGATCCTCAACGTGGAGCGCGCGGGCCTGCACCGATCGCTCTCCTCTGACACGATCTCTTCGCTGATCACGGCCATCGGCACGAACATCGGTGACGACTTCGACGCCGAGAAGGCGCGCTACCACCGCATCATCATCATGACCGATGCCGACGTCGACGGCGCGCACATCCGCATCCTGCTGCTCACGTTCTTCTACCGCTACATGCCCGAGCTCATCAACCTCGGCTACATCTACATCGCCCAGCCCCCGATCTTCGGCGTGAAGAAGAAGAACTCGCGCACCACCAAGATCGAGCGCTACATCTACGACGAGAGCGCGCTGTCTGAGGTGCTCGCCGAGATGGGCGGCGCCGAGAAGTACGACGTGCAGCGCTACAAGGGCCTCGGCGAGATGGACCCCGAGCAGCTGTGGGAGACCACCATGGAGCCGCAGAGCCGCACGCTTCTGCAAGTGAACATCGACGACGCCGCCGAAGCCGAGCGCGTGGTGAGCGAGCTCATGGGCGACCAGGTTGAGCCGCGCAAGGAGTTCATCCAGAAGCACGCCCGCGACGTGCGGTTCCTCGACATCTAGGAGCCGCGCGGGTTGGCTGCTGCCGGCGGGAGCCGATGACGGCTGTCCTGGCGGCGTTGCCGGCGGATGCGCCTGGCATGCCGAGAATGCGGGCGTGCGCTGCGTCGAAAGCGCTGCATCACCGCGAACGCTGCGAGTGCCGTAGGCGCCGCAAGTGCCGCGACCGCCGCGGCCGCCGCGTGCGAGCCGCAGGTGACGAGGCGGCGCCATCCGGGCGATTTTGCGAAACGCGTTTCGCAAAACGCATTTGAGTGTGAAATATGTCCGAAAGGAGACATATGACTGAAGAAAACGAGGGCCTGTCTCGCGACGGTCTATCGAATGACAACCTGTCAAGCGGAGACCAGCCGGACGCCGCCCTGTCAAGCGACAGCCCGTCCCGCGACGCCCTGACGGGCGACAGCCTGCCGAACGACGGCGCATCCCGCGACAGCCTGCCAGCTGAGGGCTTCGTCTCCGAGGAGGAGCGGGCGAAGTCGATGCTCGTGGACATGCCGAACCCCCACGGCGCCGTCATCGAGGGCGCGAACGGCGGCGAGGGAACCATCGTCCGCTCGGCCTACCTGGGCAAGGAGATGCAGGCGTCGTTCCTCGAGTACTCCATGAGCGTCATCGTGGCCCGCGCGCTGCCTGACGTGCGCGACGGCCTCAAGCCGGTCCACCGCCGCATCTTGTACGCCATGAACGAGTCGGGCTACCTGCCGAGCAAGCCGCACATGAAGTCGGCGCGCACGGTCGGCGACGTCATCGGCAAGTACCACCCCCACGGCGACGTGGCGGTGTACGACACCATGGTGCGCCTGGCCCAGCCGTTCTCCATGCGCCTGCCCCTGATCGACGGCCACGGCAACTTCGGCTCCATCGACGGCGACTCCGCGGCGGCCATGCGCTACACCGAGGCGCGCCTCGACAAGCCCGCCATGGAGCTTCTGCGCGACCTCGACAAGGAGACCGTCGACTTCATGCCGAACTACGACGAGAGCCTCCAAGAGCCGAAGGTGCTGCCCGCGCGCTTCCCGAACCTGCTGGTCAACGGCTCGAACGGCATCGCCGTGGGCATGGCCACCAACATCCCGCCGCACAACCTCGGCGAGACGATCGACGCCACGTGCCTGATGCTGGAGAACCCGGACGTGACCACCGAGGAGATCATGCAGGTGCTCCCCGGCCCCGACTTCCCCACGGGCGGCCTGATCATGGGCAAGAAGGGCATCCTCGACGCGTACGAGACGGGTCACGGCGGCCTCACGGTGCGCGCGAAGTGCACCATCGAGGAGAAGAAGAACGGGCGCTCGTCCATCGTGGTGAAGGAGATCCCGTACCAGGTCAACCGCAAGCGCCTGCTCGAGAAGCTCGGCGAGCTCGTGCGCGACAAGAAGCTGCCCGAGATCTCGAACATCCACGACGCCGCCGACCGCCGCGGCATCGACATCATCATCGACCTGAAGGCCAACGCCATCCCGCAGGTGGTGCTCAACAAGCTGTACAAGCACACGCAGCTGCAGGTGGGCTTCGGCTGCAACATGCTGGCGCTCGTCGACGGCGCGCCGCGCGTCCTCTCGCTCAAGGAGATCCTGTTCTACTACATCGAGCACCAGAAGGACGTCATCGTGCGCCGCACGCGCTACGAGCTGGCGAAGGCCGAGGAGCGCGCCCACATCCTCGAGGGCTACATCATCGCGCTCGACAACATCGACGAGGTCATCCACATCATCCGCTCGTCCGAGACCGACAAGGAGGCCGCGGCGCGCCTGACCGAGCGCTTCGGCCTCACGAAGCGCCAGACCGACGCCATCCTCGAGATGCGCCTGCGCCGCCTCACCGGCCTCGAGCGCACCAAGATCGAGCAGGAGCTGGCTGATCTGCGCGAGAAGATCGCGTACTACAAGCGCGTGCTGCAGGACGAGGCGCTCGTGCGCGGGATCATCCGCGACGAGCTGCTCGAGATCAAGCGCAAGTACGCCACCCCGCGTCGCACCAAGATCACGGGCGAGGCGAAGGACATCGAGGTGGAGGACCTGATCGCCGACGAGTCCATGGTCGTCACCATGACGAAGGCAGGCTACATCAAGCGCCTCCCGGTGAGCACGTACCGCCAGCAGAAGCGCGGCGGCAAGGGCATGCAGGCGGTGAACCTCAAGGACTCCGACTTCGTGGAGCACCTGTTCGTGGCGTCGACGCATTCCTACATGCTGTTCTTCTCCACGGCGGGCAAGGTGTACCGCCTCAAGGTGTACGACATTCCCGAGGCGTCGCGCCACGCGCGCGGCACGGCGATCGTGAACCTGCTGCCGCTGGCGAAGGGAGAGACGATCTCGGCGGTCATCGCCACCAAGGACTTCCCCGAGAACGAGTACCTCATGTTCGCCACGGCGCAGGGCATGGTGAAGAAGACCTCCATGAACCAGTACGACCGCACGCGCCGCGACGGGCTGATCGCCATCAACCTGAAGGACGACGACGAGCTGATCGCCGTGCACCGCGTGGCGGAAGGCGAGAAGGTCATCATGGTGTCGAGCGCCGGCAAGGCCATCCTGTGGAAAGAGGACGAGGTGCGCGCTATGGGCCGCGACACCATGGGCGTCCGCGGCATGAACGTGCCGGCTGACGCGCATGTCCTGGGCATGGAGATCGCCAAGCCCGGCACGGACCTGTTCGTCATCACCGAGAAGGGCTTCGGCAAGCGCACGCCGATCGAGGAGTATCCCGAGCACCATCGCGGCGGGCAGGGCGTGTACACCATCACCATGACGCAGAAGAAGGGCCTGCTGTCGGTGATGAAGATCGTCGGCCCCGACGACGAGATCATGATCATCTCCGAGGAGGGCGTGGTCGTGCGCACCCCGGTCAAGGGCATCTCCGAGCTGGGACGCTCGACGCAGGGCGTGTGCGTGATGAAGATCCAGGGCAAGGACCGCGTGACGGCCGTGGCCATCTCCTCGACGGGCGGCAAGAAGAGGGTTGCCAAGGACGGCGCCGGCGAGGACGGCGGGCAGATGGGCCTGATCGAGCACGGCGAAGTCAGCGAAGACGACATCGACGCCGAGTAGGGTTGCGGCACGGCGAGCGCTGGCGGGTCGGCGGCGGGCTGCCGCACGGCGAGCCGTGAGTCACCGGCGCGCGTACGTAGAGCGGGGGGATGTTTCACGTGAAACATTCCCCCCGCTTCTTTTCTTCGCAGTCCCTTTCGGCGTGTTTCGCGAATCCTAACTTGCGAAATCGTCTGGGGCGATTCCCTCCAGGAAGGTGCGAAACTCCTGCAGCTCGCTCTCCTCGTCCTTGTTGTCCTTGAAGAGGTAGGGGAACGACGCCTTCTCCAGCACGTCCTCCTCAATGTAGAACGGCGCCTCCTGCCGCAGCGCGAGCGCAAGCGCGTCGGTGGGACGCGCGTCGAGCTCGATCAGCCGCGCGCCTTGGCGCAGGACGAGCTGCGCGTAGAAGGTCTGCCCCTTCACCTGGTTGATCACCACGTGGTCGACGCGCGCGTCGAGGTTGGTCATGGCGTCGAGGAAGAGGTCGTGCGTCATGGGCCGGGGGAGCCTCACGTGCTCGATGGCCACGCCGAGCTGGGACGCCTCGGTCACGCCGATCCAGATGGGCACGATGCGCGACTTCCCCGCAGGCGAGTCCTCCACGGGCTCGAGCACGAGCACCGAAGGTTGCGCGGGGCCCGTGACGATGAGCGTGAGCACGTGAAGTGGAACCATGGAATCCTCCTGCCGACCTGAGCGTGTTTCGCTAAGCTTAGCTGATGGGGAAACGGCGGCCAACCTCGGCGCGCGACGAATCCAGACGACGGCCGGACTGAGGGATGGCCGGCCCCTATGCCCTGAGCGGCCCAAACACCCCACACAGCGCGCGGGCGAGCTCCAGGCGCGCGGCGGCCGCTAAACGCGGTTCTCGGCTCCCCACACGCAGAGCTGGTCGAGCACTTTCATCAGCGACTCTCCGCGCTCGGTCAAGGAGTACTCGACTTTCGGCGGTATCTGCGGATAGGCTTCGCGATGGACGAGGTCGTCAGCTTCAAGCTCCTTGAGGTTCTGCGAGAGCGTCTTGTCCGAGATCCTTCCGAGGTAGCGCTTCATCTCGTTGAAGCGCACCGGCTGATACTCCATGAGGCAGTAGAGGATCACCATCTTGTGCTTGCCGGATATGAGCGACAGCGTGTAGCTGTACCCCGTCTCCTCGAAGCGCGCCTCTCCGATGCAGGGGAGTTCTTCCTTGGTGAATTCGCTTTCTTCCAAGATAGTACCTTTCATTGAAGTGCGTACTTGATGAGAGAAAAGATTGTGGTTTCATACGATACATCGAACATTCCCCGCAGTGAAGGAGAAACCATGGGAAAGAAGATCGTCGTCATCAACGGAAGCCCGCGCAAGAACGGCAACACCGCGCGCATGATCAAGGCGTTCGCGGAGGCGAGCGAAGCGAAGGGCAACGCGGTCGTCGAGTTCAACGCCGCGCTTTCGAACATAGGCGGATGCCATGCCTGCGAAACCTGCTACAAGAGCGGGAAGCCCTGCACCTACGACGACGACTTCAACACGATCGCCCCTGATCTGCTTGAGGCCGATGCCATCGTGTTCGCCTCCCCGACCTACTGGTACTCCTTCCCGGGGCAGATCAAGAACGCGATCGACAAGCTCTACTCCTTCGCCATCGGCCAGAAGCCGATAGGCGGCAAGGACGTCGCGCTCATCGCCTGTTGCGAAGAGGAGGACCCGGCCGTGATGGACGGCCTGAGCCTGCCCTTCGACCGCATCGCCGCTCTGCTGAAGTGGAACGTGGTCGGCAAGGTGCTGGTTCCGGGCGTGCTGAACGAGGGCGACGTCGACAAGACCGACGGCTGCAGCCAAGCAGCCTCGCTTGCGGAGAAGTTCTAGAAGGGGAGATGCGGCGGCGGGCTGGCCAGCGGCAGGCTGGCTGGCCGGCTGTCGAGCTGGCCGGCGGCAGGCTGGCTTGTCATCAGCAGGCCGGCCTTCGATTGGCTGGTCGGTAGATTGGTCGCCCGCAGGTTGGTTGCCAGCCGACACATTACCATGTATACGTCGAGATTTGCAGCCTTGAACTTCGCGCCTCTTCGCGGTATTAAGCATTGACCGCGATTATGGAAGGGGTGGGGCACATGGACGCAAACCCATGGCTTTCGGCGCTCTCAAGGGCGCGGGCAAACTCGATGAGCTCGCCGCTGGAAGAGGTGAACGAACGGCTGGCCGCAGGAGGGCTCTCCGTTTCCCGCGAGGACGTCCGGATGCTCGCAGAGCGCAGGGAAGAGGCGCTGGCGGAAGCCGAGCGGGTGGAGTTCGGGACGCTCGCGATCATGGCCGTGACGGAGGCCGTGGCGACGTCGCCGTGTCTCTCGCAGGAGCGCGTCGCGCGCGATTTGGCAGAGCTCCAAGACGCGTTCTACGCCATTCGGGACGAGCTGCCGGCAGACGTTCCCGACGCTGAGATAGCCGAGGCCCTGCGCGGCTGCCTGGACGCGTGGGGTGACGCGGCCGAGGTCGCCGCGCTTCCGGCAGAGGAAGTCATGCGCTACTCGGGGGAATACGTGCGTACCGCCGAGGCGGAGAGCCTTGGCGAGTACCGCATCATCGACGACGAGGGGCGCGCATACGCCTTCGACCCCGCCGAGTGGGACTACGATGAGCTGTCGGACGGCTGGGACGGCGAGGGGTGGGCCGATGACTGGGACGATTAGCGCGCGCGGCGGCGCTCCTGACTTCGCACGGGCTTCGGACAACTTCGCTCGCCTGGTGACGCACGTCGCCAGCCTGTACTGCGCGGGCGGCTCCTCCAGCGTGTCCGTCTGCGAGGCGAACGAGCTCGCGGCGTCGGTGGCCTACTCGCTGGGCATCGCGCATGCGACTCCCGAGGAGGCCGCTCGGGTGCTCGACGTCGACGACCCGATCGTGCTCTGGCATGACGGCATTGACGCGCTCAACAGGCGGATCGACGACGTCCTCGCCCTCTGGCGCGAGGTCGTGGCGGTCATGCCGCCCATTCGCAACATGGCCCTTCGCGACACGCTGGCGAGCCTCGGTGAGGTGAAGAAGCGCTACGACGTCTACTTCGCCGCGCATGAGGTTCCCTGCGACATCGACTACCAGCTGAGCGAGCCGGTCGACCCCGGCCTCATGGGCGTCGACTACCTTGAGGCGTGGTTGGCGCAGCTCCTCGCGGAGGCGCGCTGGATCGCGCGGTTCGACGTGGGCAGCTGCGTGGCCGTGCTCGAGCGGGCTTGCCCCGACTACCGCGGTCTGCACGTGAACCTCTACGACCTGCTGCTTCCGCACGAGGGCGAGCTCGTGCCCGCCAGAGCTGGTTGATGGGCGGCGCGGCTTTCGGCCCGCCTGCGCCGATGAGGCTTCTGGCATGTGCGGCGCGATTGCCGGCTCCCGTGCTTCTGCTTGCGCTTCTGCCGACGCAGCTCGAAGCGCCCTCAGTGGGGGTTGAGGCTCTGGTGGAAGTGCGCGTTGTCTTCGAAAATGAAAACACCCGCACCCCAAAGGGTACGGGTGAGCTCTGTATGGTGGAGCATAGGGGGATCGACGCGCACTTGCTGCGCAAGTCCGCAACCTCCTCGCACCTTCGGTGCTCGGACCAGAATGCGCCACCGGCGCATTCTGCCCTCGCGGGGTTCGATCCCTGCGAGGTTAACGAAAACGGCCGCCAACCTGCGTCGACGGCCGTATTGGACTTGGTGGAGCATAGGGGGATCGAACCCCTGACCTCAGGCTTGCAAAGCCCGCGCTCTCCCAGCTGAGCTAATGCCCCGTGTCGCCAAGCGCTGCTCCCTGATGTTTCACGTGAAACATTCTGCGAAAAGCACCCAGACATTAATAAACGCTCCACCGGCTAACTCGGCTCACGGTGGAGCGTTTATCGCAAAAATGGTGGGCCCGAATGGATTTGAACCAGCGACCTCACGCTTATCAGGCGTGCGCTCTAACCAACTGAGCTACGGGCCCTTGAAAAAGTGCTTGGATATCATACACCTGACTTGGCGTGCGCTGCAAGAAGTAATTCTAACTTTTTTGAAATTATCTGCCCGTCTAGATGGGGTTGCGCCCTGCGTTAATTTTCATTGCCAGCCGAACACCTGCTCATTTTCGACATCTTTTCTCACACTCAGCCGAACGCGTACGGTTGAGTGCGGAGGCCGCAGCGACCCCGCAGCGGCCCAGCCGATGAAAGGAGGT
>NZ_JAAVTO010000014.1 GCF_013185065.1 Adlercreutzia sp. ZJ473 | reverse complement strand
GCCGCGCCGCAACGCGCCCGCTAGCGCGCCCGCATGCCGCCCGCGCGCCCGCTAGCGGGCGCCGTCCTCGGGCATCTTCCACATGAAGGCAAGCCCCACGACGAACAGCACGGACACGGACAGCACGCCGATGGAGGGGTTGCCGGTGAGCTGGGTGAACAGGCTCACAAGGAAGGTTCCCATGACGGCCGCGTACTTGCCCAGGATGTCGAAGAAGCCGTAGTACTCGTTGGCGCGCTCCTTCGGGATGATCTTGCCGAACTCGCTGCGCGAGAGCGCCTGGATGCCGCCTTGGAACAGGCCCACGCACACCGCCAGGATCCAGAACTCCACCGCGCTGCGCAGGAAGAACGCCGCGAACAGCGTGATGCAGAAGTACGCGAACACGGCGATCATGAGCATGCGCCGCGTGCCGAAGCGCGCCGAGAGGCGCCCGTAGGCGATGGCTGACGGGAACGCCACGAACTGCGTCATCAGGAGCGCCAGCACGAGCTGCGTCGAGTCGATCCCCAGGTCGGTGCCGTAGCTCGTGGACATCTTGATGATGGTGTGCACGCCGTCGATGTAGAAGAAGTACGCCAGCATGAACAGAAGGATGCGCTTGTCGCGCGCGATGTCGCGCAGCGTGGCCAGAAGGCCCGAGAACGTCGCGCGCATCAGGTTCGGCACGCGCTCCTTGCAGTGCGTCTGGTGTACGTCGCGGATGATCGGCACCGAGAACGCCAGCCACCACGCCGCCGTGATGAGAAACGCGATCTTCATGCCGAGCATCATGTCGACGCCGATGCTCGGCCCGCCGAGCACCACCGCCAGACACGCGATGAACGGGATGCACGAGCCGATGTAGCCCCACGCGTAGCCCTGCGACGACACCTCGTCGAAGCGGTCCTCGGTGGTGGCGTCAACCAGGAACGCGTCGTAGAACACCATGGAGCCGTTGAGCATGACCGCCGAGATCACGTAGAGCACCAAGAACGCCAGCGCGTGGGTGGGCACGCCGAGCGCGGCGCACGCCACCACGCCCGTGCCGACGAACCCCACGAGGAACTTCTTCTTGTTGCCGCGCAGGTCAGCCAAGCTGCCGAGCACGGGCATGAGCAGAGCCAGGATGAGCGAGGCCACCGTCTCGGCATAGCCCCAGGCCACCACGACCGACGAGCCAGGCTCGGCGAGGGAGGCGAAGTAGATGGGGATGAGCGCCGTCGAGAGCATGACGAAGCCCGAGTTTCCCACGTCGTAGAGCACCCAGCTGCGTTCCTGCCTCGTCATCTTCTTGCGCCCCATGCGACCCCGTGCCCTTCCGTTTGCGGAAATTGAACGAAATTGATTTGATGCGCTGACTATTGTATATGATGTGACCCAGCACGCAGGTAAAGATACGGTCAGATGGGAGCCGCCATGCCCGCAATCATCACGCACGACACCTTCGGACACGAGATCTACTCGACGCTGTTCGAGTTCATCGGCGGCACTCGCGACGAGGCCGAGGCGTTCCTTCTGGGGAACCAGGGTCCCGACCCGCTGTTCTACTCCGTGGTGAACCCGCGCCTCGCGCCGGCTCATCGCCTGGGCTCGATCATGCACGACCAGATGCCCGCCGAGCTTCTGCTCGCGCTCAAGCGCTCGGTCGCCACGCTGCCGGAGGCCGACCGCTCCTGCGCCCGCGCCTACGCGCTGGGCTTTCTGTGCCACTACGAGCTCGACTCGGCGGCGCACCCCCTCGTGTTCTTCTGGCAGCACGCCCTCTGCGACGCCGGCGTCGAGGGGCTTGGCCGCGAGCACGGCTCCGACGTGCACGCGCTCATCGAGAGCGAGCTCGACGAGCTGGTGCTCACCACGCGGCGCGACGCCACCATCGCCACGTTCAACCCCTCGAAGGAGGTGCTGAAGGCGTCGCGGCACGTGCTCGACGTGGTCTCGACCATGTACGCCTACCTGGCACGCGACGTGTACGGCCTGGTGATCCCCGCCGACACGTTCAAGGCGAGCGTGCGGGCGTTCCGCAGCGTGCAGGCGCTATTCTACTCGCCGAGCGGGCTCAAGCACAACGTGATCGGGCGCGTGGAGACGCTCGTGCGCCCCCACTCGTTCTACCGCGCCATGAGCCACCGCAACCGCGCGCTCACCGCGTCGGCCTTCGACAACCGCGAGCACGCCGCCTGGGAGAACCCCTTCACGGGCGAGGAGTCGCGCGCGAGCTTCGTCGAGCTGTTCGAGGGCGCCCGCACCCGCGCGCTCGCCGACCTCGTCGCCTTCGACGCCCCCGCCCTCACCTTGGAGGGCGCGCGGAAGATCACCCGCGACCTCAACTTCTCCGGCCAGCCCGTGAACGCCCGGATCATAGCCGTGGAGGACGCACGGTAGCGGCGCCCTTGCGCGAAGCGGCCCGCGGCGCGCCCGCGCCCGCCGCGCCGCAAGAGCAAGCGAGGGGCGGCCCGGCGGGCCGCCCCTTCCCTTCGCATATCTGAGCTTGCCTGAGGGCCCCGCCGCGCAGGCGGGCCCGCGGCGCGCCTACATGTTCTTGAGCAGGATGGTGCTCACGATGTCGGCGGCATGCTCGGTGGCGTCGCAGCAGCGCTCCATGCGCTCGTAGACGCGCGACCACACGAGCACGTGCATGACGTCGTCGTTCTCCACGGTGTGGAGGCGGCGCATGGCGGCGCTGTAAAGGCCGTCGGCCTCTTCCTCGTAGTCGTTGATGTCGAGGATGAGCTGCTTGAACTTCTTCGACTTCTTGAAGTTGTGGAACTCGCCCATGGCGCGGTCGAGCGCCTTGCACGACTTCTTGATGAGATCGGCGAAGCGCAGGGCGTCCTCGGGCATGGTGCGGATGTCGTACATGTACATGTGCGTGACGACGTCCTCGATGTAGTCGAGCACGTTGTCGAGCGCATGCGCGAGCTCGACGATGTCCTCGCGGTCGATCGGCGGCATGAAGTCCGTCGCGGCGCTCGAGAACACGTCGTGGTTGATGCTGTCACCCTTGCGCTCGAGCTCGTGGACCGCGGGGATCACCTCGTTCAGGTCCTCCGAGCCCGCATAGCCGTCGAGCGCCTTGATCAGGAGGTCGGACTCCTCGACGGCGAGCGCCGTCAGCTTCTCATACGCCTTGAAGTAGTCGTACTTCTGCTTCTTTGCCATCTTCGTCTCCTATCGAAGAATCGACTTGCCTTAACACCCCTACAGGATGAAGAGGAACAGCTTCGCGCACGCGAACCCCAGGATGCCGCAGCCGGGGAAGGTCAGGACCCAGGTCTTCACCATGTCGATGGCGATGCTCCACTTCACGCCCTTGGGGTTCTTCGCCGCGCCCACGCCCATGATGGCCGTGGTGTTGGTGTGCGTGGTGGACACCGGCAGGCCGCCGAACGTGGCGAGCACGAGGCTCACGCACGTGGAGAGGCTTGCCGCGAAGCCCTGGAACGACTCGAGCTTCACCATGTCGACGCCGACGCTCTTGATGATGCGCTCGCCGCCGACCGCCGTGCCGAGGCCCATGTTCAACGCGCAGAACACCATGAGCCACACCGGCAGCACCATCGACTCGGCGCTCGTGCCCATGCCGAGCGCCAGCGAGATGGCCAGCACGAAGATCGACATGAACTTCTGGCCGTCCTGCGCGCCGTGCATGAACGCCACGCCCGCGCCCGCCGCGATCTGCGCCCAGCGGAAGAACTTGTTGGCGCTCCTGCGGTTCGCGTTGCGGAAGGCGCGGCTGATGATCTGGTAGAACAGCCAGCCCAGGCCGAAACCGAGAAGCGTGGAGAGCAGGATGCCGTAGATGACCTTGATCCACTCGGCGCCGTTGATGGCGTCGAAGCTGCCCTGCAGCGCGATGGCCGCGCCGGTGAGGCCCGCGATGAGCGAATGGCTCTGCGAGGTGGGGATGCCGAAGTACCAGGCCACCGTGCCCCACACGATGATGGCCACCATGGCGGCCATGAGCGCGATGAGCGACTGCTGGGCGTCGCCGCCGAAGTCGACCATGGAGAAGATGGTGTGGGCGACGGCCGACGTCACGAGCGAGACGAGCAGCAGCCCGAAGAAGTTGCAGATGGCAGCCATGACGATGGCGTGCTTGGGCTTCATGGCGCGCGTGGAGACCACCGTCGCGATGGCGTTGGGGGCGTCGGTCGCCCCGTTGACCACGATGACGCCTATGTTGAGCAGCGTGACCACCAGAAGAAGCGGGTTCTGCATGAGTTCAGAAAGGAAAAGGGTCCACTCGATGGTCACAGGCGTCCTTCCAACGGTTCGACTTCACGCAACAACTTTACGTGCAAGCAACTGAAGTTTAACAGTTACTTAACATTGTAAAGAAACAAACACCTCTGTTTTACGCAGACGGTGAGCCAGTTTCGTAAAGTTTAGGTAAAGTCAACCGAAAAGGACGTTCCGTTCGTTCCGCCAGGACGGGCGCCAAGAAGGATGCCAAGAATGGAAAGCCCGCTTGTCGTTCGTAACGTCAGCGAGAAGGGCTGAGGTGCCTGAGATAGCCCCGCCGCAGGGCCAAGTGGGCTCCGCCCACGCCGAGCCCTGCACAAGGGGCTAGGTCAGGTGCCGCAAGAAGCCGCAGCGTCGAGTAGTTCCGCCTGTCCCGCCAGGGCAAGCGGAACTACTCGGGCTCCCAGCCGAAGCGCGCGAAGATGCGGCGCCTCTCGGCCCCTATGGTGGTGAGGTCGTTGTGCCCGGGCAGCACCGCCACGTCGTCGGGGAGCTTCGCGAGCTTCCTCACGCTCGCCGCCATGTCGGACAAAGACCCGCCCGCGAAGTCGGTGCGCCCCACCGTGCCGGCGAACAGCGTGTCGCCCGAGACGAGCACGGGCAGCCCGTCGGCGTGGTTGCCGAACTGCGGCACCATGAACAGGCAGATCGAGCCCTTGGTGTGCCCCGGCGTGGAGATCACCTTCCACTTCATGCCGCCCACCTCGACCACGTCGCCGTTCCCCACGGTGCGGTCGACCTCGCACGGGACCGCCGTGTGCGAGGTGCCGGTGTCGTCGCGCGGCTGCTCCACCGACGGCGCGTCGACCGCCGACGCGATCACCGGCGCGCCCGTGAGCGCGCGCAGGTCGGCGGCGCCGTCGGTGTGGTCCCAGTGCGCGTGCGTGATGACGATGGCGTCGAGGCGCGCGCCGCCAAGGGCTTCCACGATGCGCTCGGCATCGCACGACGGGTCGACCACCATCGTGCCCCGCCCGTCCGAGATGATGTACACGTTGTTCTGGATGGGGCCCATCACCAGGTACCTCACGTCAACGCAGAGCCCTTGGACCTCATAGGTTCTCGCCATGGCGTCCTACTTCCTCTTCCCGATCGACTGCCCCGGCACCATGCGCCGCGCGTCGAACACGCCGTCTATCTCGCTCAGGCGCTTGAGGGCGTGCTCGATGCCCGACAGCGCCGACACCTGGAACAGAAAGCGCATCTCCACCATGCCGTCGCGGTGCGTGGTGGTGGTGCACGACAGCACGTTGGCCCCCACCTCCGACAGGGTGCGCGTCACGTCGAGCAGCAGGTTCATGCGGTCGAGCGCCTCGATGTAGATCTCCACCTGGAACGACGTGGCCGCCGAGGGCGTGCCCTCCCACGACACGTCGATGATGCGCTCGGGCTGCCTCTTGAGCTCGATGGCGTTGGGGCAGTCGGCCCGGTGCACCGACACGCCGCGCCCGCGGGTCACGAACCCCAGGATCTCGTCGCCCGGCACCGGGTTGCAGCAGCGCGACAGGCGCACGAGCACGTCGTCGACGCCCTTCACCACGATGCCGTTGGAGGAGTGCGTCTCGTGCTTCTTCGCGCGCTTCACGCTGGTGAGCATCGGCGGCATGATGCCCGTCGCGGAGGCGCTCATGCCGAAGCCCGGCTTCTCGGCGTCCTCGGTCCCCTTGTCGACGAGGATCTTCAGCAGGCGGTTCGCCACGTGCTGGGCGCTCTCCTTGCCCGTCCCGAGCTGCACGAACATGTCGTCGGGGTCGTTGAAGCCCATGGCCTCGGCCACCGACTTCAGCGCGCGCATCGACTGCGCGCTCGAGATGCCCAGGCCGTGCTTGCGCATCTCGCGCGTGAGCTTGTCGCGGCCGAGCTGCAGGTCGTCGGAGCGCGACACCTTGGAGAAGTACGAGCGGATCTTGCTGCGCGCCGACGGCGTCTTCACCATGGTGAGCCAGTCGCGCGAGGGCGTGGCGCTCTTCTGCGTGAGGATCTCCACGCGGTCGCCCACCTGCAGCTCGTAGCTCAGGGGCACGATGGAGCCGTTCACCTTCGCGCCCACGCAGTGGTTGCCCACCTCGGTGTGGATGGCGTAGGCGAAGTCGACCGGCGTGGCGCCGGCGCGCAAGCTCATGACCTCGCCCTTCGGCGTGAACACGAACACCTCGGAGTTGTCGAGGTCCATCTTGAGCGACTTGAGGAACTCGCGCGAGTCCTCCGTCTCGTCCTGCCAGTCCACCATCTCGCGCAGCCAGGCCAGCTGCTGGTCGAGCGCGTCGGCGCTCACCTTCCCGCCCGACTCCTTGTAGCGCCAGTGCGCCGCCACGCCGTACTCGCTCGCGCGGTGCATCTCCTCGGTGCGGATCTGCACCTCGAGCGGGCGGCCCGCCGGGCCCATCACCGTGGTGTGAAGCGACTGGTACATGTTGAACTTCGGCATGGCGATGTAGTCCTTGAAGCGCCCCGGCATCGGGTGCCACAGCGTGTGCACGGCGCCGAGCGCCGAGTAGCAGTCCTTCACCGACTTCACGATCACGCGCACGGCGATGAGGTCGTAGATCTCCGAGAAGCCCTTGCCCTTCTTCGTCATCTTCTGGTAGATGGAGTACAGGTGCTTGGGGCGCCCCATGATCTGCGCCTGGATGCCCACCTTCTCCATCTCCTCGTGGATGATGTCCACCACGCCCGCCAGGTACTCCTCCCGCTCGGAGCGGCTCTCCGTGACCATGCGGCTGACCTGCTTGTACTTGTTGGGCTCGAGGTAGAAGAACGACAGGTCCTCGAGCTCCCACTTGATGGAGTTGATGCCGAGGCGGTGCGCGATGGGCGCGTAGATCTCGAGCGTCTCGCGGCTCTTGAAGATGCGGCGGTCCTCCTTGAGCGCGGCGAGCGTGCGCATGTTGTGCAGGCGGTCGGCCAGCTTGATCACGATGACGCGGATGTCCTTGCTCATGGCCACGAACATCTTGCGGATGGTGGCCGCCTGCTCGTCGGAGAGGCTCTCCACCTCGATGCGCGTGATCTTCGTGACGCCCTCGACGAGCTGGCGCACCTGCGCGTTGAACTCGCGCTCCACGTCAGCAGCGGTGACCTCGGTGTCCTCCACGGTGTCGTGCAGAAGCGCCGCGCAGATGGTCTCGGCGTCCATGCGCAGGTCGGCGAGGATGATGCCCACCTCGATGGGGTGGATGATGAACGGCTCGCCGGACTTGCGGCACTGCCCCTTGTGCGCGGCGTTGGCGAACGCGAAGGCGTGCTCGAGCATGGCCTCCTCGTCGGCGGTCATGTACGGGCGCGTGAACTCCTGCAGCTCGGCGAAGCGCTCCTCGGGCGTGCGCGTGCGACGGTCCGCCTCGACGCCCGAGGCCATGGACCGCTCGGCAACGTAGGGCCGCCCCAGCATGAGGTCGACCGTCTGCCTGACGGCGACTCCCTTCCGAGCCCTGCCCAGCATCTCCTCGTTGTTGCCCTGCGCGCCCATAAGCGCCCCCTTCCGTACGTCAAGCTCAGCCGTCGCGGCGCGCAGGCGCGCCACGTGGCGGTAGGTTGTTTTTTCCCGCTAGTTTCCCCCGCGCCAGCCGCGCGGGACGATCGGGTGCGAGACCCTCACGATCAGGCCCTGCGAGTCCTGGGCCAGGGCCCAGTCGCGAAACGCGTCGAACACGCCGCGCTCGCCGAGCCCCTCGCGGTAGCGCACCGAGTCGGTGAGCTCCACCTTCGACGCGCCCTCGTTCACGCGGATCCAGCGCTCGGTCTGCCCCGCGTTGCATGATACACGCGTCTCGATGAGCCCGAGCTCGCGAAAGACCGCCACGCCGCAGGCGGCCGCCTCGGGCGCCACCACGTGCAGCTCGTCGGACGCGAGCGCGGCCAGGTCCCCGTTCTCCATGCAGAAGTAGCTGCCCGGGGTCTGGCGCTGCCGCGCGCGCAGGCGGCGGTACACCTGCGCCATCACGTCGTGGTCGGGCGTCATGTTCGCCAGGATGCGCTCGTTCAAGGCCACGTCCTGCCGCCCGTAGAGCAGATGGACGCACGCGGGCTTGCCGTCGCGGCCCGCCCGGCCCGCCATCTGGTTGAACTCCACCTCGTTGAACGGCAGGTGGTAGAGCACCACGTGGCGGATGTTGGGGATGTCGACCCCCTCGCCGAAGGCCGACGTGGCCACGAGCACCATGATCTCGTCGTTGCGGAACAGCTCCTCAACGCGCTTGCGCTCGGGGCGCGTGAGGCCCGCGTTGTAGAAGCCGATGAGCGGCGCGAGCTGCGGCACGCGGCGGCGCAGCAGGCGCGCCAGCGTGATGGACTGCTCGCGCGAGTTCACGTACACCACCGTCTTGCCGCCCGCCGCCACCAGGTTGGCCAGGTAGTCGTCGCGGTTGCGGATGTTGCGCTGGTCGTCGACGGAGAGGTTCTCGCGCGCCGTCTCGTCGATCACGCTGTCCTGGAGCGGGAGCGTGGCGTCGATGTCGGCGGCCACGCCGTCGGGCGCCGTGGCGGTGACGGCGAGCACCACGGGCGCGCCGAGCTGCGAGACGGCCATGCCGAGCTGCGTGTAGGCCACGCGCGAGCCCGCCTTCGCCAAGCCGATGTGGTGCGCCTCGTCGACCACCACGAACCCGATCCGCCCGCACGCGCCGATCTCGCCCACGTGGCGGATGAGGTACTCGGGCGTGGTGAGCACGATGTCCACCGTGCCCGCGGCCAGGCCCGCGCACACCCGCGCGCGCTCCTCCGCCGTGGACTCGCCGGTGAGGATGCAGCAGGAGAGCCCGAAGCGCTCGAACGCCGTCGTGAGGTGGAACGCCTGGTCGGCGATGAGCGCGCGCAGCGGGTACACGAACACGCTGGCCTCGCGGGCCAGAAGCGCCCGCAGCGCCGCGTGCACCTGGAAGGTGAGCGACTTGCCGCGCCCCGTGGCCATGACGGCCAGCGTGGAGGTGCCCGCGCGCAAACGGTCGAGGATCTCGCGCTGCGAGGGGTGCAGCGCGCTCGTCCCGATGATGGCGCGCACGATGGCCTCCTCGAGCGCGTCGGCGTCCTCGCGGGCGAGCGCCTCCCAGCGGGCGCGCGCCGCCGCGCGCTGCACGAGCGCGTCAGGCTCCTCGTCGGCCGTCGCGTCGGCCTGGGCGCAGAGCTCCTCGTCGCTCATGCCGAACAGGTCGTCGAAGAACGCGAGCGACGCGGGGTTCAGGCACGCCTTGAGCGCGCCGCACGAGCGCGCGGGCGAGAGCGTCTCGAGCATGGCCTTCACCGAGCGGCGGCCGCGCCACTCGTCGATCTGCACGGAGAACGCCGCGTCGACCACCGACTCGTTGTACAGCAGCGTGTCGATGTAGCCGCAGTGGAACATGATGCCGTTCACCGCGCAGCGCCCGTTGGTGAGCGTGCACGAGAAGTGGTTCTTCTCGGCGCCCACCGCGCGGCAGCGCTCGAGCGACACGTTGCGCGCGAGGAAGGTGGGCTGGGGGTTCTCCTGCCCGAACGGCGCGAGCATATCGAGCATGCCCACGGTCTCGAGCGTGAGCTCGTCGAGATCGACGCACGCGTCGATCTCGACCATGGGGTGGAAGTCGTCTTCGGGAAGCGCGTCCATGTACGCGCACAGGCGCCGCGCGAACGCCTCGAGGTTTGCCACGGGCAGCGTCACGCCCACGGCCGCCTCGTGGCCGCCGAAGCGCGTGACCAGGTCAGACGCGTTCTCCACCGCCGCGAACAGGTTCACCGAGCCCACGGAGCGCCCGCTGCCGCGCGCCTCGTCGCCGTCGACGGTGAACAGCAGCGCGGGCACGCCGTAGGTGTTCACCAGGCGGCTCGCCACGATGCCCTTCACGCCCTCGTGCCAGCCCGCGCCCGCCACCACGAGCGCCCGCTGACCGTGGTAGACCTCGGCGGCCTGCGCCTTGGCGATCTCGGAGAGCTCGGCCTCGATGGCGCGGCGCTGGTCGTTCACGCCCTCGAGCTTCTCCGCGAGCGCGCACGCCTCGCCGAAGTTGTCGCACATGAGCAGGTCGAGCGCGAGCTGCGCGTCGCCCATGCGGCCCGCCGCGTTGAGGCGCGGGATGAGCGAGAAGCTCAGCGAGGTGGCCGTGAGCGGCTTGCCCGCCGCGCCCGTGGTGCCCACGAGCGCCGCGACGCAGGGGCGTGGGTTGGCGTTCATGCGCGCGAGCCCGTCGGCCACGAGCGCGCGGTTCTCCCCGCGCATGGGCATGAGGTCGGCCACGGTCCCGAGCGTGGCGAAGTCGGTGTAGGAGCGCCACAGGTAGGGGTAGCCCATGCGCGCGCCGAGCATCTGCACGAGCTTGAGCGCCACGCCGACGCCCGCGAGGATGGAGCTCTCGCAAGCCGGGTCCATCTTGGGGTCGGCCACGGGCACGCCGCGCGGCACGAGGTCGGCCGCCTCGTGGTGGTCGGTGACGCACACGGGCACGCCGTCGGCCACGATGGCGGCCACCTCGTCCCTGCAGGCGATGCCGCAGTCGACCGTCACGATGAAGTCCGGCTCGAGCGCCTTCACGCGCGCGTACGCCGCCTGCGTGAGGCCGTAGCCCTCGTCGAAGCGGCGCGGGATGAAGGGCGTGGCCTTGCCGCCGAGCGCGCGCAGGCCGCGCGTGAGCACCGTGGTGGCCGAGATGCCGTCGAGGTCGAAGTCGCCGAACACCACCACGTGCAGGCGCCGGCGGATGGCGTCCTCGAGCGCGTCGGCCACCTCGGACAGGCCGGGGATGTCGTAGGGGTTGAGCCAGTCGCGCTCAAGCGAGGGCTGCAGGAACAGCCGCGCCGCATGCGGCGTGGCGACGCCGCGCGCAACCAGCGTTGCCGCGATGAACCGCGGGAGGCCGAGGTCCTGCATGAGGCGCGCGACCCTCGCCTTGTCGGCTGTGCGTATATTGAACTGCGCTGACATAACGGGTACCTAACAGGCTAAGCATGCTCTTCTTGTCTTGGAGCCTATTTTCGCACAAACCTCCCGCCCTGTCATGGCCCGCGCGGCGCCCGGACAATAGGCGAAGCGAAAGCAACGGGGGCCCGAAGCACCGACAACGCCCCTTTCTCATCCACAACTCGGGAAAGCCGGCTGGAAAACGCCCGTTATCGGCGATTCGAGCCCCGAGAACCACCGACAACGGGCCTTTCGCATCCACTTTTCCCAGGAAATCGCCGACAACGACCCCTTTCCATCCAGAATCACTTGGGAGGTGGATGAAAAAGCGCCGTTGTCGGTAACGTTGTCGGCTACGTTTTCGATAGCGCTGTCAGCAGCGTTGTCAGCTACGCCAGCGGCTACGCCGACGACGCATCCACGAACGCCATCCCCGGCTGAATTCGCGGCATGTTCGACCTGCGCTAACGCCCTCCTCTGCACGGTGCACTCCCCCTGTTTTGCAAATGTGCCATAATCAAAGCGCATGGCAAAGCCATGCGAGGCAACCTACTTGAGGAGGAGAAGATGGTTGACGCCAAGGTTATGGAAATGATTCAGACCCTCCGCGCCGGCGCGGACAAGATCGTCGAGAAGCTCGGCACCACGGGGGAGTACGCCCAGGTACCTGTGCGGTCAGGCCAGCGCCAGGTGGTCGTGTACAGGCCTGAGGACGCCGCCGAGGGCCCCCTGCCCGTCTTCATCAACGTTCACGGCGGCGGGTTCATCTACGGCCGCCCGGAGCTCGACGACGAGTTCTGCCGCAGGGTCGCCGACGAGCTGGGCGTCGTGGTCATCAGCCCGTCCTACCGCCTCGCCCCGGAGAGCATGTTCCCGGCCGACAAGGAGGACGTGTTCGACGTGGTCGAGTACGTCCACGACAACCCCGAGAAGTTCGGCGTCGACCCCGCTCGCATGGCCATAGGCGGCCACAGCGCCGGCGGGAACATCTCGACGGTGGTCGCGATGATGGCCAAGGAGACGGGCGCGTTCGAGCTGAAGTGCGTGATAATGGACTACCCGACGGTCGACCTCAACACCGACGCGCACGCCAAGCCGACCCCGGAGGGCTGCATCCCGCCCGACCTGGCCGCGGTATTCGACCTGTGCTACCGCGACCCCAAAGACGGCAAAAACCCGCACCTCTCGCCGCTGTTCGCCGAGCGGGACCAGCTGGTCGGCCTGCCCCCGCACCTCATCCTCACCGCCGAGGGCGACTCGCTCTGCTTCGAAGCGGAGGAGTACGCCAAGCACCTGATGGCAGCCGGTGTGACGACCACGGGCAAGCGGTTCTTCGGCGTCGGGCACGGCTACAGCATGCCCCGGTACGGGATGGGCAAGACCCCCGTCGCCGAGGCCGCTGCCGAGGAATGCCAGCTGATGATGATCGACGCCCTGCGCAAGTACCTGTAGCTGCCGAGCGCTGCGCTCCCCGTCGCACTCAACGGGGAGCGCAGCGAGACGCATGTGCGCCCGATCCACATGCAGGCACCTTCCCAGCCCCAACGCTGTTCCGCAGCTGCTCCGCCGCTCACCTGACGTCCCGCAGCCGCTCCACCGTCCTTCGGAGAAGGGTTGCCTTGATGCGCGACGACACTCCCAAGCATTCGGAATTATCAGCAGAGAAGCCTTCTCCCCCGCTCTCATCAGGCGTATCCTTAGAGCAGGCTCACGCGTCCCGCACGCGGAGCCAAGCATCAGCGAGCGAGAGGAGCTGAAATGGCGGAAGAGTCTTTCGTATACACCGCATGTCCTGGCTGGGGAGACCATGACTACTGCGCGCTCAAGACCATCGTGAAGGATGGCAAGATCGAGCGCATGGAGCGCATCGTCTACTCGGCCCCCGAGGAGCCCGACGGGCACATCTGCCAGAAAGGATGCCTTGCCGGGCGCCAGCCGTACGACCCGAAGCGCCTGCAAAAGCCGCTCAAGCGCGTCGGCGAGCGCGGAGGCGGCCAGTGGGAGGAGATCAGCTGGGACCAGGCGCTTGACGAAATCGGCGAGAAGCTGTGCCACGTCCGCGACACCTACGGCGCCTCCTCGGTGGTGCTGTGGAACCTCGGCGCCGGCGTGCCCGCGCAGTACAGCTTCGAGAACCTCATGCCGTTCCGCTTCGCCAACACGTTCGGCGTCACGGTGCCGCTCGGGTCCATCGGCCTCGACAACGGGCCGTTCTACGCCGAGTTCTACAACGCGGGCAGCGAGTTCCCGCGCACGGTGGTCGACCCGCGCATCATGGTGGGCACCGACCTCATCTACGTGTGGGGCTGCAACCCCATCGAGAACCAGATGCGCTGCGCCCAGAACCTCGTGCGTGCGCGCGAAGCGGGGGCACGCATCGTCGACCTGGGCCTCATCTTCGACGGCACGGCCGGGTTCGCCGACGAGTTCGTGGGCATGAAGCCGGCGAGCGACGGCTACCTCGCCATGGCCATGGTGAGCTACATCCTGCAGAACGACCTGCAGGCGAACGACTACCTGCTGGCGCGCTCCATCGCGGCCTACCTCGTCGACGACGAGACGGGCCAGCTCGCGCGCGACGCGGAGAACAACTTCCTCGTGTGGGACGCGACGTCAGGCGCGCCCGTTCCCGTTGCGCCCAAGCGCGGGGACTACCCCGAGGGCGCTGACGTGCAGCTGCTCGGCGCCTACCAGGTTGACGGGCGCGGCCTCACCACGGCGCTGCAGAAGCTGAAGGACTCCTCGGCGGAGTACACGTTCGAGCTGGCCGCCGAGAAGTGCGGCATCTCGGCCGCGGACGCCGAGCGCCTCGCGCGCGACTGGGTGGAGGCCGAGAACGCCTTCATCCTGAGCGGCTACGGCCTGCGCTACCGCAACTCCAACGAGACGTACCGCCAGTTCCTGCTGCTCGGGTGCTTGACGGGCCGCCTCGGCAAGCCGAAGAGCGGCGTCTTCGAGGCCCTGCAGCTGCAGAGCTGGCCCCTGGTGTTCAACGACGCGCCGATCAGCTGCCCCGACGGCGCGGCGAACGTGAAGTCGGTGCCCGTGCGCATGGCGCAGTGGTTCGCCGCCGCCGAGGCTGACGACAGCCCGTACAAGGCGCTCATCGTATGCAGCGGCAACCCCGTGCACCAGCAGCCCGACCGCCAGCGCTGGCTCGACGTGGTGCGCGACATGGAGCTGGTGGTGGACTACGACGTGTGGCTCACCGACACCGGTGAGATCGCCGACTACGTGCTGCCCGACCTCATGTCGTTCGAGCGCGAGGACCTCATCACCGGCGCGTGTTACAACCACCTCATCCTGCAGGAGCCGGCCATCGAGCCGCAGGTCGACGGCCACGAGCCCGTGTGGGTGTTCAGCGAGCTCGCGAAGCGCGTGGGCCTCGGCGACTATTTCACCCTGTCCATCCCCGAGTACATCGACATCCGCCTGCAGACGAAGTACCCGCTGGTGGCAGGCATCCAGCCGCCCGTCACCTACGCGCGCCTCAAGGAGGAGAAGATCATCCGTGCCGCCGCGCCGCCCGAGCCGAAGTACACGCCGTACCTCAACCCCGCGGAAGTGCTCGACAACGAGACGGGGCGCATGGAGATCATCTACGCAGAGAAGCTCGCCGACCTGGGCATGGCGACGACGCGCGTGCTTGAGCCGAACAAGATCGGCAAGTCGAAGGACTATCCGTACCAGCTGTTCACCGGTCGCCAGCGCTTCTTCATGCAGTCGAGCTTCACCGACGACCCCATCACCGTGAAGCTCTCGGGCGAGACGCCGGCCACGCGCCTGAACCCGGCCGACGCCGAGCGCGCGGGCCTGGCGCAGAACGACAAGGTGGAGGTGTACAACGACCGCGGGCACGTGGTGACGCGCCTCGACCTGGACGAGAGCATCCCCGAGGGCACCGTGCACGTGTGGTTCGGCTGGCGCCGCCGCCAGTTCGAGGAGGGCACGTACGCCGAGATCACGGCCCAGTGCGCAGGACAGGACTCGCAGGGGCCGCTCGAGGACAAGTGGTTCGCCGACTGGCTGGCCGCCGGGCATCACCCCAACCCCTACGTGGAGTCGATGAGCTCGCTCACGGGCTCGACCGACTGCTACTGGGACTCTTGGTGCAACATTCGCAAGTACGCTGGCAAGGAGGCATAGAGCCATGGCATGCAAGATGTTGGTCGACATCGACCGCTGCATTGGTTGCTGGACCTGCGCGATGGGCTGCAAGGTGGGCAACCACCTGGACGACGACGAGTATCGCGTGGAGGTGAAGACGCACGGCTCGGGCATCGGCATCGACCGGCCGGCCGGCGCCTACCCCGACCTGCACATGTGGTGGCAGCCGATCTACCTGCCGAGCTGCACGTTCTGCGCGCCCCGCGTCGCGGCCGGAGAGCTGCCGTTCTGCGTGATGGACTGCCCGACGCAGGCGCTCGCCCTCGGCGACGACGCGGACGCCGAGAGCGCCTATGCGCAGGCGAAGGCCCGCGTGGAGGGGCGCGGCGCCAAGGTGTGGTCGCTTGACGACGCCGGCGAGGCCACGCGCGCGGCCGTCGAGTACGCCACGGCACGATAGCGCAGAAGGCGTGGCAACGCCGTGGCATACAAGCGGCCTGGCATGACGGCGCTGTCGCGCACGAACGGCCCAACATGACGGCATGACGGCATAGCGGCGCCGTTGCGCTCTCGCGCCATGGCGTGACGGCGCGAGAGCGCAGGAGGCGAGAGCGCGACGAAGCGGGCGGCGGGAACATCCTCGCCGCCCGCTTGCTGTCTTTCCGCACGAGGGGGGCTGAGTAGAGTTTTCCCTATTGACAACTATACGCGTATAGCTATCATAACGTGAAAGCATATAGAAAACGACCCGAAAGGCTGGGCATGCCTCGAACCAAAAACCCTGAGCTGCGGAAGCGCTTAGAGGCCGTGATCCAAAAGAGCCTTGTCACCAGGGGCCTTGATGCGACCTCGTATCAGCTCGTGGCCGAGGAGGCCGGCATCTCACGGGCCCTCGTCCAGCACTACTACCCGCGCAAGATGGACTTCGCCGTCGAGTACCTGAACGGGCTCCTGTCGACCATCGCCGACATGCTCGGCATCGTCGAATACGGGGGCCCGACGCGCCTGAGCTACTTGGACGCGCACCGCATCGGCTGCCTTTACTACGGCTATCTGCTCAGCAAAAACGGCGGCCGCCTTCTCCTCTACGACATACTCAAGGACCGCGCCCTGGCAGATGAGCTGATGCGCGGGCACTACGAGTGGGGCTTGGAGAACCTAGACCCCAGCCGCCCGGAGTTCGAGTCCCGATCTCAGCACGTCATCGAAGTATGGGGCGGCTTCTACGAGCTGATGTACTACTCGATCAAGCAGGACTTCGACATAGACGTTCCCTTGAAGTCGATTCAGATACTCAAGGCGTTTCACGACGGCGTCGACGGGCCGTTCGACCCGAACGGGGAGCTCGACGACAGGAGCTCTGACGCCCCTTCGCTCGACGAGCTCAAGGCGAGGCTGTCCGACGCCATGGCAGCCAGCCCAAAGCAGAACCCGGCGAACCCGGCGCCGAGCGCGAAAGCGCAGCCGCGCGCATGAGAAGGAGCAGAACCGCTGATGCTCGATGAGGAGATCTTGGCCGAAGGACGGCTTTCCGAAGACCGCGAGGTGCTCCTGTACAACATCTCGCTCAGACAAGACAACATGCGCACGCAGTCGACCGACATGCCCCTGTCGGCGCTTGAGGGCAGCGAGGCGTACCAGGAGATGATCGCCCGCGGGCTTCTCGCCTGCGAAGTCCTCCATCACGGCAGCTTCCCCGTTGCGAACGTGCGCGCGACCCTCAAGGGGCTGAGGTACTGCGTCCTCTACTCCGAGGTGATAGAGCCGAACCGGCAATTCGACATCGCCGGCAACGTGCGAGCGAACGAGCAGGCGGCCCTAGAGCCGGACGAGTCCGCTGCCGAGCCCTATGCGGGGCCCCACGTCGTGGAGGAAGGCGACCGAAGCAGGCTGGTATTCCCGTCCATGATCCCGACGGGCTTCTCAGACAGCGGAGCCGCGATAGCGCTGAGCGACACCCAGCTCAAGGAGATCGCGGAGATCGGCGACAAGCGCGTCAGCTTCAGCCGCCGCGAGCGGGGGTCCGTGCGGGGAAGCAGGTCGGGCGAGCGCATGTTCGAGGCCCCGGACGGCGCCGTCTGGCGCTACGTGGTGATAGACGGCTCTTTCGCGCAGATCACCGGCATCAAGGCCGCGACGCGCGCGCTGAGCGTCCCGGCAGAGATAGAGGGCGCGCCCGTCCTCGCGATAGCGTCGAGCGCCCTTTCCGGCAACTCCCTGATAGAGGAGATCGTCTGCGCGGACGGCATCGACACGATAGGCAGCGGGGCCTTTCGGCGCAACGCGAACCTGAGAAGGCTCGTCCTGCCGAAGAGCGCCTCCGACTTTGACGCGAGCTGGATCGACCAATGCCCCCATCTTGAGGAGCTCGTGCTTCCCGGAGGGCTCGAGAGGATCAGGAGGGGCGTCCTCAGCAGCGGAAAGCTCAAGAAGCTCGTCATCGGGAGGGCCGTTCGAGCCGTCGACGCAGGCGCCCTCCAGGGGTCTGACCTCGCGGAGGTCGTCGTGAGCGCGGAGAACCCGTTCATCACCACCGACGGCTCCGCGCTCTACTCCGCCGACCTCAAGCAGATGATCGCCCTCGCATGCCCCCGGGAGGAGCTCTCCGTAGCGCAGGGATGCGAGGTCATAGGCGAGAAGTGCTGCCACGGATTCAAGAGCCTGGAGCGCGTCTCGCTGCCGGACTCGGTCACCACGATAGGCCCGTTCGCCTTCTCCGACACCGGCATGCGGAGATTCGTCGCGCCCTCGTCCCTCAAGAGCATCGAGGACAAGGCGTTCTTCTACTGCGCCCAGCTCCATGAGGCCGTCTTGAACGAGGGGCTCGAGTCAATCGGAGGCTCGGCGTTTCGAGGGTCGTCGCTGGACAGCCTGACCATCCCCGCCACGGTCAAGCACATCGGGGCCTCCGTGACGAGGGGCACCAACATCGTGCACTCGGGTCCTCGCTGCACGTTCTTCGTCGACGAGCGCTCGAAGGACCAGTTCTACGACGGAGAAGGGGGGCTTTACCGGAGAGAGGCCGACGGGATCCACCTCGTGCAGCTCATCGACGCGGAGAAGGAGATCTACAGCGTCTACGACGGCGCCGTCGCGATCGAGCCGATGGCCTTCGCCTTCCATGACCGCATAACGCGCGTGCGCATCCCGGACACGGTCCGCAGCATCGGGGAGTCGGCGTTCAGGGTGTGCAAGAACCTGCGGCACGTGAGCCTCCCCGACTCCGTGCAGACCATCGGGGACGAGGCGTTCTTCGACACGAACCTCGAGGAGGTCCGCATACCCGCGAGCTTGGAGTCGCTGGGAGACCGAGCCCTGGTGACGGAGGGGGCGCATTACGGGAGAGGCGTGCCGTCCCTTGCGCGCGTCGACGTGTCCCCCGCGAACGACGCCTTCTACCTGGCATGCGGAATGCTGTGCAGAAGGTCGGAGCGCGGCGACTCCGTCATCATCTACGTCGGCTCTGAGCCGGAGGTGGTCTTCCCCGACGAGATCGTGAGGGTCGAGGACTACGCGTTCAACAACGCCCGCGGGATAGAGCTCTTGTCCCTGAACCCCAGCCTCAAGGTCATCGGCTCGAGCGGCCTGTCGACAAGATGCTGGATAGAGCGCATCCACGTCGAGCTCGCGGAGCCCCTGGAGGGCAGGCGCGTCTTCGACTTCTGCTTCCCCAACACGCAAAGCGGCATCCGCGGGATCTCGGTCGGCCTTGGAGGCGCGAACTGGGTGAACGTGCCCGGCATCGTGGAGCAGCTCGACATATGCCTGGCGAACGCGCACAGCTTCGCCATCACGCGCGACAAGAAGGACGACATCAGCGCCTATGAGCAGGTGAGGCTGATCCTCGACAGGTTCGAGGACCCGTTCATGCTCACCGGCGCGAACAGGACGTCGCTGGAGCGGATCGTCCGCAACAACATCGTGGAGATCAGCGTCGACGTCGCCCTGCACGACGACCGAGCCACCTTCGACGAGCTCGTGGACCGAGGCTACGTGAACCCCGGCAACATCGACGAGATAATCGAGCGCGTCACCGCCCTGCGCGACGCCGCGACGTCAGCCCATCTCCTGGAGACGAAGCGCCTGATGTGCTCGGAGAGCGTATTCGACTATGACCTGTAGACAGATTGCCTGGTGATGCCATGACCGCCCCATCCAGCAGCTCTCCGCAGAAGCTGCAAGACGAAGAGGACCGCTTCGAGCAGGCCCAGCGCATAGCGCTGGAGATAGTCGACGAAGCCCGCGTCCAGCTCATGATGAAGTTCCGCTTCCTCGACGTCGCGCTCTGGAAGATGGAGCCCCGGCTCACGGAGAACATCGGACGGTACGCGCTGGCCGTTGACGGGACGTACGTCTACTACGACCCCTACACGGTGATAGGGCGCTTCGACGCTGGGTTCAACGAGGTCGTGCGCGACTACCTGCACTCCATCATGCACTGCCTCTTTCGCCACCCCTACGACACGACCCGCGGGAACACCGAGGCATGGTGGCTCGTCTGCGATGTCTTGGCGGAACATGCCGCCATGGAGCTTTGCGGGAAGCGGTTCGCGAGCCCCCTCGACGGGGAGCGCAAAGCCGCCCTGGAGGAGCTGCGCGGCCTCTGCGGGGGAAAGCTCACGCCCGGCAACCTGTACGGCCTCTTCACGCGTTCGCTCAGGTGGGCCCGGGGCCCGGCTGAGCTGAGGGTGAGAGGGGCCCGGCTGAACGAGCTCCACGCGCTGTTCGAGCGCGACTACCACCGCGGATGGCCCTCGTACAAGCCGCAGCTGAAGACGGAGCTCCCCGACGATGACAGCTGCACCGTCGAGAGCTCCGACGACAAGCGCGAGTCCGACGGCAGGGACAGCGGCTCGGGCGGGGACTCGTCGTCGCAAGACGAGCAGCGCCAGGACGTGTACGACCTTTCCGAGGGGCAGGACGACAGCAGCACGTCAGACGACGACGCCGACGGCATGGACGGCGAAGACGCCCCGAACACCTCGGAGAGCTCCGATTCCGGCGCAAAGGACGAGGATGGCGAGCGCGGCGACGCCGAGGCGGGCGAGGCGGACGATCCTCGCGACGAGGTCGACGAGTCAACGCGAGACCCCGAGGAGAACGAGGAGGAGCGCAGCTGGGAGGAGCTGGCCAAGCAGGTGGAGACCGACTTGGAGACCTTCTCGGCGTCGTGGGGCTGCGAGGCGGGCGGCTTCACCAAGCTGCTGTCCGCAGCCAACAGGAAGAAGACCGACTACTCCGACTTCCTGCGCCGCTTCGCCTCCCTCTCCGAGGAGATGAAGATCAACGACGACGAGTTCGACTACGTCTTCTACACCTACGGGCTCAAGCTGTACGGGAACATGCCGCTCGTCGAGCCCCTCGAGTACAAGGAGACGAACCGCATCCGCGACTTCGCCATCTGCATCGACACGTCCGAATCATGCGAGGGAGAGCTCGTCAAGAAGTTCGTCGAGCACACGTTCAACATCCTGAAGAAGCAGGAGGACTGCTCGCACGAGGTGAACATCCACGTCATACAGTGCGACGCGAAAGTGCAGTCCGACACGAAGATAGGCGACTTGCGCGACGTCGACAGGCTCATGGAGAGCTTCACCATACGGGGAATGGGCGGCACCGACTTCCGCCCCGCCTTCAGCTACGTCGACAAGCTGAGGCGGGACGGCGAGCTGTCCGACCTGAAGGGCATCATCTACTTCACAGACGGGATCGGCGACTTCCCCGAGAAGGTGCCCGACTACGACACGGCGTTCGTGTTCCTCGACGAAGGCGACAACTACATCCCCAAAGTGCCCCCTTGGGCCATGCGCGTCCTGATCGACAAAGAAGGAATCAACCGCTTCAAGAGCAAACTGAGTTAAGGAGCCCCCATGGACATCGCCACAGCGAAAAAGCAGATCAAGGAGACCGTGAACGCCTACCTCAGGCGAGATGACGCGGGCATGTACATCATCGAGCCGGAGCGGCAGCGCCCGATGTTCCTCGTCGGCGCCCCCGGCATCGGGAAGACCGCCATCATCGAGCAGATCGCCCAAGAGCTGCAGATCGGCTTAGTCTCGTACTCTATGACCCACCACACGCGCCAGAGCGCGCTCGGCCTGCCCCACATAGTCCACCGCAAGTTCAAGGGGCTGGAGTACGACGCCTCGGAGTACACGATGAGCGAGATCGTGGGCGCGATATACGACTACATGGAGGCCACCGGCGAGGAGCGCGGCATCCTCTTCCTGGACGAGATCAACTGCGTGTCGGAGACGCTTTACCCCTCCATGCTGCAGTTCCTCCAGTTCAAGACGTTCGGGCGCCACAAGGTGCCCGACAACTGGGTGGTGGTGTGCGCCGGCAACCCGCCCGAGTACAACAGGTCGGTCCACGAGTTCGACATCGTGATCCTGGACCGCCTGCGCGAGCTGGACGTGGAGCCCGACTACGCCGTCTGGGGGCGCTACGCCGCCGAGAAGGGCATCCACCCCGTCGTCACGTCGTTCCTGCAAGCCAAGCCCGACTGCTTCTACAAGGTCGAGTCGAAGCCGGGCGGAGGCAAGAGCTTCGTCACCGCGCGCGGGTGGGAGGACCTCGCGAAGGTCATATCGCTCTACGAGGAGTCGGGGGTCGCATGCAACGACGTCCTCTTCTCCCAGTTCCTGCGCGACGAGGACATCGCGGACCGCTTCTCCGTGTACTACACCCTGTTCGAGAAGTACCGCTCGGACTACCAGATCAGCCAGGTGCTTGACGGGGACGCGAGCCTGGACGTGGTCAACCGCGCCAAAGACGCCCCGTTCGACGAGCGCGTGGCCCTCCTCAGCTTGATCCTGGACGCGCTCTCCGCGCAGTGCTCGAAAGCGCTCGACCAGCAGAAGCTCGTGCTGGCGCTGCGCGACGAGCTGAGGACCGCGAAGCCGAAGCTGCTGGAAGGCCAGACGGTGGAGACGGCGGTGCTCGCGCCCTTGCGCGAGCGCGAGGCCGAGCTTGAGCGCAAGGTCGCGGCGGGCACCGCCGTCAAGGACTTCGTGCGCGGCGAAAAGCTCTTCTTCCGCAAGATCCGCAGCATCGCAGGAGCGTGTTCCGTGGAGGGAGTCGAGTCGGGCAGCGCGGCGTTCGCAGTGGTGAGCCAAACCTACCGCGAGGAGGTTGACGCCATCGAGCCGCTGGTCAAGCAAGCCCAGCAGAAGCTCGAGAACGGCATCAAGTTCGTGGAGGAGAGCTTCGGCAACGGCCGCGAGATGATCATGTTCCTTGCCGAGCTGAGTACGAGGAACATCACGACGCAGTTCATCTCGTACTTCGGAAGCGACGCGTACTACGAGAGGAGCGGCGAGCTCAAGGTGGACGAGGCCCGCGAGAACCTGAGGACGCGCGTTCGCGACCTGACCGACATCATGAGCGAGATCAAGGAGGCGCAGCTCCTCGAGACGCAGGCGCTCGACATGGGCAGCGCCGTCGGAATGGGGCTGTCCGACTCGAACGCCCAGGGCAAGAAGCACTAGCGCGGTCTCTTCGAGTCTTTGGGGCCCGAGCAACCGACAACGACCCCTTTTCGTCCTGAGCACCGACAACGCCCTTTTTTCATCCACGATTCTGGAAAGCTGGATGCAAAACGCCCGTTATCGGCGATTCGAGCCCCGAAAACCATCGACAACGGCGCTTTCGCAGCCACTTTCCCCGAGAAATCGCCGATAACGGGCGTTTTGCATCCAGGATCACCTGAGAGGTGGATGGAAAAACGGCGTTGTCGGTATTGTTGGCACTCGCCCATACCGGACGGCTTTCAGCGCTCTTCGTCCCCCATACCGGACGTAAAATGCTGAAACTGTCCGATATGGGGGACGAAACGACGGTAGTATGCTATGTTACTATACATGTAAAGGATAATGTGAAGGCTTGAATCGCGGTCCTTTGCGCGGGAGGGACGTCGCCATGGATCTCAAGAATCGGATAAAGGAGCGGGCGGAGGAGCTGGGCTTCTGCAAGATCGGGTTCACGTCAATGGACGACCTGCCCCGCGTGTGCGAAGAGGCGCGGAGGCGAGAGTATCCTGAGTTTCTGCTCGGCTTGGCGGAGCGCGGATCGCATCCAAGGCAGATCGCGCCGGAAGCGCGCTCGATAATCGTGCTGGCATACGACTACTCGGAGATCGACTACCCGGAGAGCCTGTTGCCCTACATAGGAAGGTTCTACCTTTCGCACAGCTTCATGCCCCGTGAAGGCACGCCGGCCCGAGGGCGGCTCGACGCGTTCGAATCCTATCTTGCGGAAGAGGGCGTCGACTTCGAGCCGGATCGCATACAGCTCATGATCCGCCCCGCCGCCTTGAGGGCGGGAGTCATCTCGTTCGGACGCAACAACTTCGCCTACGTCGACGGAGTGGGCTCTTTCGTCACGTTGTACGGATATTTCACCACTTGCGAATTCGAGCCTGATGAGCCAGCGCCTAACTGCCTTTGCCCGCCCCATTGCCATGCCTGCATCGATGCGTGTCCGATGGACGCGATGGGCGAGCCCTTCAACCTCGATGCGAGCAAATGCATGGTCTGGGTCAACGCCCTGTCGTACTCAAGGGCAGGCGTTCGCGACATTCCCGAAGGCTTGCGAGACAAACTGGGATTGCACGTTCACGGCTGCGATGCATGCCAGGCGGTATGCCCGCGCAACCAGAAGGCCTTGCGCCGCGAAAAGACCTCGGATCCCCTGCTGGAGCAGATCTCATCGGAATTCTCCCTGGAAAAGCTCCTCCACATGCCTGATGGATTCTACCAGCGCTGCGTCCGCCCGATCATGTACAACTACGTCGACGATCCCGTCGCCTTCCAGCGCAATGCCGCTATCGCGATGGGCAATTCCGGAGATGCGCGTTATGTCCAGGACCTGAGGATGGAGCTCGGCAATCCTGACGAGACGATTCGCTCCCATGTGCTCTGGGCCCTCAACAAGCTCGAAGGCCAGGTCGAGGATGGGGAGACGACTTCTGTCTGAGCTGCGGCGAGGAGGGGCTGCTCACGATTCGCTCGACGAGCCCGCAATTCCGTATCGCCCCCATAAGTGCGCGTACCGACAATACGCTAGGAGCGCGTCCGATGGACGTGAAGCAGATGCGCCTCATGGATTTCTTCGAAAATCCCGCCTTGAAGCTGGATATCCCGCCCTATCAGCGCGTTTATTCATGGACGCCTAGGCAGTGCTCTGAGCTTTGGCTTGACGTCAATCGGGCGGCGCGAGATGAGAGGGATCATTTCTCCGGAATCGTGATACTCACAAGGGAGGAGGACCTCGGAGAAGGGGTCGAAAGGCTGTCGGTCGTCGATGGGCAGCAGCGCATCACGACGATCACTCTTCTTCTGGAGGCGCTTGCGCGATATGCGGACTCGCATGAGATGAGTGGCGGGATTCCGACTCCAGCCGATATCCGCTCCATGCTTTTCCTCGACGATGCCGCCGGCGAAGGCGTCCGAAAGCTCACCTTGTCCCGCGATGACGATGCGACGTTAGAGGCGGTGCTTCTAGCGACATGCGAGCGGAAGCCGCCTCAACTGAGCACCGACAACGCCCTCTTTTCATCCACAACTCGGGAAAGCTGGCTGGAAAACGCCCGTTATCGGCGATTCGAGCCCCGAAAACCACCGACAACGGCGCTTTCGCATCCACTTTTCCCAGGAAATCGCCGATAACGACCCTTTTCCATCCAGAATCACTTGAGAGGTGGATGGAAAAGCGCCGTTGTCGGTAACGTCATCAACTGCGAATCGGGCGCCATCGAGGAGGGCGGCATCCCGATAGAGGTGAAGCCCGCGTGGAAGTTCGTGCTCCAAGACCTCATCGGGTAGGGCAAGCCGAAAGGCAGCAGGCGCCCGAAAGCGCCGCCCGCTTGCCTTCACGCGACGGATGCCGCCGTTTCGTCCCCCATATAGGACGGCTTTAAGCGCTTTTCGTCCAGCATGGAGAACGAAACGGCGTCCCAAGCGCAAGAGGGCCCGCAGCTCACGTGAGCTGCGGGCCCTCGCCTCAGCGCGCGCATCGTGCGCGCCATGCGCGTTGCTCACGCGTGGCGCGCGTGCGTGTTGCCCGCGCGTCGCGCGCCTCGCACGAGCGCACGGGCGCAAGCGCGGCGAACGCGTCCCTATGCCAGCAGGTTCTCCTCGGCCATGTAGGCGCGCAGGTCGTCCTCCCAGGTGGGCAGGTCGGCGCCTACCATCTCGAGCATCAGGCTCTCGAGCACCACGTTCTCGGCCGTCTTCGGGTCGGTCTCGGGCACGAGCACCTTGCCCGGCTCGTAGCCGGCGTACTCCAGGATCTTCGCCGCGAAGTCGTAGCGGCTCGCGCGGCCGCGGCTCACGATGTGGAACGTCCCCTTCGCATGCCGCTCGATGGCCTTGAGCATGAACGCCACGTACGTCGACACGCTCGTCGGCGCCGCGAACTGGTCCATGCGCGCGACGTACTTCTCGCCCGCGCGCGCCGCGTCGAGAATGTCCTTCATGCGGCCGCTCTGCGCGTGGTAGAGCCACGACGACCGGATGATGATGTGGTCGTCGGTGGTGTTGCGCACCATCATCTCGCCGGCGCGCTTGGACTTGCCGTAGGGCGTGTTGGGGTGCGGGCTGTCGAACTCGTTCACCGGCTCGTCGAGCTTGGAGGAGTACACGTCGTCAGACGACACCTGCACGATGGTGGCGCCGATGGTGTTCGCCGCCAGCGCGATGTTGCGCGCGCCGAGCGCGTTCACCTCGTACGCCTTCACGCGCGTGCCCAGCGTGGTCGCGTCGCGGCGGATGCCCGCGCAGTTGACGATCACGCCCGGCTGGATCTCCTCGGCGAACGCCTCGAGGCGCTCGGGCTCGCACACCGACAGCTCCACGTCGGTGCCGACCACGTTGTAGCCCGCGCGCTCGAAGCGCTCGGAGATCACGCCGCCCACGAAGCCCTTGCAGCCCGTTACCCACACGATGTTTCTATCTGCCATGATTCTCCTCACTCGACGGCTTGGCCCGAGACGCCCTACGCGGCGGCCTCGGTCGGCTCGTCATCAGCTGAAACCTCAACGTCCTTCGCCTTGTCCCTGCGCGCCAGCATCCACTGGACCAGGCACATGCCCACGATAACAGCAAGGCCGACGACGTCGGTGAACGTACCCGGAATCATCATGCACAGGCCGCCCACGGCGAGCACCACGCGGAACAGCGGGTTGAGGTGGCGGTGGAACAGCGTGTTGGTGAGCGCGCACTGCAGGCCGAACACGCCCACGAGCGCCGTCGTGGTGTTCAGCACCACCGTGACCGGGGTCACGTTGTCGCCCACGAGCAGAAGCACGGGGCTGAACGCGAAGATGTAGGGCACCACGAACTTGGCGATGCCGAGCTTGGTGGCGTTGACGGCCGTGGCCATCGGGCGCGACTTGGCGATGGCGCTCGCGGCGTAGGCGGCCAGGGCCACCGGCGGCGTGATGTCGGCTGCGATGCCGAAGTAGAACACGAAGAAGTGGGCGCACACCGGGTCGATGCCGAGCTGCATGAGGATGGGAGCGCAGGTGGAGGCCATGATGCAGTAGTTGGCCGTGGTGGGCACGCCCATGCCCAGGATGAGGCAGCACACCATGGTGAACACGAGGCCGATGATGATGAAGTCGCCCGCCATGAGCACGATCACGTTGATGATGGTGGAGGCCAGGCCCGTCACCGTGATGCAGCCGGCGATCATGCCGGCCATGGCGCAGGCAACCGCCACCGCGATGGTGTTCTTCGCGCCCGCGGCGAAGGCGTCGGCGCAGGTGAACAGCGCGATCTTCACCGTCTCGGCGAGCACGGCGCCGAACGTGGCACCCTCTTCGCGCTCACGCCAGTTGGTGAGCAGGAAGTTCACGAAGCCCACGAGGAAGGCGCCCAGGATGGAGATGGCAGCCGAGGCGGCCATGGTGCGCGTGCCCGAGGCCACGAGCCACACCAGGAGCACGAGCGGCAGCACCAGGTAGCAGTTCTTCGCCAGATAGCCGAAGGTGGGAAGCTCGCTCTTCGGCACGCCCTTGAGGCCGAGCTTCTTCGCCTCGAGGTGCACGGCGATGAAGATGCCCGCGAAGTACAGAAGCGCCGGGATGATGGCCTTCGTGGCCACCTCGAGGTAGGGGATGCCCATGTACTCGGCCATGAGGAAGGCGGCCGCGCCCATGATGGGGGGCATGATCTGGCCGCCCGAGGACGACGCGGCCTCGACGGCGCCGGCGAACTCGGGCTTGTAGCCCACCTTCTTCATCATGGGGATGGTCACCGAGCCGGTGGTCACGGTGTTGCCCACCGACGAGCCCGACACCATGCCGCACAGGGCCGACGCGATGACGGCCACCTTCGCCGCGCCGCCGCTCGACCAGCCTGCGATGCGGTTGGCCAGCGAGATGAAGAAGTTCGAGATGCCCGTGCGCTCCAGAAACGCGCCGAAGATCACGAACAGCACGATGTAGGTGTAGCACACGTTGATGGGCGTGCCGATGACGCCCGAGGTGGTGTAGAACAGCTTCTGCACGATCTTGCGCACCGAGGCGTACAGGTCAGCCGACGAGGACGACGTGAACTGCCAGTAGAACGCGTAGATGACCAGGCACCCCACCACGATGATGATGGGCAGGCCCACGCAGCGGCGGCACAGCTCCACCAAGACCAGGATGCCCACGATGCCGAGCGCCACGTGCAGAGGCTCGATGCGCGCGCCCATGAGCAGGATCTCGGTGCAGTTGATGGCGTAGTACATGAACGCGCCGAAGCCCGCCAGCATGAGGACGATGTCGTACCACGGGATGTGGTTCACCTTGTGGTTGGTCTTGCGCGCCGGGTACATCATGTACCCGATCACGATGACGAACGCCAAGAAGCGCGCCAGGCGCGCCTCGGCCTGCTCGGTTGACAGCAGCGTCATGGCCAGGCAGTACACCGAGAACAGCACCATGACGGCCGTGACCACGATCTTCGGGATGCCCTCCCAGATGCGCGTGTTCGACTCCTTGTCGTACTTGCGCATGACCTCCTCGGCGTCGATGTCGCCGGCGGGGCTTGCCGCCACCATGGCATCGGCCTCCTCGGCGTCCTTCTTCCTCTTGAAAAGAGCCATGCCTACCCTCCTTGCCTTCTGAAAACCATGAGAAGGGCTGCGACGAACATCTCGTCCGCCACAGCCCTTCAGGGCGAAGCTCGCTTCGGCCAGCTTCAGATCGCGGCGCATGCGGTCACGCCGCGCGGATCACGCCGTCAGAGCCTTACTTGGACTCGACCGTGATGTTCTGCTCAGCGTAGTACTTGGCAGCACCCGGGTGATACGGCACGGTGGTGATGGCGGCCGCGTCCTCGATCGCGAGCTCCTTGTACTTCGCATGCGCGTCGACGTTCTTCTCGGCGCCCTCGAAGATGGACTTCGTCAGGCCGTAGATGGCGTCCTCGGACACGTTGTTGTTGGCGATGACCACGGCGCCCACCGACACGGTGGTCACGTCGGACTCGAGGCCGTAGGTGTCAGCGGAGATGACGGCCTTGGCGTAGTACGGGGAGGCCTCGAGCAGCTTGGCGACATGCTCGTCATCCATGGAGACCAGGTAGGCGGTCTTGGTGGTGGACAGGTCGGTGATGGCCGTGGTGGGGGCGCCGGCGACGATGAAGGCAGCGTCGATCTTGTTGTCCTTCAGGGAGTCAGCGGAGTCGCCGAAGGACTGGTACACCGGGCTGATGTCGTCGAGCGTGAGGTCGTAGGCGGCCAGCACGTCAAGCGCGTTGAAGTACACGCCCGAGCCAGCAGCGCCCACGGAGACCGTCTTGCCCTTGAGGTCGGCCACGGTCTTGATGCTGGGATCGCAGGTCACGATCTGCACCTGCTCCTGGTAGAGGTCAGCCACGATGGAGAAGTCCTCGTAGCCGGCGCCCTCGAACAGGTTGGTGCCCTCGTAGGCGTAGGCGAGCACGTCGGACTGACAGAACGCGATGTCGGCGTCGTCGTCCTGGAGCGCCTGCACGTTGGCCTGGCTGCCGTTGCCGGCAAGCGCCGTCACGGCCACGCCGTAGTCGCCGTTGGTGGCGTACTGGGCGAGCACGTTGCCGTACGCGTAGTAGGTGCCCGACTCGCCGCCGGTCACGAAGCGCAGGTTGGCCGTCTCGGCCGCAGGCGCGCTGCCGCCGTCGGACTTGGCCGTATCGCCGCCACCGCCGCAGCCGACGAGGCCCATGGCCATCACGCCGGTGAGCGCGACGGCGAAGAGCGCGAGAAACTTCTTCTTCATGTCTTCTTCCCTTCCCCGTTTGATAACAGAAAACTCGTGTAAAGAGTCTGTGGGCATTTTATGCGAAAAAAGGCGGCGAATATACACTTACGGCGACATTTAACAAAAAATTTCGGTGAGATCACAAGTTTTCACGGTAAAACTGGGGCGTTTTGGCTTACCTTTGTAAGCGTTGCGCAAGGGTGCGCGGATGCGCGGGTGCGAGCGACGCGGGCGCGAGCGCGCAAACGAGTGCGTGGCGCGATCGAGAGCACGTGGGCGTGTGGGCGCGCGGGCGCATATGAATGCCTGCGCCCGCGTCGAGAGCGCAGGCGCGCACGCGCGAGGGTCGCCGAGATGAGCTGGGGAGGTCAGCGGTGCTTGAGTCTTGGGATTGGTTCGTCGGGCTGGTGGAGGCCGGGTCGTTCACGCGCGCTTCCGACGAGCTGCAGATCTCGCAGCAGACGCTGAGCTCGCGCGTGGCCGCGCTCGAGCGCGAGCTGGGCTGCAAGCTGGTGGTGCGCAGCACGCCGCTCGCCCTCACGCGCGCTGGCGAGACCTTCCTCGCCTACGCCCAGGAGCAGGACCTCGCGCGCTCGGCCATGCTGCGCCACGTGGGCGAGGCCACCATCGGCGGCTCGGGCAAGCTCAAGGTGGGCATCTCGAACATGCGCGGGCGCGTGCTCATGCCCTACGTGATCGACCAGTTCCACCGCAGCCTGCCCGGCGTGAGCGTGAAGCTGATCGAGGGCACCAACGAGGAGCTCGTGCGGCTCGCCGAGCGCAACGAGGCCGACGTGGTGGTGGCGCACTTCGACAGCACGCACCCCGGCGTGACCACGCGCCCGCTGTACCGCGAGGAGGTGGTGCTCGCCGTCCACCCGCGCCTTCTGGAGAAGCACACCGGGCTTGCGTGCGACGAGGCCGTGCCGCTGCTCGAGTCGGAGGGGCTTGCGCGGCTCTCGAGCTGCCCGTTTCTACTCGAGACCATCGACGACATATCGGGGCGCGTGGCGCGCAGCGAGCTGCAGAGCGCGGGCATCAAGCCCAGCGGGCTCGTGGAGTCCGAGAACCTCATGACGCTGCTCGCGCTCAGCGTGGCGGGGATCGGCGGGGTGTTCTGCCCGGCCAACATGCTCGACGCCACGTCGAGCCTCACCGGCGACCTCGTGCGCGTGCGGCTGTCGGATGCCGCGACCTACGACATCTCGCTCGGCATGCCCGCGAGCGCCGAGCCCTGGACGCCCGCGCAGATGTTCGAGGACGTGATCGGCGCGCTGTTCGGCGAGAGCTTCGAGCAGGGGTGACGCAGGCCGCGCAGCGGGCGGCTGACGCGGAGCCGGCGCACAGTCGGCGCGCGGTTCGATGCGCGCGGCTCGATACGAAGCCGATGCGCGGTCGACACGCGGCGAAGCGAGCAGCTGACGCGGAGCCGGCGCGCCGCTTGCGGCGCTCCCCCGCCGTCGCCCCTCCGCCATATCGGGTATCATGGACTCGTTACCGAAACCCTACCCGAGGAGGCACCACCATGCGCAACTGTCTCGTCGCTCAATCGGGCGGCCCCACCGCCGTCATCAACGCGAGCCTGGCCGGCGTCATCCGCGCCAACCAGCTCAACCCCGTCTTCGACCGCGTGCTCGGCGGCATCCACGGCATCGAGGGCGTGCTCGAGGGCAAGCTGTACGACCTCACCGAGCTCTCCGGCCGCGAGATCGAGATCCTGAGGCAGACGCCGTCGTCGGCGCTCGGCACCTGCCGCTACAAGCTCAAGCGCGGGAACGACGCCGACTACCAGCGCCTCGTGGAGGTGATGAGCGCCCACGACGTCGACGTGATGTTCTACATCGGCGGCAACGACTCCATGGACACCGTCGACGCGCTGTCGGAGTGGGCCGCCGCCAACGGCCGCCCCGAGCGCTTCGTCGGCATCCCCAAGACGGTCGACAACGACCTCGTGCCCGTCGACCACTGCCCCGGCTTCCCGTCGGCCGCCAAGCTCGCCTGCCAGGTGACGCACGCCACGCGCCTCGACTACGACGCCTACACGCGCCCCGAGGTGTTCGTGCTCGAGACCATGGGCCGCGACGCGGGCTGGCTCGCCGCGAGCTGCTGCGCCACGGGAGACGTTGACCTGCTCGTGCTGCCCGAGGTCGACTTCGACCGCAACGCCTTCCTCGCGCAGGTTCAGCGGAAGATGGACGAGACGGGCGAGTGCTACATCGTGGTGTCCGAGGGCGCGCACTACGCCGACGGCACGTACGTCTCCGCCGGCGACACGGCCCATGACGGCTTCGCACACGCGGTCCTGGGCGGAGCGGCGCTCACCATCAAGCAGATGATCGTGGACGCGGGCATCGCGCCCCGCGGCGTGGTGCAGGACCTCTCGCGCGCGGCGCGCTCCTCGAACTTCGCGCAGTCGCTCGTCGACGTCACCGAAGCCTACGAGCTGGGCATGAGCGCGCACATGCGCGCCGCCGACGCCGCGTTCACCGGCCAGGTGGTCGGCGTGGCGCCGCGCACGCCCGAGCAGATCGCGAGCGGCGCGTACGACGCGCGCTTCTTCGCCGCGCCCGCAAGCGAGTTCGCCAACTACGTGCGCCACTTCCCGCAGGAGTGGATCCTGCCCGACTACCAGGGCATCAGCGACGAGGCGCTCGCCTACTTCCGCCCGCTGATCGCCGGCGAGCCCAAGCTCGTCTACGAGGACGGCCTCCCCGCCACCCTCAAGCCCTTCAACAAGCGCTAGGGCAACCCGCAGCGGCGCCCTTGCCACCCCGCCCACCGTCCCCGCTGCCCCAGGCAGCGGGGCATCGTCCGCGTCTGCGCTCCTCGTCGGAAACCGCAAGGGCGCAGACCGGCAAGCTCGCGAGTATTCGCAGGTCAAAGTCTCGTATCAAGGTTTTTCCATGACCCGGAAAACGCAGGGGCATGCTGTTTCGTGGATGCGGAGAACCTCCCTCGGCATTACCTTCTTCTCAAGAGGAGCAGCGTCCAAAGGCGGATCGCGCCGGCCGAACCGCCTCGCTGCCACCTCCCTAACGAGGAAAGAGGAGAGGAGAATCCGTATGGACGAAATGCCCGGAAGGCCATTGACCAAAAAAGAGGAAATCATCCAGGTTCCTCACGTGCACAAGGAGCACCAGTGGCAGGAAGGCGACCTCACCGTCACGCGCGGCAGCGGCTGGTCGGGCCCCGGCTGCCATGACGGCTGCGGTGTGCTCATGTACACCGACAAGGACGGCAAGCTCGTCAAGGTGGAGGGCGACCCCGAGAACCCCTACAACCAGGGCCGCCTCTGCGTCCGCTGCCTGAACCTCCCCGAGGTCGTCAACAGCGAGTACCGCCTGAAGTACCCCATGAAGCGCGCCCGCGACCAGCGCGGCAACCCCGACGCGTGGGAGCGCATCAGCTGGGACGAGGCCATCGACATCGTGGTCACCAAGCTCAACGAGATCAAGGAGACCTACGGCCCCGAGACCGTGTGCTTCTACCAGGGCACCGGCCGCGACATCAGCGCCTACCTCACCCGCATCTGCTACGCCTACGGCAGCTCGAACTACTGCTACGCCCTCGACGGCCAGTCCTGCTGGATCCCGCGCATGGCCGCCGGCTTCGCCACCGCGGGCGGCTTCTACGTCATGGACTGCTCCCAGCAGTTCCCCGACCGCTACGACAACCCCGAGTGGCGCAGGCCCGAGACCATCATCCTGTGGGGCAACAACCCCGTCGTCGCGAACGCCGACGGCTTCTACGGCCACTGGTTCACCGACGTCCTCAAGCGCGGGAGCAAGCTCATCGTGGTCGACCCGCGCATCACGTGGCTCGCGACCAAGGCCGACATCGTCCTGCAGATCCGCCCCGAGACCGACGCGGCGCTCGCCCTCGGCATGCTCAACGTGATCATCAACGAGGACCTCTACGACCATGACTTCGTCGACCGCTGGACCTACGGCTTCGACGCCCTGAAGGAGCGCGTCCAGGAGTACCCCGTCGACAAGGTGGCCGAGATCTGCTGGGTCGACCCCGAGAAGATCCGCGCGGCCGCCCGCATGTTCGCCACCCAGGGCCCCGGCGCCATCCAGATGGGCCTGGCCATCGACATGTCCCGCGTGGGCATACCCGCCGCGCACGCCGTCAGCGCCATCTACCAGATCTGCGGTTACGTCGACGTCCCCGGCGGCATGACCCCCGTCGTCACCTTCCTGCTCCCCGACCAGTCCTCCGGCAACGAGTGGGTCACCGAGAAGGCCGCCAAGGCGCGCCTGGGCATCGACAAGTACCCGCTGCTCTCGTTCGGCGTGCAGCTGGCCTCCACCGAGGAGGTGCTCAAGGCCATCGAGACGGGCGTCCCCTACAAGCCCCGCGCCGCGTGGTTCATGCAGACGAACATCCTGACCTGCACCTCCGCCGAACCCCAGCGCGTGAAGAAGGCCTACGAGACGCTCGACTTCATCCTCGCGAACGAGCTGTTCATGACGCCGTCGGTCCAGGCCCTGTGCGACCTGGTCCTCCCCGCGCAGACCTACCCCGAGCGCAACGGCATCGTCGCCGGCTGCGGCATACAGCGCGCCGAGGCCATCAACAAGGCCTGCGACGCCATCGGCGAGAGCAAGTCGGACCCCGAGATCGTCCTCGAGATCGGCCGTCGCCTGAACCCCGCCGCGTTCCCGTGGGACACCGTCGAGGAGATGTTCGGCGGCATGTGCGTCGAGGGCGGCCGTGACCTGACCTTCGAGGACCTCCAGGAGGTCTCGCCCGGGTTCCTCCCCTTCACGTACCGCAAGCACGAGAAGGGCCTCGCGCGCCCCGACGGGCAGCCGGGCTTCATGACCGCGACGGGGCGCCTCGAGCTCTACTCGAACTTCTTCGAGCAGGCCTGCCGGATCGACCCCATGCCCTACTACGAGGAGCCGACCTTCTCGCCCATCTCCACCCCCGAGGAGTTCGAGAAGTACCCGCTGATCCTCATCACCGGCGCCCGCAACGCGGCCATGTTCCACTCGGAGCACCGGCATCCGGGACGCCTGCGCGACATGAACCCCGACCCGCGCGTCGAGATCAACCCCGAGACCGCCGAGAAGTACGGCGTCAAGGACGGCGACTGGGTGTGGCTGGAGAACTCCATCGGCAGGGCCCAGAGCAAGGTGAAGGTCGTCCCCACCATCAAGCCCGGCATCCTGAGCGCCGACCACGCGTGGTGGCGCCCCGAGGGCGATCCGAACGACCTGTACGGCATCGAGAAGCTCAACATCAACAACCTTCTCGTCCACCATCCCGGCGACTCCGGGTTCGGCGCCGACTACAAGGCGCTCATCTGCAAGATTTACAAGCTCGAGGAAGGTGAGCAGCATGCCTAAGGGAATTCTTGTCGACTACGAGTGGTGCTCCGGCTGCCGCGCCTGCGAGATGGCGTGCCGCGTCGAGCACGACTTCCCGAAGGGGGAGAACGGCGTCATGATGGTCCAAGCCGGCCCCTACCAGCTCTCCGAGGGTGAGGACAAGTGGGTGTGGATCAACATGCCGATCTTCACCGACCAGTGCGACCTGTGCGCCGAGCGCCAGGGGAAGGGCAAGCTGCCCACCTGCGTGCAGCACTGCCAGGCGGCGATCATGAAGTACGGCGACCTCGACGAGCTGCAGGCCGAGCTTGCCGCCAAGCCCAAGCAGGTCCTGTACTCGCTCGGGTAAAACGCGTCACACGAGACCCCGGCTTCACTGCGATGCCGGGGTCTCCTCATCTGCAAAGGAAGGCAGCAGACCATGTGCTTGTTCTGCATACAGTGCGGGCAATGCGGCAAAGAGGCATCCCCTGCGATGAGGGCGTTCTTCAACTCGCCGACGCGGCGCTGCCTCTCCTGCTCGGCCGAGTACCGCAAAGAGGAGCCGGCTTGCCCTTACTGCGGCGCGAAAGCCCCCGCTCCCGCAGGGGTCGCCTCCGACGCGCCCGAGAGCAAGGGCTAGCCGAGAGCAAGGGCTAGGCCTGCTGACCACCTTCGAGAACTGCCGCAACGAGGTCGATCAGCTCCTGTCGCGACCTCACGCCCAGCTTCTGGTAAACGTGACGCGCATGCGTATCCACGGTGGCGCTCGCGATGAACATCTTCTCCTGAATGGTCTTGCGGCTGTGGCCCTTCGCAAGGTAGGCGAACACGCGCGTTTCCTGGGCAGAAAGACCGCCTTCGCGCGCCACCTGCACAATCACCTCGTCAATGGTCAGAACTGTCGCTTGCCTCGGCGCCTCGCAGGCAGATTCCGCCTTCGCGCCGCCTGACAGGCGCAGCTCGTCCGGGAACAAGTCCCTCTCGAGCAGGGTCAGCGAAGACACCGTGACAACCACGCAGGCGACGACGAGGCACAAGCCCGACTGCGTGAGGCCAAAGGGAAAGGAGCCGATCGCAAACAGCAGGCCGAGAGCCCAACCGCCCGAGAGGCCGAAGACGTTGACAAGCCTTCCCATGATGAACGACCTGATCGACAGATGCTCAAAATGACGGGATCCGCTGAACAGCACCACCATGACAACCACATCGAAGCACAGAAAGCCCATGATGGCGATGAAAGCCACTGCCGTATACGCGGACCCTCCGAAATACGAGAGAACGAGGAAGCCGGCGACGAACATGGGCATGGCGAACCGGTAGAGAACGCTGAGCGCCCTGTCGTCTTCTCCCCTGAAATAGGCGAAGAACGCGAGAACCGCGCCGACGATGACGGGCGAGGCCAGGGCCATCCTGTTGGCCAAGTCGAAGCCGCCTTCCCCATGGCTCGCCATCATTCCAAGCATAAGGCCAAGCGCCAAGGAGTAGGTCAGCACGCCGATCAGGATGCGAAGCAGGGGTCGTGGGACGATGGCGGGATCCGTCACCGGCGCCGGAGGGATCTTGCCGACGAAGTCATCGCTTCTGATGACGTTCCTGGCGTGATGGGCAGACAGCGTGGAGAGGAGCGGGAGGCTTACCGCTGCCAGGCAGACGAAGCCCGTGGGCATGTAGGTCAGGACGTACACGACGGCAGCCCCCAGGGCCATAGACCCTGCCAGATAGAAGCAGATGCCCGTCGCACTCAAAGAGTCGAGGATTCTCCCCCAGATGACCGTGAGAAGCGCGCCGGCAACGCCCCAGGCAACCCAGCTTGCCGCATAACCGGCAAAGCCGCCGGCAAGATCGAAAGACCCGCAGGCGATGATGCCCGCCGTACCCAACGCTCCCAGCACGCAGATGACGGAGTTGCTCACCCCGTACTTGAGCACAAGCGGATCCTTGCGAACCAGATTGAGCACAGCGGCAAAGAACGCCACGCCCTCAACAGCGAGGCAAAGCGAGCGCATGGCGTTGACCTCAACCGCAGCGCGAGCAGCGGCAGGGACGAGATCGACCGTGAAGAACATGAGCCACAGCCAAGCCCAGTACAATCCGAACCCGAAAAACGACGGATACACGCGCAGGCGAGACGGGGCAGACGCGTCGAAAACGTTGCTCTGATCGCTCTCCATCTGCGCCCGGCCCCCTCACGCTGCGCGTCAAACCCTTCACTCTCACGACAAATCATAGCACGACCAGCTGCCGCAGGCGCCTGCCTCTTCCTGGAAGTATACTTATATGATATACTTGTTTCGTTCAAATCAGAGAGGAGACGCGATGCCGCAGCTTTCCCTTTACCTTGACGAGCCCACCATGGCGAGCTTGCGCGAGAGCTCCGCGCTGGCAGAGCTGTCGCTCTCGAAGTACGTGTCCAACCTCGTGCGCGACCACCATGAGAGCGGCGGATGGCCTGCGGGTTACTGGGACGTATATGGCGCGCTCGAAGACGACACGTTCACGGCCCCGCCCGACGTCGACCCCGCGCTTGACGGCGCCCTCCCCACGTTCTGAGGCGGTCACCATGTACTTCCTCGACTCATGCACCTGCATCGACCTCATGCGCGGAAAGCTGCCCTGCACCTACGACCTCATGCGCGCGAGCAGCCCCAAGCTCTTCGCCATCCCGGCCATCGTGGAAGCCGAGCTGCACGTCGGAGCGGAGAAGAGCGCCCGCCCCCGGGAAAACCGGCTGCTGCTCGAGCGCTTCCTGACTCCCTACGCCATCATCCCCTTCGACGGCACCTGCGCCGCGGCTTACGGCCGCATCCGAGCTGACCTTGAAAGCCGGGGGCTCACGATAGGCGGCAACGACATGCTCATAGCGGCAACGACCATCGCGCACGAGGCCGTGCTCGTCACGGGCAACGTCCGTGAGTTCCAACGCATCCCAGGGCTGTCAATCGAATGCTGGGACGAAGTAGAGTTCTGAGCATTGGGGTTTTCTTCTTTTCGCTATCGCTCTATAAGGCAAGGTGCTTCACTATTCCCCGAGTATTTCGCGAATGCGAACCGATGGGAGGCAAGCATGGACGATAAGCAGCTGGAAGTGATGTTCGACATCAGCGAAGAGGCCATCGCGCGCAGGAGCGAGCCCTACGAGACGGGCGACTGGAAGCCCGGCAAGACGACCTCTTTGGACAGATCCGCGCCTAGAAGGCGGCTTCGAAGGGGGCGCTTACCAAAAGCTCGCTTTGACCGCGGGTGAGCTCGGTGAGGGCCGCCACCAGGGGGTCCTGGGTGCCGTCGAGCAGGCGCAGGGTCACGAGCACCTCGGCGCCGAAGTCGGCGCCCATCACGCGTGCGCCGCTCGCCTCGGCGAGGCGCACCGTCTGCTCGTAGAGCGCGTAGGGCACCTCGGCCACCACCTCGACGCACTGCGAGATGACCACCACCCGCGCCGCCTCGATGGCAGCCTGCGTGGCGGCCGTGTACGCGCGCACGAGCCCGCCCGTGCCCAAGAGGATGCCGCCGAAGTAGCGCGTGACCACCACGGCCACGTCAGCGAGCCCCGCGTGCTGGACGGCCTCGAGCGTGGGCATGCCGGCGGTCTTGGCCGGCTCGCCGTCGTCGGAGTAGCGCACGCGCCCCGTCGCGCCCCCTTCCGCGCCCTGCCCGCGCAGCACGTAGGCGTACACGTTATGGCGCGCCATGCGGTGCTGCGCGCGGATCTCGGTCAGGAAGGCGAGCGCCTCCTCCTCCGTCTCCACGTGGGCGATCTGCCCGATGAAGCGGCTCTTCTTCTCCACGATCTCCGCCGTCGCGCGGCCCTCTACGGTGCGAAACGACGCTCCCTCAACCATGCAGTAACCCTCCCTTCGGCAAAAAAGCCGGCGCAAAGCGCTGACGTGCGTGCGGCGGACATGCCGAGCGGCTGAGCGTGCTTCATACGCGAAGGCAAGCGCAAGAGCATCCGCCGTGCGCACGTCAGCGCTTTGCGGCGCCGGCCCGCTCCGCTCGTCCCGCGCACGCAAGCGGAGCCCTCACTCCCCCAGCGCCTCCGCAGCTTCGAGCCACTCGAGCTCAAGCTCCTCGATCTGGGACTCGAAGGCGGCGATCTCCTCCTGGATGGCCGTGAGCGCCAGGTAGTCGGACGGGTCGGCCGTCGTCATCTCGGCGCGCTTGGCCTCGATCTTGCCGCGCAGCGTGTCGGCCTTCTTCTCGTTGGAGGCCATGAGCTTGCGCAGCCGCCGCTGCTCGCCCCCCGAGAGCCTAGGGGCGGCGTCCGCGTCGCCTCCGGGCGAGCTCAGTCGCTCGGACAGTCCTGCTCGCACGGAAGCGCCACCGGCGCTTCCGGCTCGTGCGGAACTCGCTTGGTGAGCACGCCCGGAGGCGACGCTCCTTGGAGAGTCAGAGTCCCTGCCCTGAGCTCGCCCGGAGGCGGAGGCCCCGCGCCCCCCAACGCCAGAGCTCACGCCAGCGCCAGCCCCCGCATGCGGCGCCCTGTCCTCCTCCCCCACCAGCCTCAGGTACTCGTCCACGCCGCCGGGCAGGTGGCGCACCTTGCCGTCCAAGATGGCGAACTGGTCGTCGGTCACGCGCTCCATGAGGTAGCGATCGTGCGTGACTAGAAGCAGCGTGCCCGGCCAGCCGTCGAGCAGGTCCTCCACGGCAGCCAGCATGTCGGTGTCGAGGTCGTTGCCCGGCTCGTCGAGGATGAGCACGTTGGGCTCGTCGAGCAGGATGAGCATGAGCGCGAGCCGGCGCTTCTGCCCGCCCGACAAGTCGCACACCGGCTCGTTCTGGTCAGCGGCGGAGAAGCCCAGGCGCTCGAGCAGCTGCCCGGGCGTCATCTCGCGCCCGTCGAGCATGGTGCGGCGCGTATAGCGGCCGATCACCTGGCGCACGCGGTCGTCGCCGAACCGCGTGAGCTCGCTCAGGTGCTGCGAGAGCACGGCGAAGCGCACCGTGGCGCCGATCTTCACGCGCCCGCGCGTGGGGGCGAGCGCCCCCTGGACCACGCGCAGGAGCGTGGTCTTGCCGATGCCGTTGCCGCCCACGATGCCGATGCGGTCGCCCGGGCCGATGATCCACGACACGTCGTCGAGCACCACGCGGTCGCCGAACTGCACGCTCACGCGCTCCAGGTCGACCACCTGCTTGCCGAGGCGCGCCATGGCCATGCGCTTGAGCTCGAGGGGGTTGCGCAGCTCGGGCACGTCGGCGATGAGCTCGCGCGCCGCCGCCACGTGGAACTTCGGCTTGGTGGCGCGCGCCCGCGCGCCGCGCGAGAGCCACGCGAGCTCGCGGCGCAGCTGGTTTCTGCGCTTCTGCTCGGCGAGGTCGGCCAGGCGGTCGCGCTCGACGCGCTGCATGATGTAGGCTGAGAAGCCGCCCTCGAACGGCTCGATCACGCGGTCGTGCACCTCCCACATGCGCAGGCACACCTCGTCGAGGAACCAGCGGTCGTGCGTGACCACCAGAAGCGCGCCGCAGCCGGGCCGCCAGCGCGCCTTCAGGTGCCGCGCGAGCCACGTGATGGCGCGCACGTCCAGGTGGTTCGTGGGCTCGTCGAGCATGAGCACGTCCCACTCTCCCACGAGCAGGCGCGCCAAGTCCACGCGGCGGCGCTGCCCGCCCGAGAGCTCGCCGATGCGCGCGTGCCAGTCGACGTCATCGAGCAGCCCGGACAAGACGTCGCGCACGCGCACGTCGCCGGCCCACTCGTACGCGGGGCGGCTGCCCACGACCGCATGCTCCACCGTCGACGCGTCGTCGAGCTCGTCGGCCTGCCCCAGCACGCCCACGCTCACGCCGCGCGTGCGGATCACGCGCCCCGCGTCCACCTCCACCTCGCCTGCCAGAAGCCTCAGCAGCGTCGACTTGCCGTCGCCGTTGCGCCCCACGATGCCGATGCGATCGCCCGCCTCCACGCCGAGCGACACGCCCTCGAACACGGTCTTGGTCGGGAACTCGACGCCGACCTTCTCACATCCCAGCAGAAACGCCATGCGCTACCGCACCTTCCACACGGCGCACGCCAGAACGCAGACGGAGAGCGCCGCCGAGAGCGCGAACGCCAGCTGGTATCCCAGGGCGCCCGGCGCGGTGAGGGACACCGCGGCGATCACGAGCACCATGACGGCCGTGCCCAAAGACGCGCACGCCTGGCGCACGCAGGCCACGAACGCGCTCGCGTCCATGGTGATCTCCCGCGGCAGGCCCGCCATGCCCCACGAGTTCAGAGGCCCGATGAGCGCGCTCACGCCCAGGCCGCGCACGGTCTGCATGAGCGTGAGCAGCCACAGCGGCGTGTCAACGCCGACGAGCGCCATGGACGCCGCGCCCGCCGTCAAGAGGACCCCCGCCACGATGACCACCGGGCGGGCGCCGAGCTTGTCAGTCAGGATGCCCGCGAGCGGGTTCACGATGATGGCGAAGATGGTGGCGGGGATGAACACGATGCCGGCCTCGAGCGCCGTGAGGCCCATGGGCCCCTGCACGAGGAGCGGCACGATGAGCGTGATGCCCATGAACGACGCGAACAGGCAGCACTGCGCCGCGAAGCTCGCGCGGTAGCGAGCCGACTCGAAGATGCGCATGCTGATGAGCGGGCGCTCCACGAGCTTCTGGCGCCGCACGAACAGCACGAGGCACACCGCGCCGAGGACGGCCGGCGCCCACACCGCGGGATTCGCCACCGGCATGTTCGCCGCGTTCGAGAACGCCAGCAGAAGGCCGCCGAAGCCGAGCGTCGAGAGCAGAAGCGACACGCCCTCGAGCGTGGCCTTGCTCGAGGGCGCCTCCTCGCGCGCGACCAGAAGCGCGTTGGCCGCCAGGAGCACCACGAGCAGCACCGCGAGGATGACGAAGAAGCTGCGCCAGCCCCAGGAGTCCACGAGCGCGCCGCCGATGAGCGGGCCGATGTTCGGCGCGAACCCCATGGCGATGCCGGCGATGCCCATGGCCGTGCCGTTCTGCCCCGCCGGGAAGCGCATCATGGCGATGGACTGCACGAGCGGCAGCGTAATGCCCGTGGCCACCGCCTGCAGCACGCGGCCGAGGATCAGCACGAGGAAGCTGTCGGCCACGAAGTCGACCACGGCGCCCGCCGCGAACAGCCCGAGGGCAAGCGCTATCAGGTCCTTCGAGCACATCTTCTGCGCCATGAAGGTGACGGCGGGAACGGTGATGCCGATTCCCAACATGTAGACGGTGGTGAGCCACTGGCCCACGCTCGCGTCGATGCCGAAGTCGGCGCCTACGCCGCCGAGCATGGCGTTCATGACCGTCTGGGTGAGCGACCCGAGCGCGCATCCCAGAACCACGATGGCGAACAGCGCGTACGTGTTGCCTCTCTCGCTGAGCTTGATCACGTCATCTCTCCCTTCAAACCAAGCCTTCCTCGTCGCCCGCAGCGAGGGAGTCCTCCTAGTTGAATTCCTGCTGCGCCTTCTCCAGGCCGTGCTGGATCAGGAAGAGCGCGGCCTGGGCGGCGCGGCCCACGGCGTACTCGAAGTCGTCCTTGGCCTCCTTCTTAGGAAGCGAGAGCACGTAGTCGGCCACGTTCATGCGCCCCGGCGGGCGCCCGATGCCCACGCGCACGCGGTACCAGTCGCGCGTGCCCGTCTTGTCGCAGATGGAGCGCAGGCCGTTGTGCCCGGCGTGCCCGCCGCCGAACTTCACGCGGATGGTGCCCGGGTCGATGTCGAGCTCGTCGTGGATGACCACGAGGTGGTCGGCGCCGACCCCGTAGGCGTTCATCAGCTGCTTCACCGGCCCGCCCGAGGTGTTCATGAAGCTCTGGGGCTTCGCGAGCACCACGTCGACGTCGCGGTAGGCGCCCTTGCCCGTGAGCGAGCCGCACTCGGTCTTCCAGTAGCGCACGCCGATCTCCTCGGCGATGGCGTCCACCGCGTCGAACCCCGCGTTGTGGCGCGTGTGCGCGTACTCCTCGCCGGGATTCCCCAGGCCAACGATAAGATACACGTGCTTTCCTTTCAGCTTCGCGCGCCAGGCGCAGCGCGGTCCCTCCGCCTGGCGCGCCTCCATCCAGACGCCTCGGGCGCCCCGAAGCCCTTGGCGCCCCTGATGCAACGCGGCTCCCGCCGGTTTCGGGAAACCAGGCGGAAGCCGAGGTTGACGAGCAAATCATCCCTCGCGCGCGGCGGGGCCCCGCGCGCACGCCTACTCGAACAGGCTGGAGACCGAGCCGTTGTCGTAGACGTTGCTGATGGTCTGGGCGAACAGCGGGCCCACCGAGAGCACCTTGATCTTGCCGGTCTGGCGCTCGAGCGGCACGGGCACGGCGTTGGTGACCACGACCTCCTCGATGCAGGAGTTCTCGATGCGCTCGTACGCCGGGCCGCTGAACAGGCCGTGCGTGGCGCAGGCGTACACCTTCGCGGCGCCCTTGGCCTTGAGCGTTGCCGCCGCGGCCACGAGCGAGCCCGCCGTGTCGATCATGTCGTCGTTCAGAACGCAGATCTTGTCGGTGACGTCGCCGATCAGCGCCGTGATCTCGGCCTGGTTGTGCTTCGGGCGGTCCTTGTGCATGATGGCGATGTCGCAGTCGAGCATGGTGGAGAACTTCTTGGCGGCCTTCGCGCGCCCCACGTCAGGCGACACCACGCACAGCTCGTCGGTGTCGAGCCCCATGGACTTGTAGTAGTCCACGAAGATGGTCATGGCCGTCATGTGGTTCACCGGGATGTCGAAGAAGCCCTGGATGGCGTCCTGGTGCAGGTCGATGGTGATCACGTTGTCAACGCCGGCGGCCGTGAGCAGGTCGGCCACGAGCTTCGCCGTGATGGGCTCGCGCGGGGCGGCCTTGCGGTCCTGGCGCGCGTAGCCGTAGTGCGCGATGACGGCCGACACGTTGTGGGCGCTCGCGCGCTTGGCGGCGTCGGCCATGATGAGCAGCTCCATGAGCGCGTCGTTCACGTCGTAGCCTTCGCCGGCGCACACCGACTGGATGAGGAACACTTCCTTGCCGCGCACGCTCTCCTGGTAGCGCGCGTAGATCTCGCCGTTGGCAAACTTCTCGAGCTTGACGTTGCCCAGCGACACGCCCAGCTCCCTCGCGATGCTGTCGGCAAGCTCGGGGTTCGACGTGCCCGTGAACACGGCCATGGGCCTTTTCGTTTCCATCATGAAGGCTCTCTCCTTCGTTCGCATGGGCTGAAACAGCACGCGCCGCCCCGGCGCATGCGACTTACCATTGTAGTATCTCGCACGGCGATCCGGCGCCTGAAAACGCCGAATACTTGCGGCCGCGACCTGCGGCCTGCCAGCGGACCCGCCGACGCGACCCGCCAGCGCGGCAGCAGCCTGCCAGCGGCCCGGCAAGCTGCCGACGCGGCAGCGGCCTGGCGAGCCCGCCAGCGCGGCAGCGGCCTGGCAGCGGCCTGGCGAGCCCGCCGACGCGGCAGCGGCCGCCCGTCGCCGCGGCCGCTGCCCATGGCGTCTGCTACTCCTTGACCTTGCGGTTCTCGTCAGCCCAGCCAGCGATCTCCGTCTGGCGCGCGCGGCCGAGGCCGAGGGCCCCCGCCGAGACGTCCTTCGTGATCACCGAGCCGGCCCCGATGATGCAGCCCTCGCCAAGCGAGACGGGCGCCACGAGCATGGTGGAGGACCCCACGAACGCGCCGTCGCCGATGTGCGTGGGCCACTTGTTCGCGCCGTCGTAGTTGCAGGTGATGGTGCCCGCGCCGAGGTTCACGCCCTCGCCGATGGTGGCGTCGCCCACGTAGCTCAGGTGCGGCACCTTCGAGCCCCTGCCCACCGTGGACTTCTTGATCTCCACGTGCGTGCCGGCCTTCGCGCCCTCGCACAGGTGCGCCTTCGGGCGCAGGTAGGCGCGCGGGCCGCAGGTGGCGCCGTCGTCGACCTGCGCCTCCACGGCCACCGTCTCGTCGACCACGCAGCCGCGCCCGATGCGCGTGTCAGTCAGGCGCGTGTTCGGACCTATCACGCTGTCCTCGCCGACGGAGGTCTTCCCCATGAGGATGACCTGGGGCAGAAGCTCCACGTCGCGCTCGATCTCCACGTCGGGGCCGATCCACACCTGCGCGGGGTCCCACATGGTCACGCCGTTCGCCAGGTGCCGCGCGTTGACGCGCCGCTGCATGATGCCCGCGGCCTCGGCCAGCTGCATGCGCGAGTTCACGCCCAGGCACTCGGCGGCGTCGGTCGCCGGCAGCGCCAGCACGCGGCGGCCCTCGGCGCGGCAGATGCCCAGAACGTCGGTGAGGTAGAACTCGCCTTGCGCGTTGTCGCTGCTCACCTGCTTGAGCGCGCCGAAGAGCGCGCGGGCGTCGAAGCAGTAGAAGCCCGAGTTGCACTCGGTGACGGCGGCCTCCTCGGGCGTGGCGTCCTTCTGCTCCACGATGCGCGCCACCTCGCCGGCCTCGTCGCGGATGATGCGGCCATAGCCGAAGGGGTCGTCGAGCTGCATGGTGAGCACCACCACGGCGGCGTCGTTCTCGTCGCGCATGCGCACGAGCGCGGAGATGGTGTCGGGCGTGATGAGCGGGCAGTCGCCCGAGAGCACCACGAGCGAGCCCTCAAAGCCCGCGAGCGCGCCCTCGCACGCCGCCACCGCGTCGGCCGTGCCGCGCTGCTCGGCCTGCACCACCACCTCGGTGTCGGCCTCCACGAGCGGAGCCACCTGCTCGCGCGCGTGGCCCACCACGCTCACGATTCGCTCGGCGCCCGCGTCCTTCGCGGCGTCAACCACCCATCGGACGAGCGGCTTCCCCAGGATCTCGTGCGCGACCTTGGGCTTCTTCGACTTCATACGCGTGCCCGCGCCAGCGGCAAGCACAACAGCGGCGGTGTTCATGTCAGACCTTTCGTCAGCGGACCAAAGCGAGCGGCGCGGCCCCTGACGGGGTGCGCCCATTAGGCGAAAGTATAGCACTGGCGCGTTTCGCCCCGCGCGGGCAGCCGGAGAGGGGCGCGCGGGACGCGGCCGGGGAAGATCACGCGACACGTCAGCGCATACCAACATGCGAGAAACACGCGATCCGATACCGCGAAGAGCGTCCTAGGCGCTGCCTTTAGGCTGTCACGGGGCAAAACCCCTGATGGGGTTTTGCCGTTTTGTGCGACAACATGCCTCAGACACGAAGATCGGTATCAGATCGCGTGTTTCTCGACGGTTTGGAGAGGAGAACGTGTCGCATGCTGCCGGGGAGGGGCGGCGAACGTGCGAGCGCGCCCCTCCCCGCAGGCAAGCCCTACTTGAAGCGCTTGAGGAGCAGCGAGTTGCTGACGACGCTCACGCTCGAGAACGCCATGGCGGCGCCGGCGAGCGCCGGGGCCAGGATGCCCGCCGCCGCGAGCGGGATCATGACGCAGTTGTAGACGAGCGCCCAGAACAGGTTCTGCTTGATCTTGCGCATGGTGGCCGCCGAGAGGCGCAGCGCCGTCACGAGGTCGCCCAGGCTGTTGCGCATGAGCACCACCTGGCCCGCGTCGAGCGCCACGTCGGTGCCTGACGCCATGGCCACGCCGATGTCGGCCGCCGCGAGCGCCGGGGCGTCGTTGATGCCGTCGCCCACGAACGCGGTGACGACGCCGGCGCCGGCTTGCGCGTCGCGCCCGCGCGCACCCGCCGCGCGACCTGCACCCGCGCCCACGCCCGCTCCGGCGCCCGTGCCCGTGCTCGCTCC
>NZ_JAAVTO010000013.1 GCF_013185065.1 Adlercreutzia sp. ZJ473 | reverse complement strand
ACGGGATCCGCACCACAGGGTCGATGCATATGGAGAGAGATCCCTCGCCGACGGACGAGGGGCCTCTCCTTGCGCCCGCTTGACAGGATCCGGGTCATATGGGGACTCAACAACTCCATCAAGGTGACGAGACGCATGAGCTGCGGGCTCGAGACCTTCGAGCGCATGCGCAGGCGCTGCCTGCTGTCCCTGGGCTGCATGAGGATCGTCGAGCGCGGCGTCAGGATCAACGGCGTCAAGCTCGAGGACCCGAGGGGCTAGCGGACAACCCGTGAAGCGGAGGCGATGCGCTTGACCGACGCCGCGCTGCCGCGCAAGAGGGCGGTGACGCCCTTTGTCGATCCGCGTCCGTAGGGCGCTGAAAGATGAATCCGCGATAATTTGCCCTGCTGAGGGTATAAGTCGCTGTACCCGAATTTGGGTTTGAACAGGGGTTTTAGTTGTCAATGAAATGTTCAATTCAGAGAGTTTTGCCTGATGGCGAGTTGATTATTGCGGTTTTCTACCCAACATTTTGTCTAGAACCCAAAGATACGTTCAATTCAGAGAGTTTTGCCTGATGGCGAGTTGATTGCGATTTTCTACCCAACATTTTGTCTAGAACCCTGATCCGCGCCAACAGCAGCATTTATCATTAATCTGCGCTACTTGACCGCAATCGTCACCGTAACTGTCTTGCTGCCAGAGACGTAATTCGTGTTACCCTTTGCTGTGACTTCGATCTTCACCTTGTAGGTGCCCTTCTTAGTGCCCTTGGGGACGGTGATTGTTCCGTTCTTCGCATTCACCTTAAACTTCTTTACGGCCCCCTGCGTGCTGACGTTCTTGTACGAGAGCGCCCCCTGGTTACTCTTGACCGTCACCGTCTTAGACAAGGCAATCGCACCCTTCTTCACGTTGGCGTATTTGACCGTCTTGTTAACAGCTTTGGCAGTCATCGGCTGCTTCGCCTTGCTGATCTTGAACGTGGCGCTCTTTGTGCCAGTGAAGTTGCCCTTTCCAGTAACCACAGCCGTAGCAGTTCCCGCTTTGACGTTGTTCTTGTAGGAGACGGTGTAGTCGGTGCCGCTCTTGAGCGTCCTGCCCCCCACCTTGACCGTGGGGGCGGGCTTGAGCGCCTTGCCGGCGTAGGTCTGCGCGGCCACCGTCACCGACGCGCCGGACACGCTGGCCCTGTTGATCTTGAAGCTCGCCTTCTTGCTGCCCGAGTAGCCGCCCTTGCCGGTTATCGTGACCGTCGCCGTGCCGACGGCCGTGTTGTTCTTGTAGGAGACGGTGTAGTCGGTGCCGCTCTTGAGCGTCCTGCCCCCCACCTTGACCGTGGGGGCGGGCTTGAGCGCCTTGCCGGCGTAGGTCTGCGCGGCCACCGTCACCGACGCGCCGGACACGCTGGCCCTGTTGATCTTGAAGCTCGCCTTCTTGCTGCCCGAGTAGCCGCCCTTGCCGGTTATCGTGACCGTCGCCGTGCCGACGGCCGTGTTGTTCTTGTAGGAGACGGTGTAGTCGGTGCCCTCGACTAGGGTTGTGTCACCGATTTTTACAGACGGTTTCGGGGTTATAGAGGTCCCGGTGAACGACTGGCTGGCTATAGCCGAAATCGTCGCTTGAGAGATAGACCGCTTCATGTGCACGTCAACACCAGTCCGGATGGGCGGCACCGTCATCCAGCCGCTCCATTGGGTACCGTAGCCATCCCTCTCATATTTAACGCGCCACCATCCCTCGGGAACATTCCAGGCATACTTGCCATCTCCGCCCGTGACCAGCGGATTCTCCTGGTCATACTCACTTGCATCCCATAATGTACCATACTCCGTCGCGGCAGGAACGGTGTTGAAGAACTCGCTTGTCCCGTCGCTCTCAATCCAGTACGCAGTTACCTTAACACTGTCGAGCGGCTCGTTCGTGACGGCGTCGTACACAGAGCCGCTCGGGTCAACGACCCAGCTGGGACGAACCTCACCGCCAGTGATTTGGCCCACCCGCATGTCCAAGAAGAACGAGGACGACGCGTTGATGACGCCAAGCATCCCCGTGAGAACCAAGCTAGCGGGGCCCGACAATCCAGCCGCAGCCATGAAGAGGGGAATGGTAGCTGAAAGCAACATGAAGTTCGTACGGTCCTTGTGCAACTGATCGACCTTCTTCAGAGCGGCAGCCTCCTCGGCTGGCGACAGCCCGAGACCGTAAACCTCTTTGCGCAAGTCCGCTATGTCGGAGTCAATGCCCTTCTGCTTCAACAGGATTCCTGCGACGGTTCCCGCAGTAGAGAGATAGCCTGAAGCATTGGAGAGCTTCTCCCACAGTTTGACGTCCGTCGTCTGGTCAAGCACGTCGTTGATGATAATCTCGAGGTACTTGTTGTCCGCAACGTCCTTGACAAGCATCAGCCACCGATCTTCGTCCGTATAGTCAAAGTCGAAGATATAGCGCTTGCCGTCTTTTCCCGGCACAATGTAAGAAAGAATGGTGTCGTTCGTTTCGGCGATGGACAGCCAGTCCTTGAAGGTGGACGAGACTTCTGTCTCGTTCTTCCAGTCCGAGATGGCGAGGCCGATTTTGGTCGATTCCTTGATGAGGTCCGGATACGCCTCAGCAAGATCGATCATCGCTTCGTATTGGCCGTCGGCGTTCTTAACCGCCGAGAAGGTTTCCGCGGGGAGATAGTCAGAGTAGGCGGACCAGTCAAAGTCCTCTGTCGCAAATGCCTCGGCCCTGGACTTCGTGTATTCAACGCTCAAGGTCCCTGGAACATAGTCGTGGTCATCCGGATCAAAGAATCCCGACGCCACGAACGCATCCTTGCTCGGATCGTAGGTCGCCTGCATGTACTTCTTTTCACCATTGCGCGTACTCGTCACGTAGAGTGCGTCTATCTGCTCAGGGTGGGTATATCCGACCTCAAACGTGAACTCCTGCGAAGGAGCATAGTAGATGAGCGGCTTGGCCTCGCTGTTCAGGAGATCGCAGGTTGTCGCCTTGCCGTTCTCGCTGTACGAGACAGTGAACTTGTTCATCTCGGCGGCATCTTGCTCGTAAGTGGTCTTTGCCGTTTGCTCAAGCTCGCCTGAATCTGCGTAGCAGACCGCTTTGACCTCGTATGTCCGATAGTTCTGCGGACTCGCAAGGGAAACTGGCGCGCTCCAAGAGCCAGCCTTCGAAGAAGACGTGCTCGCCACTTCCTCTCCACCCACAAGAATCGATATGGACGATTGAGGCGGCGCGATTCCGCCTACCTCAAAAGAGCTCTTCGAGATGATTGGGGGCACGTCCAGCGTAAGAACGCTCATGGGCTCGTTAATGACGCCTATAACCTCTTCCACATCCTGTCCGCCCTTGCGCATCTCAAGATACGCATAGCTCGTGAAGTCCTCTTGCGATGTCGCGCGCACTTGATACCTGACTGTTCCGGCAGCCTTGCTGACAGGCACCTGGAGCATTCGTTCGTCGTAGCCGAGCGAATAGTCAGTAACGCTGCGACCGTCCAAAGTTAGGGAATCTTCGTCGAGGTCAACGCCCTTCGGAAGACAAATCGTCACGCAACTCGGCGATACTGATCTCTTCCAAGAGTCTTTGATGCCGTATTTGGCGGAAACGCTTACATAGCCATTCGTTGAAATCGCGTCCAAGTTGGCGACATATCTCGAGCTACTCCGATCCAATGCCAGAGACTCGCCGTCTGACGAGCTCGAAGTGATCACGAAAGGTATGCCGTTTTCGATGGCGTATACGACGGCATAGGTGTCGGCGCCGCAATACAAGGTAACCGCGCTGTTTGAGAACGCATTCGACCCAATGTTCTGGACCGAGCTCGACATCGTCAGGCGGGTCAGCGAGAACGTGCTCTCGAAACACCAGTCGCCTATCGTCGACACCGAAGCAGGCAGCACAAGGTTCTTGAGCGATTCGCACTGCGCAAAAGCTGAGCTTCCGAGCACGGTAACTGAATCCGGCAGCGTCACGGACGCGAGGGAGGCGCACCCGCTGAAGAGGTCGGACGGGACCTCCCTCATGCCCGGGGCGAGCGTCGCCGAGGTGAGCCCGGAGGAGTTGAACGGGCACCCGTCTGTCTTGATCGAGGCGGGCACGGTCACGCTCGCGAGCCGCTCGCACCCGCTGAACACGTTGCCCTCGAGGGTGCAGCCCCACTGGGCGTTGTCCGGCAGCGTCACGGACTCGAGCCTCACGCAGTCCTCGAAGGCCCAGGAGCCGACGGACTCGAGCGAGTCCGGCAGGTCGATCGAGGTGAGCGCGCAACCCTGGAAGGCCCAGGAGCCGATGGTCTTCAGCGAATCCGGCAGGTCGATCGAGGTGAGCGCGCAGTACGCGAAGGCCGACGAGCCGATCCTGGTGGGCGCGTCCGGCAGCGTCACGGACGCGAGGGAGGCGCACCCGCTGAAGAGGCCGGACGGGACCTCCCTCATGCCCGGGGCGAGCGTCGCCGAGGTGAGCCCGGAGGAGTTGAACGGGCACCCGTCTGTCTTGATCGAGGCGGGCACGGTCACGCTCGCGAGCCGCTCGCACCCGCTGAACACGTTGCCCTCGAGGGTGCAGCCCCACTGGGCGTTGTCCGGCAGCGTCACGGACTCGAGCCTCACGCAGTCCTCGAAGGCCCAGGAGCCGACGGACTCGAGCGAGTCCGGCAGGTCGATCGAGGTGAGCGCGCAACCCTGGAAGGCCCAGGAGCCGATGGTCTTCAGCGAATCCGGCAGCTCAACCGATACGAGGGATCCGCAGCCCTCGAAGGCCGACGAGTCGATCTTGGCAACGCCATGTCCATCGATGGATGCAGGTATGACCAGCGCGGTTAGACTTTCGTCTGCTAATCCCGTAATCGTTACGCTACCGTCTGATTCAACCGTGTAGTTCAGCTCGGACGTATTTGCCTGAACCGCAAGCGTTCGAGCCTGCAGCAGCTGAGCTGAACGGTCTCTCTCGCTCTCAGCAACAGCTTCTGCGTCTGACTCAACCTCGCTCGCCGCTGCCAACTCGGGATCAGCAGGCGACTGCTCGATCTCAGTTGCTGTTTGCGCTGCACCCGAATCAGCGCTGCCTTCGCTGTCCACGGTATTGACCTCCACGGGCTCATCGGCCGAATAAGTCTCCGTCACATCTAAGCTGTCTTCAGCAGGATCCTCTGAGGCTTCTCTATCTTCGCCCTCTTCAGCTTCCCGCTGTTCTTCGTCATCCACCGTCGCGCCTGCGTTCTCCGCGTCACTTGGCACTGTCGACTCGGAGTCAATGGATGATTGATTGATTTTGACCGCTTCTTGCGATGAACCATTGCCGCCGTCTTTGTCCGCATCGCCGTTTTCAACAGCTTCACCAGCCAAGGATAGCTCCGCAGCACCTAAGTCGTTTTCGACCGAAATCTCCGAGCTTTCTCCATCTCGATCCTCTTCAGCGGCCCCCCGTCCTTCGCTACCCGCCGCCACATCCGTGCTTGCCGCCTCGGTCGACTCACTCTCCCGCACCTCTAGCGTATTGATGACCGCGCCACCGCTTGGTGCGCCGTCGCCCGACTGGTCGGAGTCGGAGTCCTCGTACTTCACCTGGTAGCCAAACCCAGACAGCAGGTCGACATCTTCCTTAACTACGTACTCAACTTCAGAGGAGCTGCCCTCAGCATATTTCGGAAGGTTTTCAAAGCTTGCAACCCAGGGATCCTTTTCCCAAGATTCGCCCTTAGCTTCGTCTTTTTTTCCGTCAAGCACGGCGGTTTTCGCCGTATCCTCACCGTCCGCGAACAAATGCAGCGTGACGGAGTCGGGTCGCGCTCCGCTAGCATTGTCGCCGTCGTCCCACGTCACCTTAAAGGAGACCTCAGCGGTCTCCATATCTGCCGGCTCGGCAGCTCCCAACACGAGAGCACCGTCGCCTGATGCCTTGCTAGCTTCACTCTGGATAACGGTCTCGATCTCAATGGGATCTTCCTGGACGGTGACCGCAGATGCCGACTGGGGCGCTTCGCCCGCAGCATCAGCTTCCTTTGCGTACGCTGGAACAATTGGGGCAAGAGAAACGACCATCGTTATAGACAGAAGCACCGAAAGCACTCTTGCCGGCAAGCTGACGCAAGATTTACTAGGCGACATACGATCTACCTCCTTTTTCCTGACATCCAAAAAAGGGCACACAATTTGACTCTTTCAAGAAGTCCATTTCTGGCTTTTCTGAATCTGATGTTGTTTTGCCAATTTCTGCCTCCATTTTGGACTCAGCAACACAACTCTTGTGGAAAGTTGTGTTGCTCACCTGTCCTGACCTGGGGTATTGCGATTTCATGCGACCACTTTCATGCTTGTCTCGAGCTTCCGAGTAAATCTATTGACAGCGATTTCCGATAACGCGGATACCGAAGCGCATCGGAAGCAAAGAATCGAAGGGTGCAGGGTGGTTACAGCGCCCCACACCCCCATTGCGGCATCTGCGTCATCGGAGGATTGGAACGACTCCATGAACAGCAGAGAAGCCAACAAGAAAAGAAGGCTCGCGCATGCGCAGGGTCTTTTGCCCGACTCATACGCAAATGAGCGCGAAAAGCCCGACGGCAGCGTTGTTGCTGCACACGAAGTCGAGCTCGCCGCGCTGAAAAGAATCGAGCAAGACGAGCATAGCGCATGGGACGTGCTGTGTGTTGAGGCACTCTCAGAGAAGTGCTTCTCACGTGGATGCGCCTTTAATGACGGTGCAATCGAGGACTGCCCCGGGTGGCGCGGGTTTGCCATCTTAGGATTCGAGGGCTGGGTGATGGCCTCATGAGCAGGATACGCCCGGCAGATGTTGGCCTGCCAAACAGCGTCCGCGTCGATAAGGCGGGAGCCAGCGCCGGCTTTACCGACCTCCACGTCACTATCGATACTTGCGATCTTACATGTCCTGGGTGCAAACACACCATGACAGGGCATGGCAGCTACGCCAAACGCATGGCACACGTCGTGGGTGAGACTCCCTGTACCTTGACCGTCAAGGTCAAAAGGTACAGGTGCAAAAGATGTGGGGCCACGAAAAGCGCAGATGTTCCCTTCGCTTCTGTCGTAAGCCCTACCATCACCGATGCGCTCGAGGAACACGTCATCAATCTTTTGCGCAGACGACAGACCATAACCGAGGTGGCATATGCATGCAACGTCTCGCATGACACGGTGCGCCTTGTCATCAACAGCGTACATATCAAAAAGCCAAAGCTTCCCTGCATCCTGCTCACAGACGAGATACATGCCATGAGCTACCGGGAACCTGGCACAGGAAAACAGGTCTGTGTGTTCTGGACCTGCGCCTATGACGGTGCCACAGGGTACTTGATAGACGTCATCGAGGGCAGGGACGCCAGTGACATGGACCGGTGGTTCGCTCAATTCGGTCTCGACGAGCGCAAACACGTCGTCTTCTTCTGCTCGGACATGCACGACGCCTATCTGAGCGCAGCAAAGAGGTGGTGTAGGCTCGCATGCATGGGAGTTGACCGGTTCCATGTCGCAAAGACCGGCGTTTCCTGCATGGATGATGCCCGGTGTCGTCTGCAGAAGGGCGCGAGCAACGGAGCCGACATCAAGAGACGTCACCGCAAGCTTGCGGCCAACCGGGGCAAGAGAAGACGCGAGCACGAAGACGCGCCGTGGATTGAAGTAGAAAAGAATACGGTATGCGGCATGCTCGCCATCTGCGATACCAAGCACTCTCACCTCAGGCAGGCCTACCTGACACTTCAGCCCTGCTGCATATGGCAAGACCATCACTGGACCGACAGATGCGAATGCGAGAAGGCTCTTGACAGCTGGATTAGCAAGGCAAGCGCGCTCGAGGTGCCTGAGATGAGGAGATTTGCCAAAACCGTCGCCAGGTACAAGCGCTACCTGGTAACGGCAACGATAAGCCATGTCAACACGGCGCGGGCAGAGTCGACCAACGACAAGATCAAGGAGCTCAAACGCAAGAGCCGCGGGTTCGGCACCTTCGAGGAGACCAGAAGACGGCTGCTCTTGGCCTTCGGCGCACCGGATGCTGTTGAGGGCGCCACTGCCTACACAAGGAGGAAGAAGGCTCAAGCTGCTGCCTTTGTCTCCAAATCTTCCAAGCGAAAGAAGAAGCGCTAGGGGCTGAGTGTGACGCACTTGTCTGCACCCAGAAGCCCGCCTGTGCTCAAGGTCACATGATGTCGTTTCTTTAGTTGTAAAGCTGCATCTCATAGCTTGTTTTTTAACCCTCAGCTTAGAGGGCATCTGACAGTACGGCCAAAAACCTACCGCTTTTCTTCTGAATCTGGTGTTGCCGCCTTAGATTGCATGTAAATCACCTGATCAAGTTAATGTTTTAGGCCTATCGCCAACACGATTTTCGGAAAGGCCTGAATCTGGTGTTGCCGCCTTGATTCTCATCTAAAACACCTGGTCAAGTTAATGTTTATGGCCTATCGGCAACACGATTTTCGGAAAGGCCAACTCAACTCGCATATCTGGCCCCTGCAGGCACGAGAGGGTTAGCGAATCCCCTTCAGGCGCCCTTTCCTTTCGGAAGCATGTTTGCACAACCAGCGATATAGGATCACTGCAACAATCAGGTAAAGGATTAACCTCACGAGCGTGGGCGAAGCAACTGCCTCGAAAAACTTGTTCGAGAAGAAACAAAGTACTAATTTGTAGGAGAGATATGAATACAAAAACGGGCTGAAGAATGATCTCGGATTCTTTTTGGCCGTCTCATATACAAGCTGGCTCACGACCGCCATTATTGATACAAAGATCCCTACTCCAGCATAGCCAAAATCGTAAATAAAAGCATAATAGGTCGTGTATACATTACCTAGACTCATTCCGTTCTGGAAATGAAAGGGCAAATCAAGTTCATAGACCCATTCCGTAACGCCTAACTGGGTGCCGAGGTAGTTAATTATACGTACAAAGGTCATGCTTCCGAACAGATTTGAAGAGGCAGCTGGTTCCCCCAAGGACCCATCAAGGAATGCATCGAGATTGGGGATCTGTGCCCCACAGTAAACAGAGACGTATTCGACTACGCCACGGTTGACGCTTCGCCCTATTGCCATGCTCTGAAACACAGCGAGGAACACTACAAGGATAATGGAAGCGCCCAAGACTTGCCTAATGGATAGCAGCGATCCGCTCTTCTTTTCCTGACGTTTCTGTAGCAAAACCAGCAGAAACAAGGCGAGCAGATAGCCAACCGCGTTCGTACGGCTACCCGACTCCATTTCAAGCACTATTGCAAGAGCTAAAGAAAGCACAAGAAGTTTTCGATTGCAGAGTTCGTTGCGATGGATAGATTGGGCGGTAAGAATAACAATCAAGTAGCCAATCGCGTAACAGAAATTCCTCAACGGGCTCAAAGGAAAGCCCCAGGAAAGTTTCTCGGCATCGAAAGTTCTGGATTGACGGAACCCTGCAATCGCGCTAATCAAATCCGTTTCAGGAAACAGCGAACACACCTTCAATGCAGATAATATGATGACACCAATCTGAAGCGCAATTATGACCCATATAACTGCCTGCGAGTATGGCACCGGCGCATCAAAAAGTCGTAGCACACGCCGCGGCTTCATCACAGGAGCCGCCCTCCCTGCTGCACCTACCGCCAACTTTGCCGAGCAGACGGAGTGTACAAACAAGGCGCAAAACACAAACCAAACCGCGCCAAAGCTAATGACGAAGAACGTATTGCTGTGCATTGAGAACGACCACGCATCGGCAAATAAGACCACGACGAAAGCACAGGCGACAAACCCTGCTATGTAGAGCACCGCAGGTGCTAGGAAGTCGAAGTCGAAGAGCCGATAGGCCAAAAGGAGCAGGCCGAAGAGAAAAACGAACAGCCCTAACTCCACGCTAGCGCCCCCTTGCAACGAGAGTCAACGAAGCTGATATCCTGAGAATAAGCCATCGGGACGCGCGAGTGTCCGTAACGCATACGTCCGCAGTCTCGAGCCTTGGTGCATCTCGCAAATCCCCAAATTGTCAGACCTATGCCCAGAGTAGCGTCACACGCTTTCATCGTCTACTCCCAACAATGGCCTTAAAATGCTTCTCTTTAGTGACGAAACAGTACGCCACTGACAACACTGCGTAAACCACAACGCCTACCAGCACCTCAAGCACGAGCCCTTGAACGGAATGTCCCCAAATGGAATTGAATAATTCGGCGGAAAACCTCACGGCTACAGCCATTATCATGCCCATGACGAGAAAGGGCAGCGAGTTGAATACGTAACGCATAAGTGGTAATTCATTACGAACGATGAACATCTGGATAGTCATAACCGAGAGTTCTGCAGCAACCGTAGCGATAACTGCGCCCATCGCCCCGAGGCTCGGTATAAGCGACAGGTTTACCGCCACATTCACCGCTGCACCGATACAAAGGGACACCGTGTATTTCGTGTCTCTAAGCGTGGGCAGCAGGTACTGCTTGCCGAGCACGTTACTCACCGAAACGAACGGAATGATCACCGCTAGAAATGCCATCATATCATCACACGCCGCAAAATCGTCACCGAGAAATACAGGAGCAAACTCTGGAGCGACGGCAATTATTCCAAAGCAGAAGGCAAACGCTAGCACAAGCATAGCCCAGAGCGAGTTCTCTAGCTGAGATAGCGCTTCTTGCTTGTTGCCCGCTGCGACCGAGGAGGACATCCTTGGCAGCATGACAGTTGTAATGGCGGTTATCAGCGCCATAGGTATCTTGGAGAGCTTTTCCGAATACTCGAAGTAGCCGGTTTGCTCTGCCCCAGCAATAGCGCCAAGCAGAATCTTATCCAGCGATGTGTAAAGACTTATCGCCACCACCGGGACAAAGAGCCTGAGATTGGGCAATAGGTGCGCAATAATTTCGCAACACGCAGGCTTAACAAAATCAATATATCTTCTAACAAATGGCCAAATGAGTACTTGATTCAAAAAAAAGCTTCCAGAGATAGCAAGCACATAGATCCATAGGTCATTTTGCGACTTCACGAAGGAGAAGATGACCACAAGACTGAGAAGCTTAGTCACAGTCGACCTGATCGTGGGAACTTTGAACTCTTCAACACCAAAAAGCAACCAGGAGACGTCCATGAGAGCCGAGATGACCCACAAGCCCCAGATAACGGCGAGAAACGTGCCTCCTTGCGGCGCAGTAGTAGCATAGCTGACATAGGCGAGCAAGACAACGACGCCAACCCCCAGCTGACAAAGGTATGCACTGCAGAAAACCCGAGACCTCTTCTCGCGGCTCCCCCCACACAACGCTATAGCGCGCACGCCGTAGTTCGCCATGCCAAGAGTTGCGAACATCACGAAGTAGTTTGTGATAGCGTGCGTATAAGAAAACATCCCCACACCCTCCGCCCCGAGCGTACGAGAAAGGTACGGAGTGGTAACCAAAGGCGTGATAATCAGGAGAATTTGATAGGACGCCTGATACAGAAAGTTCTTTTTTACCGATACAGGCATAAACCGCCTCATCCAGAAAAGAGCTTTTTGACTAGCCAATAGGCTTTGTATCTGTGCAATTTAAGCAAATGCGAAAGGGCACGACTCCTTCTGTAACCGAGTGCAGACTCGTCCATCTCGCGTATTGCCACGTCATAGGGAGCACCTTTAACCGTGCGCACATACTCGGCGTATCGCTCTTTTTCCGTCATCTCATTGGCGGGATTCAAAAAGTAGGCCGACATGGCCTTGTTGAGATACGCATACACGCGGACATAGTAGGCACATCTGAACGCTTCGTCTTTTTTATTGCGATCGATAAAGCTCTCGAGCTCCATATAGACCCTCTGATAGCGATCGAGAAGGTCGGCCTTATATCCGTGAGTAATGGATGTGCCGACAACACGGTAATAATATGTTGGCTCCTGAATGTAAACCACACACCCTGCATGCTCGAAAACTTCCAGCATAAAAATGCCATCATCGAAAATTCCGCGGACGCGACAGTTGAACTCAAGCCCATGGTCGGCGACGAGTTCTCTCCTTATAAGATGATGCCAAGGAGCGCCCAATCCCCGAGCATACTTAAAATCGCCACATGAATAGTTCGCACGCCCCTTGTTGAACACAGCCTTCTGTATACAATCAATAGAGATGCGGCTTTCTGTCTCGAACTCGTTTGAAAACATCCTAAGTTCCCGCTCGCTGGACCCGCTGCTCTCGATGTAGTCTCCTATGGCGACGTCAGCAGAGGCATGCTCAGCAGCTTCCAACAGGGCTTTCAGAGCATCGACCGGCAGCCAATCGTCGCTATCACAAAAAAAGACGTAATCGCCACTGGCAAGCTTTATGCCGTCGTTGCGAGCGGCAGAAACACCGGCGTTCTGTTTGTGAATGGCTATAATCCGAGAGTCTTGCTCGGCGTACTCATCAATGATGGAAGGACAGTCGTCAGGACTCCCATCATCGACGATGATGATCTCGATATTCTCAAGGGTCTGACGAAGGATGCTGTCTAGACACTGTCTGAGGTACGGCTCCACACCGTACACTGGAACTATGACGCTTACTTTAGGCAAGACTTCTCCTCTAGGTTCAATGGGACGATCTGTTCAACGTCATGCAAAGCCGCAAGGACGCGTCGGCGCGAGCCAACCTGACTCACGATCTGGGGACCAATAAGCTGCCCGCTCGCGTTCCCTTCGACGACGACCCAACCGCTGTCAGTATGAGCGAGATCCCATCCGATGTAGGGAACGCGCGATTCGCGAGACGAGAGCTCCTTTGCAAGGCCCATGGCCCCGTTCCAGTCGGGCAGCTGATACCCCTGGAACCGTACCTTAGTATTCGGGTGAACGGCATATGAATCGGCAAACTCATCCCGCCCATCTGTGGAGAGGACGCCAACGCCAGCGTCTATACCCACAAGCAGACCTCCGGCTCCGCCGTTGTCTACGAACGAACCATTACGCCCGATTTTGAGAAAGCAGTCAAGCACCTCCGCGCCATACCGCGTATTCAAGGTGATGACGCGCAGCGTGTTAACGGACGAGGGATTGAGGGCCGCCATCACCTCGGACTGGACGATAGGCTCCTCGAGGATCGCATTCCCGCTCGACGCAGTTTCATCGAAGAAGGTCCTGGGATCACCCATTTCGGAATTCTTGACCAAATGAATGCTGTCGCCTTTCGAGAGCCTAACCTTCTTGCAAACGAAAGAGTCGTGAGATTCGACGAAGGTCAGATAGTCTTTGTAGCTCGCCTTTTTTCCCACGCTCACGGCAGCCCTTCCATACCAGCTACTATAGGCTCTGTAGGTCTTCCACTTGTCCAGAAAGCGCTCCAACTCGATGATGTCATTTACGCTGTAAACAATGACATCGCGATCACGGTTGGAGAGAAACTCGCGGCGTTGCTCAGGAGCGCGGCCCGCAAGACCAAAGCACATATACTCATCGGGCATGAAGCCATAAGCAAAGTAACAGAACAAGACGTCGTCTAGCGTCTCCCCGGAAAGTCCAACGCCAGATCGGGCATAGTGCGCCTTTGCGCTATTAACTATACGAGCGCACTCAGCAGCCCAGCGCCCCTTGCATCGGGCCACAACAGATTCGAGGGCTTCCCCCCCAGCTTCTCCAAGCGTGATTTCAGCCTGGGGGAGGCTGTACTTGACACACTCCCTAACCTTCACCTCAGACATGAGGCGACGAAGAGCGTCTATTTCGGGACAGTGCTCGCGCACAAGACACTTGAGAGTTGCCCTAAGCATAAGCTGCCTCACAATTCTCTGAAAATAGATTCAAGCTTTACCAAGACGGCGTCGTCGAGCCTCCTGTGCAACAGCGGCGCGACCTTCGCGATGATCTCGCGCGGCCAGTCCCACCATCCAAGCCACAGTAACCTCTCCCGAATCTCTTCATCGAAGCGATACCTGATCACCCGAGCGGGCACACCGCCCATAACTGCATAAGCGGGCACATCCTTCACGACAACGGACCCCGCACCGAGCACCGCGCCATGCCCAATCGTCACACCAGTCGTAATGTTGACGCCAACCCCCATCCACACATCACTGCCCACTTCGCAATATGCAGATTCGCGATCGTCGGGAAGATCAACTCCAAAAGTCCGCTTCCACCAGTAGGGCGTGTAAGTGCTCACAGAATCCACATTATGGTTGCCTCCGCCGACGCTCACGTTCCAGGCGATGCTGCAGTATCTGCCAATGGAGGCGTTTTTTATTACAGTGTTCGTACCAGTGTAGGTTCCCTCACCGATCTGCGCCTTGCGCACGATGTTGCGCCGCCCCAGCTCGGAATAGGAGGCCATCCCCACGCGCACAAGATCGCAACCATCAGCCACAACGCAACCCTCTGCCACGGTGGAATCGACAATGCGAACCCCTTCGTACACGCGGGCCGTAGAATCAATCTCAGAGCGTTCGATGTGACTAACCAATGCCCATCACCTCCGCAAGGTCTACCTTAGCAATGCGAGGCTCGAAACAGCAACATGGGCGAAAACACACAATGCGCACGCCACTTGCACGAGCAGGACCGATCTTGGCAAAGGTGGCGAGTGCTGTGGTATGGCCGCCGAGACCCAGCGCACCCACACCCTGAGTGTTCACTGCCTCCGTTATTTGACGCTCAAAGTCGCTCTGAACGTCATAGTTACCGTAAACCTGAGCCTCTAGCATGAGGTTCGCGGCCTCGTAGTGGCTCCGGCCGATGCCGACAGCGAGCGTGCAGGGCGTGCAGCCAAGCTGCGAAGTGGCCTCAACCGCCCACTCGACTATCTGCTCCTTGACGACTCGAGCGCTGTGTCGGTGAAATACGCGGAAGCTTCGGCCCCGTATGGCCGGTCCACCACCGAGCATGAGTACGGAGAGTCGCAGTACGTCCTCGTCTACCACGCGCACGGCCATAGGGGCAGGCTCCAACATGCTAGGATCCTCGTACATGCCCTCAGCCTGCGCAAGGCGGACGTCGCCCTCACCACAGACGGCCATTGGGCGACCAGGGAGACGCCGCAGGCCTTCGGCAACGCCCTCGATAATGAATCTTATGAGATCGTCTGAAACGGCATGCTCCCGCCCCACCTCAAGGAAAAGGTGAGGAATGCCCGTGTCATCACACAATGGCGAGCGCGCCTCGGTAGCGGCTCTGCCGTTATCGATTATCTGCTCCAAGGCCCATCGCGCTCGTTCGTTAGTTTCAACCGCAAGAGCCCGCTCATACGCTCGCATCTTCTCGGGAGAGTAGGTGCTACCAGCCGTGACTAGGGCCTCAGCAACAGCGTCAATAACACGTATCCTATCCATTCGTACCACTCTCGAACATACTCCGCCCGTTCACAGCCGCGATAATCGCAGGGTAGCCTTCAGCTTCCAGGAGATGCAGGGCCTCTATGCCAAGTTCTGGAAACGCGAGGACTTTAGACGAGCGCGTCTTTTCGCCGAGAAGAGCCGTCACAGGAGGAATCACTGCAAAGCAAGCGTGACGTCGGGCGAGCGCCGAGACCGTCTCGGACGAGATACTCCCCTTACCCAGGTGCATGCGCACACCCACCGATGACAGCACGTCAAAGCTGCCTTCTATCTCAATCTTGTTGCTGCTCGTGGGCCCTACACCAGCGAGGCTCACTGCCGTATGGAAAACCACGCCCCCCCTGAGAAAGCGAGACAGACTGCCCAGGTCACCAGCCTCAATAAGTGCGCAGATCTTGGGTAGGACCGCGTCACGCCCAGCCAAGACTCCTCCCGAGATAGTAATCATTTCGCCAACCTCCAACGAATCCACTTCCTCGGGCAATATGGGAATGCGGAGCTCGCGAATGCCTGCCATACGTTACTCGTCCTCCCCGAAGAGTCTCAGATATTCGGCCTCAGACTCTAGGACGCCGTATGCCTCGGCCCTGTGGCAGATACGTTCAGCCCAGCTGCGATGAGGACCTATCTCGTTCATACCTCTGCTGCCCTTCACAACGCCACCCGCCGTGTGCATGATCTGATCAGCGTCCAAATACTCATCCTTAGTCACAGCCAGCATGCCGTTTATGAATTTCAGGTGCGACGGGTGGATGCAAGTCTTACCCATGAAGCCGTTGGCCTGATCGAGGATAAGCTCGCGCATAAGACCGTCGACCACGTCGTTCACGATGGGGCGGCGCTTAAGCAGCGTGTCCTCAAGGCTCACCGGCGGCAGCTCGTTCTGGAATTTCATCTCCTTTGATGCTCGGAAGTACTCCCATACCGGCCCCGAAATCGTGTAGTCGTTGTTCCGCGAAAAAACATTCAGTATATCGCAAAGGCAGCCTCGGACCGTCATCACGTCGTAGATGGTGTAGTTGACGCCTCGCCGCACGCCAAAGCAGCTGGAGAAGTCCGTGCCGCCAACCCGAACATTCAGCACGAGTTCTTTGTGCGCGTCGAGCGCCTCTTTAACACCCAGAAGCTGTTCTATACGAGACTCCTCAAAGGCGATTTCGCAATCTTCGAGAATAGGCATGCCGTATATGACCTCACCCATCTTGCCATTAAGTGCGACGAGCTGATCCATGTAGCAGGCGCAGTTATTCGCATTGAACTTGGGGAAGTTGATACCGCATACAAGGCGTGCATGCTCTGGGCGTAGCATACCTGCGAAATGGTCGAACTGCTCATGATTGCGAATGCGGAAGAAAATGAGCGGCACATCATCATAGGCGAGCCTTCCCGAGTCGAGTGCCTCGTTTAGCGTGTCTAAAAGAGCGATTGCATTTAACTCGGCAGCAGGTACATCAGATTCGGGGCAAGCGTCCTCGAAGCACATCACCATAGAGGTGAGACCGGGATGACGCCGACTTATGATCTGCTGCGCGAAGTCCTTCGTACCCGGCATGTACATCGTCGCACCCAGACAATACTGCAGGAGATCGCGGCTGGTGTATTTGTCAAACGGCATGGGCGCCTTGTAGAACTCATAATTCGGGTTGTATTCTTGGTGTCTCACTTTACTCGTTTCCTTTTTCTATCAGTGTAATGGTGTATAGATCAGCTATAGAGAGATTTCTTTGCGTAATGTCCTCGTCATCGGTTGAGAAGACCCTCACACCCGCAAAGGCTCTTCTTATCTTTGCGAAGGCCTCCTCCTGCGTCACGCCGCTCACGACAAAAGCACCGACCCGTCCCGCAGATGCCGTCTCCTCGCCAATGCGCACTCCAGTACTCTTATACTCAAAGAGCGCATCGATGAGTCTGTCCTCGAGAATCTCACTTGACACCTCAATGCGGCCAAAGTAACCAGGCTTGGCATAGATGAGGTGAATGATCTGAGTGACAGGGCTTTCGGAAATCGCAGCTTGGACGCGCTTACCTTCCCATGAGTCTACGGCAGCCGAGATGACATCAAAGCCTGTGCGCTTTCGAACGGTAATGTAGCTGAGGCCTCCGCCAACACGCGGCGCGAACTCGAGAAGACTGATGCTATCCCCGTCGACGATTGCCTGAACGTGAAGAGGTGTATTGTCCAGGCTATAGCAGCGGACGATGTCACCAGCAGCTTTCTTGATCTTGGCAATAGCGTCCTCACCGCAGGAAGAGGGCATAATCGTGCCATAACATTTGAGAACGTCTTTGGGGCCGTCGAGCACGCTAAGACGCTCAGCAGTAGAGAGTAAGACCGGCTCCCCATCTGTCACAAAGAAGTAAGCGCTAACTTCTACTCCACTGACGAACTCCTCGACAAGAGCCCTACCGTCTCTGCTGCACTCAACAGCGAAGGGATAGTACTCTTTGAATTGCTCCATGTCCTCGCACTTCTTGACCCCGGTCGCTCCGCAACAGTTGACAGGCTTTACCATAATCGGGAAGCAAAGCGAGCTGACGTCTGGGATGCCATCGCCTACAAGAGCCTGTCGGGATGTGGGAATGCCGCTCTCCAGCATCACACGCTTCATTTCAAGCTTGTCAGTGATGGATAGTGCTGTTTCGTAGGTATACGGCGGGGTTTTCCCAAGGGCCTCCATGACGTAGCAAGCAGTGATATTCGCCTGATCAACGCAGGTACTCAGAACCAGATCTGCATCGTAATAGCGTGCTATCTCAAGAACCTTTTCCTGGTTCATCGTACTCTCCCGAATATGAACGTCAGCGAAGGGTGCTGCAACAGGATTGAGATAGTAATCTACAAGGACCGTATAGTAGCCACGCCCCTTTAGCTCCTTCAGAAGCGCAATATGAGCAGCTGTGCCGCCGAGGACGACAGCGACCTTACGACCATCATTCATTTGCACCTCCCCAAGAAATAGAGCCAGCTGGTGAAGCAACAGCCTCGGGATAGTACTCATCGATCATGCGTTTGACGAGAGCGACCTGCTTGGCGCGCTGCTTTGCCTGCTCAGCCGTCGTATCCCAGCTGTGCGTTCCCGCAACGCTTCCTCCCGTCTTGAGATAAATTGGAGCCCCGGTCCTAATCATCTCGGGAATCTCATAGTGCCGGATAAAACCTCCCGAACTCAGCGGGTTCTCGGTGTGAACATCGACAGGAATCGAAATGGCCTGACGGATGGCTGCGAGCATCTGCAGCTGAATGTCACGAACAGGGTTGACAGAGTCAAGCCCAATCGACTCGAAAAGCCTAGCTGAGCAAGGGTTCGAGATACCTGCGTGAGCAGACATCTTGAAATGACTGTCTGCGGGGATCAGCCCAGCTTTACGAGCCTCACAAAGCACCCAAAGACAGCCCTCGTCATAGAGGATGAAGCCTCGAACGCCAAGCTTTGCAGCACGTCTCACCTCTTCGATGGAGCGTACGATCTGCTCTTGCCCGCGCAGGCGATAGCCGATACGCTTTCCCTCTTCGGTCTTCACCGAAGCCGATGTGTCAGTAGTGGCCCTAGGGCCAATCGCAAGGACGAGCTGGATCCCACGCTCGCTTGCGAGGGACACCATCTCCTCGATTTCTGAGTCGAGAAGAGTCATGATACCTTTCGTCTGAGTAACCCGATGAATAGCAATTCCGTACTCGTCAAGTTTATCAAGAAGAGATCGCATGGCTGCAGGACCCTGTATCCCAGGAACTTCAAAGCGATACTGGCCACCATCTGGGAATCTTTTGCTAGAGGTCGGAAGGCTGTATAGATCTCCCTCGGGCAATCCTAAGCTACCCAAGAAGCCCCTTGTCTCGTCCATGGCTGTCATCGTTTGTTCCTTTCTTCAAGAGTCAAATAACTCCTAAGTTCTTGCAGGCTGCATTGGCATGACACGAGCAACTTCTCAATGCACTTCTGAGTAGCCTTGTCACTTAAGCCTGATCGCATTAGCAGTGGTGCACACTTATCTACAAGCTCTTCGGCACTCAATGGATTCTCGGGCTCGCCCTTGGGATCAAGAATCTCTTTCGCCAGGCGTGTCCCATCGCCAAGAGTAACCGTAACGCGCGCACCCCGCTTTTGAGGCGCCAGCTCGCTGAGTTCCTTTGCCTCAACGACATGAGTTTTCTGCATGAGTCCGTGCACCATAGGATCACGGAGAGCAGCTTCATCGAAGGAATCGAGTCCGAAACTACCACGCACGAACACGGAAGCGACACAGTATGGCGTACTCATTTTCGCCTGACTATCGGTAGAGATATCGACAAGGTTGTGACCAAGTATGGCGTCCTTGTACGTAGCAATTTCTATATCCTTGATATCATTTGGATCGAAGCCTCTCGACTTCTGGATTGCGAAAGCAGCATCAATGGCCGAGTGTCCATGTCTGCAGGAGGGATATAGCTTTCTGTACACGTTTGCGAGGCAAAAACCTTCTGCATCCGTTGGCGCACTCCCAGAAGCATCCATACATGAAAAAAGGCCTCTAGGACCACCAAGCGCGTCAGCTGGAAACCTAAGGTTTCCTCCACCCACAGCTGCCGCTACGATCCCATTTAGCGCGGCGTTCCCCACGGTGAGTGCCTTCATCTGAGAGCCGTCCTCCTGCATTTCAAGAAGCCCAGATGCCATGGACGCAGCAGCTGAAACGGTTCTCTTGATCTCATTAACGCTTTGGCCTGCGGCAATAGCAACAGCGACCGCACCCCCTATGCACCCGCAAGTACCTGTAGCATGAAAACCTCGCCTCTTGTGCCCGGGTTGCATAAGTCTGGCAATGGTACCTGTCGCCTCATACCCGCAGAGCACTGCCTGTCGAATTGTCGGCCAATCTGCATTAACGTCACTCGCAACAAGGGCGCTTATCACGGGGGCCCCGACATGAACACCACCGGCCCGATAACCGTCATCAAGTTCGAGGCAATGCGAGGCCATGCCATAAAGGATCGCTTTAGAAACACATATGCCACCTGGAAGAAGGCGAGCATCAAATACGACGGGGGTGATCTTATCAACAGTATCACACCGAGACTCCGACAAACCGGCCATAGTAATGGCTAGCCAGTCAAGAAGCGCCATAGCGACAGGACCATCCCACGCTTCCGACCGATAGGCCTCCTCGAAAGCAGAAAGCACATGCCCAACGAACCAATCTAAGAGATTCTCCTTCATCTTTAGTTCTCGCAACAGCTCGAGTCGTATTCCTCTTCAAACTCTACTATGTTCTTCACAGCACCAGTCATCATGCTCTCGAAGGACTCGTAAGTTATGCCGGCAATATGAGAAGTCAGGATCACGTTGTCGAGTCCGGCAAAGGGAGCGGGATCGCGACTCGGCTCGCTCGCGCGCACGTCTAAGCAGGCGAATCCAATACACCCACTGCGAAGCCCCTCAGCGAGTGCTTCTTCATCCACGAGACCACCGCGTGCCGTGTTCACAATAATACATCCCGGCCTCAGCCGAGCGACTACATCCTTGTCGATGAGTCGCTCCGTACTTTGCGTAAGAGGACAGTGCAGAGTCACTATATCGGAGTCGAAGAAGTCGACCGGGAGATTCGCTCGGTCAAGACTATCCGAGCCCGCTACCTTGCAGCCAAACGGCCCGAGCAGCTGGACAACGCGACGGCCTATGTTGCCGAGACCCGCGACGAAAACTTTCTTTCCCCTGAGCTCGTGTGACGCAACCCCAAGCGCACGCTTGGGCCACTCACCCGCCTTGACCTTCCGGTCTGCTTCAGGTAGACGTCGAAGTGCAGCGAGAATGAGGAGCAACGTGTGCTCGGCAACGCTCTCAGCGTTGACGCCGGCGTTCACACGCAGAGGTATACCAGCCGCCTCCAATGCGGGCAGATCTATAGAATCGAGTCCGACACCAGTTCTGACAACAAGCCTGAGTTTTTTTGCTCGAGCAATCACACCAACATCAATCTTAAGTCGCCCACTTGCGATAAGATACTCGGCCTCGGGAATGGCCTCGAGCAGCGCAGCTTGGGTTGCTTCGGAAAGCTGAAAGAGCTCATAACCCGTCGGAACGCATGCCTTGAGGATCTTATATGACGCGTTGTCGTAGCAATTGCCGAGGAGAATCCTAGGCATGGAAATCAGCTTCCTTCGCCTGCTTCAAAAGGCCGTGTCTTTGCAGGACCTCATCAAGGTACTTCTCAGGGATGGATGCCTGATCGATGACATGGCCGTCCTCGTCATAGCCCATAAAACCGCCACCACCAGCGCCAGCGCGGTAACAGCGAGCTTTAGAGTCGAGCGTCATACGCACCACGCCAAAAAGCATCCTCGCGTCTGTGGAAAACGAGAGGTGTTCCACATACCAGACATCGTTCTCCAACCTCTCCTCCCAAGTGGGTGAATGATCAGTTACTCCAAGAATTGGACACTCGAGACCAGGGCGTACAGCAAATCTTCCGGCATGTCTTTTGCTGAAACGGTCCGCTGTCTCCTCCTTAAGGGGGCGAGGACCCACAAGCGACATGTCACCCTTGAATATGCTCCAAAAGTTCAAAAGCTCATCAAGTGAAGCTCTACGGACAAACTTGCCAAACTTAGTTACTCTATCCCGCGCAGGTAGTAGCTCTCCATTCTCGTCAGTCTCGTTCGTCATATTTCTAAACTTGATTAGACAGAAAGGCTTGCCATCCTTTCCCGTACGCTTCTGCCTGAAAACGATAGGACTCCCCACATCCAAGGCAGTGCCAACAAGAAGAGCAAAGTTCACCGGAAAAGTGATGATGAGCGCTATCCCAGAAAACACGATGTCGAGAATACGTTTTACGTAGCGAGAATAGACGGTGTCGACAGGTTGCGCCAGTTCTTGCATGTGATTCGCGTTTTCCCAGTTATCGCGTTTGATACAGGCAGCGACCTCAAGGCGCATCTCTTTGGTCAGGAGATTGAACTTACGTTGCTGGGACTCGGTGTAAGCCCTTCCCTGCATTTGTACCTTTCGAGGCCGCTTAATCATTTCCTGGGAGCCATCAAGAAGATCTCTTTCAACTGCAAATACAGACTGAACCTGATTGACCATTAGACTACGCACCGACTTTCAACGTGATACCACAAATCCGATCCACGTCCGCAAGCGCCAGGCCGGCGTACAGGGGAAGCGTCAGCACGCGAGCGGCCACCTCGCGCGCCACCGGAGTGTCGGAGGAGTCGAAGCGCCCCGCGTAGCAGGCGTAGTCGCTGACGAGCGGGTGGAAGTACTTGCGTGCGCCGACGCCCTCGCGGGCGAGCGCGTCGAGCACGTCGTCGCGGGTCGCGCCGAACTCGGCCGGGTCGAACACGACCGGCATGTAGGCGTAGTTGTGCCTGACGTTGCTCGGAGGCACGCAGACCTTGACCCCGGGCACGCCGCCCAGCAGCTCCCAGTAGCGCTCCGCGACCGCCTTGCGCTTGGCGATCTCGTTGTCCACGTGGCGCAGGTTGCAGATGCCCATCGCGGCAGCGAACTCGTTCATCTTGGAGTTCCCGCCGACATAGACTACGTCCTCCGGCCCCGTGATGCCGAAGTTGCGCCACTGCGCCAGGCGGTCGGACAGCACGCCGTCGGGATGCGCGACGGCGCCCCCCTCGATGGTGTTGAACACCTTGGTCGCGTGGAAGCTGAACATCGACGCGTCGCCGAAGCTCCCGACGCCGACGCCGTCCCTCTCCACGCCGAACGCGTGGGCCGCGTCGTAGACCACCTTGAGGCCGTGCCTGCCGGCCACCTCCTCGATCGCGTCGACGTCGCACACGTTGCCGTACACGTGGACGGGCACGATGGCGCACGTCCGCTCGGTGACGAGCGACTCTATCTTGGACGGGTCCAGGGTGTAGTCGCCCGGCCTGATGTCGCAGAAGACCGGCCTCAGGCCCTTCCTGACGATGGCGTGCGTCGTCGAGGCGAAGGTGAAGGGCGTGGTGATGACCTCGTCCCTCCCGTCCCTGCCGAGCTCCATCGTCTCGAGGACGCACTCGAGGGCGCTGTGCCCGTTGACGAACAGCGTCATGTGCTCGACCCCGAGGTACTCCTGTATGGCGTCCTCGAGCTGCCTGTGCTTCACGCCCCGGTTGGTGAGCCAGTGGGTGTCCCACAGCTCGCGGATCTCGTCGCAGTACTCCTCGAAGGGGGGCATGGACGAGCGCGTGACAAGGATCTTCCTCTGACCAGGCATCAACTCTCCAACCTTTCCAATATCTCAGCGTGGATGTCCTCCACCGAACGCAGGCGGCCGCCGCGCATGCACTCGACGCGCTCCCAGCCGCAGCGCCCGCAGCAGTACTCGGCGGCCGCTTGGCTCTTCCTCAGGTACTCGACGTCGTGCTCGTGGATGTCCTTGCGAAGCTGGTCTCCGTGATAGCGCTCGTCGAGCAGGCGCTGGGAGTCCCCCACGCCCAGGTGCAGGTAGAAGACCTGGGCCGGCTCGGGGAGCCCCAGCTTCCCGTACTCGTAGTCGAAGAGCCACAGCAGGAAGGACTCCCACTCGCCGCGCGGGAGCTTGGAGCACTGGTGGATCGCGTTGCTGGTGACGTAGCGGTCGGCCAGGAAGACGTCGCAGCCCTCGTAGAGGTCCTTCCACTCGCGCAAATAGCTGGCGAAGCGATCCATGGCGAAGAAGCTGCTGGCTGCGTAGGCGTTGACCGCCTCCGGGTCGGCGCCGAAGTCCCCGCGCAGGTACTCCTCGACCAGGACCGCGCCGCTCTGCCCGTAGCGGGGGAAGCTGACCGACTCGACGCGCAGGCCGCGCGCCTCGAGGGCGGATCTGAGGAGCCTCGCCTGGGTCTCCTTGCCGGAGCCGTCGAGGCCCTCCACGGCTATGAGCTTGGCCGTCATCCTACTGCCCCGCCTTCGCGTACCTGGCCTCGACGGCGGCCTTGGCGGGGCGCCACCAGCTCTCGTTGTCGCGATACCACCGGATCACCTCGGCCAGGCCCTCGGCGAAGTCCGTGTGCCTGGGCTCCCAGCCAAGCTCGGACCTGAGCTTCGAGCTGTCGATGGCGTAGCGCCTGTCGTGGCCCGGGCGGTCGCGCACCCAGTCGAAGTCGTCTTCGTCACGTCCGAAGGCGCGCAGGACCTCGCGAAGCACGTCGATGTTGCTCCTCTCGCCGTCGGCGCCGATGAGGTAGGTCTCGCCGACACGTCCCCGCGTGAGGATCGCCCACACGGCCGAGGAGTGGTCCTCGGCGTGGATCCAGTCGCGGACGTTTTTCCCGTCGCCGTAGAGCTTGGGGCGCACGCCGTCGATCAGGTTGGTCACCTGACGCGGTATGAACTTCTCCACGTGCTGGCAGGGGCCGTAGTTGTTCGAGCAGTTCGATATGGTCACCGGCGCGCCGTAGGTGCGGTGCCAGGCGCGCACCAGCATGTCGGACGCGGCCTTGGTGGACGAGTACGGGCTCGACGGATGGTACGGGGTCTCCTCGGTGAACCTGGCCGGGTCGTCGAGGGCCAGGTCGCCGTACACCTCGTCGGTGGACACGTGGTGGAGGCGCTTTCCGTGCCTGCGGCACGCCTCGAGGAGGCGGTAGGTGCCCTCCACGTTGGTGCGCAGGAAGGGCTCGGGGCCCGCGATCGAGTTGTCGTTGTGGGACTCCGCCGCGAAGTGCACGACGGCGTCCGCCTCCGGGACCAGCTCGTCGAGCAGGTCCGCGTCGCACACGTCGCCTACGACGAGCCTTACCCTGTCCTCGGGCAGGCCCGCTATGTTCTCCGGGTTGCCGGCGTAGGTGAGCTTGTCGAGCACCGCCACGTCGCAGTCAGTGTTCTCGACGACCCACCGCGTGAAGTTGCTGCCGATGAAGCCGCAGCCGCCGGTCACTATGATCCTCCTGGGCTCGAGCATCCCCACCTCCTAGAGCTCTCGCAACGTGCCCGAGCTGCTGCGCACGCGGCCCTCGGAGACCGTCCTGAGGTACCTGCCGTAGGAGGACTTGCCGTAGCGCTCCGCGGCATCGCGCAGCGCGTCGAGGGAGATCCAGCCGTTGTTGAACGCGATCTCCTCCAGGGACGCGATCTGGATCCCCTGGCCCTCCTCGACGACCCGGACGTACTCGGAGGCCCTGGCCAGGCTCTGCACGGTGCCGGTGTCGAACCAGGCGCTGCCGCGGTGCAGCAGCTGGACCCTCAGCGAGCCGTCCTCGAGGTAGCGCTGGTTGAGGGAGGTGATCTCGAGCTCGCCGCGCTCGCTCGGCTCGACCTCCTTGGCCCACTTAACGACGCGGTTGTCGTAGAAGTACAGGCCCGTCACGGCGTAGTTGGACCTGGGATGCTCGGGCTTCTCCTCGATGGAGACGGCCCTGCCCTCCCCGTCGAACTCCACCACGCCGAAGCGCTCGGGGTCGGGGACGTAGTAGCCGAACACCGTGGCGCCCTCCTCCCTCGAGGACGCCTCGCGCAGGCGGGACGTGAGCCCGCCGCCGTAGAAGATGTTGTCCCCCAGGGTGAGGGCCACCGAGTCGTCGCCGACGAAGTCCTCGCCGATGACGAACGCCTGGGCCAGGCCGTCGGGGCTGGGCTGCACCGCGTAGGACAGATGCACGCCGAACTGGGATCCGTCGCCGAGGAGGCCCTCGAAGTTCGGCAGGTCGTGCGGCGTCGAGATGACGAGGACGTCGCGTATGCCGGCCAGCATGAGGATCGACAGCGGGTAGTAGATCATCGGCTTGTCGTAGACCGGCAGCAGCTGCTTGCTCGTCACAGTCGTCAGCGGGTAGAGCCTGGTGCCACTCCCGCCCGCGAGTATTATCCCCTTCATCTGAGTGCGACCTCCCTATCGCTCGGCCCTGCGACGCAAGGCCTCCCCTGCTGGGTCAATTGACCCAGCAGGGGAGAAAAGATAGCAAGCAAATCCTTTGCAGGTGATCGAAAGACTATACGCTCTCGGTTTGCAGTTAACTGTCCCATAAACAGTATACTTGAGAATCTGCGCGCACCTACTGCCAAAGCACCTCTCACAACCTGAACGCTCTTCGCCGCATCTTCGATTGCGAAATCCTGCTTCAAACCTTTTTTCTTGTCACTTTCAGGCCCATCTGGGCCTTTATCGTCCTGCCGAACATCTGCATCTCCAGGTACGCCACCTTCTTGCGATGGTTCACCTTCCGCACCCAGGCCTCCTTCCCCAAGAGGGGACCGCTGGTGATCCTCAGCTTGCCGCCCTCCAGGCAGCCTTCCGACATCTCCACGACGCGGTCGGACCGGGAGGTTGACGCCTCGAGCCACGCAACCTCGCTTGCGTCGAGGGGAGTGAATGCGTTGTCGTTTCCGAGGATGCGCGTGAGGTCAGGCACGCGCCTGAGCACCGGCTCAAGCTGGTCGGCATGCGCAGTCACCGCAATCAGGTAACCGGGCAGCAGCACCTTCTCGCAGGGAACCCACTTGCCGTCGACCTTCTGCGCCACGCGCGCCTTGGGCACGAAGCACTCTCGAAGAACGCTCGCAGCATCCACGGCGCCCGCAGCGCCCGTGGAACCCACGACATCCGCAACAGCCACGGCGGCGTCCGCAACAGAAGAGAACCCGTCTTCCACAGCATGGGCAACAGCTTGGCTGATGAGGTCACGCGCGCGCTCCTCGTGGCCCGTGCGCACTTGGATCACGTACCACTTCGACCTGATTTCCGGCATGGCTTCGCCCCCGACCTCTCGGCTCGCTCAATCGAAAACGCATTCACTCCCCTGACGCCAACGAGCGTCGAGCGCGACGCTGTTCAGGGCATCTGGGTATGTTCGGCGCAGTTTCCTGCGCACAGCCCGACCGTTCAGCCGACCTGTGCGCAACAAGCTGCGAGGCGGCGCGCCGCCTTTAGGTGCGGCTCGTCACCGCGAGTCCGGCGCGCAAGAGCACCGCACGGTCAGACATGTCAACCTGCACCAGCGCAAGCGCCTTGTGGCGGTTAAGCTTCTTGACGCGCTGCTCGAAGCCGCGCAGCGCACGCGCGCCACGTACCACGCGGGCGTGCGCGCCGCCAGGTTGCTGCCCCGCCGTCTGGGTGAAAGCGCCTCCGTCGGAACCAACCTCCTCCGCGTTCTCCGCATGCCGAAAGCCTCGGCAGCTCTCCCCTCGTCCACAATGCCTTGTCTGTTGTGTATATACAACATACAAGGCATTAGGAAAGACGGCCGAGCTTATCTGCTGGTCGCCGTCGTCATTAAGTTGTATTTATACAACATAAGGAGAAGCCTGAGAAGGCACGATCGGCGAATGATTCCTTTTCCGACACAACTAACGTATATGCGGTGCAACGATCACACAAGGCCATGCACAGGGCAAAGGCTCAGCACCTCAGGAACACATGGACCGCCAGGCAGGCCGCTACCCTGTCGGAACCCGGACGGACACGGAGCCCGCCCCTACAGCAGCTTGCCTTGGAGCACCTTGGGCTTGGGAGCCGCGACACCCGCAGCACCCACGGCGCCCTCGGAGGCGGCGCCCTTCGCGGGGAGGTCGTCGAGCAGGGCCCGGGCCTCCTTGAACTGGGCGGCGAGCTCCTCCATGGGGTCGACGCGCTTCTTCGCCGCGCTCACCGCGTCTTCGGTGATGGCCATGGCGCAGGCCACGGCCTCGGCGTGCGTGAACGACAGCGACAGCGGGATCTCGCGCACGCCCTGCTCGCGCGCCACCTCGCGCGCGCGGCCGGTGAGCACCACGTAGGGGCGGCCCTTCGACGTGCGGCGCACCTCGATGTCGCGCACGCCCACCCCTTCCGCGAACCCCGTGCCGAGCGCCTTCACCACGGCCTCCTTCGCCGCGAAGCGCGTGGCGTAGTGCACCGCGGGATCGGCCTTGCCGTCGCAGTACGCCTGCTCGGCCTCGGAGAACACGCGGCGGGCGAACGACGGCGTGCGGGCGAGGATGCGCCGCACGCGCTCGATCTCCACGATGTCGACGCCGAGGCCCACCTGGCCCTCGACCCCTTGCATGCCGAGCACGCCGTCAACCGTCTTTTGTGCTTTCTTGCTTCGCGCCATGGCCTGCCTTGAAATCTCCTCGCGGGGGTTGCTATAATACGACTCGACGGCTGCCTCGCATGTGGGTCAGGCAGCGCCGTTGATGGTACTGGGCCGCAAGCTGCTACTTGCGGCCTTTCCCTTTCCGAACGATACCTCGCGCTTTGGACAGAAGTACCACCACCGCCGTAACGAGGCCGAGCAACGCAGTTGCCAGCCTCACCACTTCGATAGCAAGCTCCATGGGCAATCACCTCCTTCCTCAGAAAGAAGGCGCTGCCAACGCAGAGGACTTACGCCGTCAAGTCAAGAGGTTATTGTAGCAGCATGGAGCTTGCTCTAACGTGCAAAATCTCTCTTTTCCCCAACGACGTCAAACAAAACGTAGAGCCTGCCTTGCCGCCTACTCGACCGTGACGCTCTTGGCGAGGTTGCGGGGCTGGTCGACGTCGCAGCCGCGCGCGAGGGCGATGGCGCGGGCGAACAGCTGCAGAGGGACGCTCGCCGTGATGGCGGAGAACGCGTCGCGCACCTTCGGGATGTAGATCACGTGGTCGGCGTGCGCGCGGATGTCCTCGTCGCCCTCGGTGGCGACGGCCACCACCATGGCCCCGCGCGCCTTGGACTCCTGCAGGTTCGACACCACCTTGTCGTACACCGGGCTCTTCGTGGCGATGGCGATCACGGGGAAGCCCTCGTCGATGAGCGCGATGGGGCCGTGCTTCATCTCGCCGGCCGCGTACGCCTCGGCGTGCAGGTAGCTGATCTCCTTGAGCTTGAGCGCGCCCTCGTAGCTGATGGCCGCGCCCATGCCGCGCCCGATGAACAGCGCGCTCGCGGCGTCCTTGCATGCGAGCGCCGCCGCCTCCACCTCGGGCGCGCACTCGACGAGGATGCGCTCCACCTGCTCGGCGGTGTCGGCCAGCTCGCGGAACAGCAGGCGGATCTGCGCGGTCTTGAGCTTGCCCTTGCTCTGCGCCAGCAGGAGCGCGAGCAGCGTGAGGCTCACCACCTGGCCGAGGAAGCTCTTCGTGGAGGCCACGGCGATCTCCTTGTTGGCCTTCGTGTAGATCACGCCGTCGCTCTCGCGCGCCACGGGACTCCCCACCACGTTCGTGATGCCGAACACCTTGGCGCCCTTCACGCGCGCGTCGCGGATGGCCGCGAGCGTGTCGGCCGTCTCGCCCGACTGGCTCACCGCCACCACGAGCGTGGTGGGCGTGATGATGGGGTTGCGGTAGCGGAACTCGCTGGCCACCTCCACCTCGCAGGGGATGCGCGCCCAGCCCTCGATCAGGTTCTTCGCGATGAGCCCGGCGTGGTAGCTCGTGCCGCAGGCGATCACGTAGACGCGGTCGACGAGGTCGAGCTCCTCGGCGGTCATGTCGAGCTCGTCGATGGTGAGCGCGCCCGCCGTCAGGCGGCCCGCCAGCGTGTCGCGGATGACGCGCGGCTGCTCGTGGATCTCCTTCAGCATGAAGTCGGGGTAGCCGCCCTTCTCCGCCATGTCCACGTCCCAGTCGACGTGCGTGACGCGCGGCTCGATCGGGGAGCCGCACTCGTCGAAGAAGCTGACGCTCTCGGGCGTGAGCAGCGCCACCTGCCCGTCGGCGAGCACCACCACGTCGCGCGTGGCGTCGATCATGGCGATGATGTCGGAGGCCACGTAGCTGCCGCGCGCGCCGCGCCCCACCACGATGGGCGAGTCCTTGCGCGTGACGGCGATGACGCCCGGCTCCTGCTCGCATACCACGGCCAGGCCGTACGCGCCCACGAGCCGCGACGCCGCCTCCACCACGGCCTCCATGAGCACGCTTCCGCCCGCAGGCTCCTCGCCCGCCACCGCGCGCGCCGCGCCGCGCGCGTACGCCTCCTCCACCAGGTGCGCCACCACCTCGGTGTCGGTCTCGCTGGCGAAGACGTGCCCGCGGCCCTCGAGCTCCTCGCGCAGCTCGGCGAAGTTCTCGATGATGCCGTTGTGGACCACCGCGACGTCGCCCTTGCACGAGACGTGCGGGTGCGCGTTCACCTCGGAGGGGCGCCCGTGGGTGGCCCAGCGCGTGTGCCCGATGCCGCACGTGCCCGCGAAGTCGAAGTGCGACAGCGTGTGCGCCAGCCCGCTCACCTTGCCCTTGCGGCACACGACCTGGAGCTTTCCGTCATCTTGGACGGCCACGCCCGCCGAGTCGTACCCGCGGTACTCGAGGCGCGTGAGCCCCTCGATCAGAATCCCCTGAGCCGCATCAGCTCCCGTATATCCCACAATGCCGCACATGGCGAGCCTCCTTGCCTCCAGGCGTTCCCCCAGCGCCTCCCGGGCGCCCTCATCCGGGCGTCAGGCGCTTGGGCGGAACGAAAACCGCTCCCGCTATTGTAGGGCAACTTTCGCAGCCGCCGCGCCGCCCCTCGCTATATCCACGTTTGCGTCGGCGAACTCCCCTCACCCGCGGAAACGGCCGGGGACGGGGCCGGGTGGAGTTCCCCCGAAGAAGCGGCCGGGGACGGGCTCGGGCGGCGCTCACCTATGGAAGCATCTGGAGCTGGAGCCAAATAGAGCTCTCCCTGCGGAACCAGCCGACGAGACGCGTTTGCGGATTCCTTCTTTCCTTCTCGGAAAATATTTGTATCGTGAAAATAGTTATGGGATGATGTAGGCGTGTTTCAGACCACGACCTAGGAGAAAGAGGTCCCACCTATGTGGAGCAGCTGCCACCCGCAGTCCGACGAAGACCTGAAAGAATGCGCTGAGCTGGGCAAGTCGCTGAACCGCCTGTCCCAGCCCACCATCCTCACCCTGCTCGCGCAGAACCAGGCGCCCATGCACGGCTACATCATCGTGCAGCAGGCGGCGAACTCGCCGATGTTCGGCGGCAAGAAGCCCGACGCCACCGGCATCTACCGCGCGCTCAAGCGCATGGAGGAGGCGGGGCTCGTGACGTCCGAGTGGGACACGCCCGCCGAGGGGTCGGCGAAGCGCCTGTTCACGCTCACGGACAAGGGCTACCGCTGCCTGCGCCGCTGGATCGACGCGCTGGCTTGCTACGAGCTCACGCTCGAGGAGCTGCGCGGCCAGGCGGCCTGCGCGCTCGGCATCGACCTGCCTGACGCGCCCGTGTGCTCGCACGGCGCCGCCGAGCCGGGCGCCGAGTAGCCCACGCGCACGGCCGGGCGCGGTGCGCCGCGCTCGTGCGCCCGCGACGGCATGAGCCTCACGATCCCGGCAAGGGCGCGCAGCTGCGAACGCAGGTGCGCGCCCTTCTTCACGCGAGACGCCCTTCGAAAGGACACGCCATGAGAGATGCTGACCTCAACCCCCTTGACTTCGAGCTGGTAGGCGGCCGCGACGTCGCCGCGCTGCAGGACCCGCGCCCCGCCGTGCTCGTGGGCGCGCGGTCAGACGCGAGCGAGGTGTGCTTCGCCACCGTCGTCTGGGTGACGCCCGTCTCGCACAGCCCCGCCCTGGTGGCGTTCGCCCTGCGCGCGAAGTCCCACACCATGGGCATCATCCGCGAGACGGGGCGCTTCTCGCTGGCCGTGCCCCCCGCGGACGCGGAGGGCGTGCGCCTCGTGGAGTTCTGCGGCGGCAACACCGGGCGCCTCGTGGACAAGGGGGCCGCCGTGGCGCACGCGCTGGTGAGCGCGGCCCCTGCAACAGCAACAGCAACCGCAGCAGCAGCGGCCGCAAGCCCCGCCGCGCCGGCCGAAGCCGCCGCGGACGCCGGGCGCGCGGGCCTCGTGCCCGTCCCGCTGCACAGCTACTCGTGGGAGGTCGGCGTGATCGAGAGCATCCAGGAGGCGGGCGACCACCTGCTGGCGGTCGGCGCCGTCACGCGCGCGGGCACGCGGGCGCCGCGCGACGAGCGCGGGCAGCTCACCCCCTACGACAGCCTGCTCTGCGTGCAGCACGGCGCCTACGCCGCAGCCGCGCAGCGCCTCTAGCGACAGGAGGAGAGAGCCATGGGACAGGAAGGCGCGTCCGTCGCGTCCTAGCCCCTCCGCCGCGCATGCGCCGTCCGCTTGCAGCCAGATCCTTCGACTCCATGTTATATAGGATGACATGAAGAACGGAGTCAATGAATATTTCGGTTAGCGTTTCTTCTTGGGGCGGGGCTTCTTGGAGGCTTTGGGGCGGGCGGGGATGGCCGTGCGGCGCATGGGCTGGGGGTTGCACTCGTCGCGCAAAGGGCAGCCGTCGCAGTCCTCGGTGACGCTCACGTCCACCTCGTCCCACGCGCAGCACACGAAGCCCAGCGCGTCGTAGAACGGCTTCGACGCGCCGCGCGCCACAAGCCGCAGCTCGCCGAACGTGCGCTGCGCGTCGTCCACGAGCGCGCGCCCCACGGCGTGCCCGCGCCAGCTCTCGTGCACCACCACGGGGTTCACGTGCGCGAACCCGTTGGCGCCCTGCGCGATGCGGATGAAGCCCACCGGCTCGTCGGCGTCGTTCGCCGCCACCGTCACGTTCTCGAGCGAGGGCAGGTAGTCCATGCCCTCGGCGTAGGCGTACGAGTCGAGGTAGGCGCGGTCCCGCTTCTCAGCGGGGCGCAACGTGAAGAGCTGCCCTGATGCCATGTTCCTTCTCACCGGCCCTTCGCGCTACATGATGGGCGGGACGTAGATCTTCATGCGGGAGTGCGGGATGGACTTCTTCGCCAGCTCGGTCAGGCCCTTGACCACCGTGGGAAGCGCCGAGGTGGGCACGCCCATGAACATCATGTCCTCGCCGAGGTCGGTGGCCGCGCGGCAGCCGTAGCAGCCGAACGTGATGTTGGGCTGCTGCTCGAGCATGGGGTAGAGCACCGCCTCCACGCACATGGAGTTGTAGCCGCTCGCGTGGAAGTCGAAGCGGTGGCCCGTGTAGTAGCTCATGGACATGCACAGCCACATCATCTGCTCGGGCGTGCCCGTGAACACCACCACCTCGGGCTCGCGCACCGTCTTGTCGAGCGGCGCCACGTAGGTGGCGCGGCGGCTCTTCGGCTCGAGCGTGGGGCGCTCGGCCACCATGCGCGCCGCGGCCTCGGCGTTCACCAGCTTGTGGAACAGCACGTAGATCTCGCCCGTGGCCAGCTTCTCGGGCACGCCGGTCATGCCGAAGATGGACGTGCCGTCGGGGCAGGCGTGGCGGTACGGCGGCATGAGGATGGACGCGCCGCGGCGCGCGGCCATCATGGCCTGGCAGAAGCGCAGGTTCTCAGGCGGCAGCGGGGCCGAAGGCAAAAGCTCGTCCTTGTCGATGAGGCTCACCGCCACCGGCTGCCAGCGAAGCCCCAGCTTCTCCATGATGACGCGCTGCCATTCCGCGTACTGCGCGCGGAGCTCCTCGGAGACGGGCTCGGCGCGCGGCTCGTCGGCGAGCGGGTCGAAGGTGGCGTCGCCCTGCGCCTCCACCAGGAGCGCGCGCTGCGGGCAGTTCCCCGCGCACGTGGTGCAGCCCACGCAGTTGTCGATGTGCGCCGCGTAGGGGTAGCCCTCCTCGTCAAGCTCGAGCACGTCGCACGGGCAGAACGCCACGCACAGGCCGCACTGCACGCAGCGGGTCGGGTCGTTGGTCACCGCATAGGCGGTCTCGCTCGCGATGTCTTGCGCGTCCCACAGCGCCTTCTGCTCGTTCTTGTCCATAACGCCTCTCGTCTCGTCGCTTCACCGTCGAAGTCTTGCCGTCTTGCAGCCGAAGTCCTGCCGCCTTGTCGCCGAAGCCTCCTCGCCCCGGCGGCGCCTTGGGGTCCGGGTGCCGCGCTCGTCCGCGCCCCCCGGGCGCGCCCGCGCGTGCGCCCACGCCTGCGCTCACGCCCGCGCTCGCGGCGGCCCGCTAGTGCCGGTCCCCCACCCCGCGCAGCTCCTCCTTGCACCAGGGCGGGTACACGCGCTTGCCGGCGGCGTTCGTCAGGTGGTAGGAGCAGAACGGGATGGCGCGGCCGTCGGGCACCGTCACCATCATCGAGCACTCGCGCAGACGCTGGGTGTCCATCGACACCGCGTCCATGTAGTTCATGATGATGATCGACAGGCCCGTCTTCACCTCGACGCCCTTCTTGTACAGGATGTCCAGGAACACCGAGCCCTGCGGGGAGTCGGGGCTGTAGCCCTCCGCGTACTCCTCCATGGTCATGCGGCGCGTGGCCGGGTAGAAGCCGCTCTCATGCTCCGCGTCGTCGCTCTTCACCAGAAAGACGCCGGTGTCGCACAGCGGGCTCGAGCAGCCCAGGGGCCAGATGTCGCGCACCTCGAGCAGCCCGTCGGACTGCTCGGCCAGCGAGAAGATCACGTCGCCCGCGCTCATGGGCATGGCGCGCTCGGCGTCGAAGCGGCCCGAGGTGAACGCCGGCTGCAGGGCCAGGCCCGCGACCACGTCGGAGTTCTCCAGCGCGAAGCGCAGAAGGTCGCCGAGCTGGCCGTCGTTCACGCCCGCGACCACCGCCACGGAGAGCACCACCTGGATGCCCACCTCGCGGCAGCGCTCGATGGCGCGCAGCTTCACGTCGAGGATGTCGCGCCCGCACGTGGCCTCGTACACGTCGCCGGTCAGGCCGTCGAACGACAGGTACACGCCCGTGAGGCCCGCGCCCACGAGGTCTTCCAGATACCCTTCGCGGTTGGCGATGACCAGGCCGTTCGTGTTGACCTCGATGCCCCAGAAGCCCTTTTGCCGCCCCTCGTAGATGATGTCGACCAGATCCTTGCGGCACGTGGGCTCGCCGCCCGTGATCTGCACGGCGCCGTCGGTCCCCACCGCGCGCGCGATGACGTCGTACATCGCCGCGATCTCCTCGAGCGTGGGGTCGTCCTCCCCGCCCTCGGCGCTCGCGAAGCACACGGGGCAGCGCAGGTTGCAGTTGCGCGTGACCTCGATCTCGAGCAGCGTGCCGCGGCGCTCGTGGCGCGCGCACGTGCCGCAGCCGAACGGGCACGGCCCCTTGACGGGCTCGGCGTTCGCCGGCTTGGTCTTGGGGAACGCCTCGGAGCGCAGCCACTCGTAGTGCGCGGCGTCAGGCCACATGCGCGTGTCGAGCCGCCCGTGCTCGGGGCAGGTGCGGCTCATCCACACCACGCCCGCCTCGTCGGCGTACACCTCGGCCGGCAGCTCCTTCAGGCACGTCGGGCACAGGGCCCCTGTTCTATGCAGTAGTTTCAACTTGCTGTTCCTTGTCCTCTCAACAAAGCACCCGCCGCAGGCTGGCGCACGAAGCCGCGGCGTCGAGCCGTTCCGCTCGTCCCGTCAGGGCAAGCGGAGCTATTCGTCGATGTACTGGCGCGGGTCGTGCTCGTCGTTGGGCGGCGTGGACACGCGGATGCCCATGATGTTCACCCAGTCGAGCACGCGCTGCGGCACGAAGAGCTCGTTCTGGTACTTCGCCGCCTGCTTGATGGCGTTCATGCACGAGATGGCGTGCGCGAGGTCGGTCTTCTCGTCGATGTCGGCCACGGGCGAGAAGTACGCCGTGGGGATGTTCGCCGCCTCGGTCTTCTCCATGTAGGCGTCGAGCGCCGGCTTGCCGTCGAGGTTGTAGTACACGCCCTGGTGGTTGATGGGCGTGTTGTAGCTGAAGCCCACGAGCGACGTGCCGCACTCCTGGCAGGGCGCCTGCACGAAGCCCGGCGTGCCGAGCGACTGGAAGTAGTCGAGCCACTGGAACGCCTGCGTGATGTGCGACTTCGGCATGGTGGGGATGTCGCCGCCCACGGACACGATGTGCTCGTAGCCCAAGTCGAAGATCTGCTTGAACGCGTCGTCGAAGTGGTCGTCGAACGTGGCGCCCGCGTCGGTCAGGTAGTGGATCTCCATGGGCCACGGGCCGATGGCGTCGAACGTCTCCTTCATGAGCTCGACGTTCTTGGCCGGCGTGGTGGACACGAAGAAGTCGTAGGTGATCTTGTCGGCGGTGGGGTCGGCCTCCACGAGCGCGTCGTTGGCGCGCTGCAGCTCGATGAGCGCGTGCATGGACGCCTCGCACACGTCGTACAGGCTGCGCCTGAAGAACTCGGCGGCCTGCTCGTCAGTCAGAAAGCCGCCGTGCTTCACGGTCAGGCGCGTCTTCACCATGCCCGGGATGGGCGGCTTGCTGAACACCAGCAGCGCTTGCTTTTTCTCTGCCACTTGCAATGCTCCTTAATCCTCACGACGCCGAGCCCCGCATGCGGCATCCTCCGGCGTGAAGCCGGGCTGCCAGCTCAAGGGCGCGTCGTCCTTCCTTATCATGCAGTCGATCGCGTTGTAGGACCACGTGCCGATCATGGGCTCGCCCTGGTCGAGCGAGCACGAGGTCAGGCAGTTGATGTTGGACTCCCACATGCCGCCGAACGCGGGCGCGCCCGGCGTCCACTCGGGATGCCACCATCCGTAGTCCGCATTTAGCAGACCATCGCGCATACGTATTGTATCAGCCATGAAGCGCGCCTCGCCCTGATCCGTCGCCACGACCACGCAATCACCCTTCTCGATCCCGAGCTCGCGCGCCGTGGCCTCGCTCATCTCCACCACCGGGTAGGGCGCCTTCTCGCGGAAGGCGCGGTTGTTGAAGTACATGGAGGCGTTGTAGGGCTGCTTGCGCGCGCCGGTGGTGAGCGTCAGGTGCGCCCAGCCCTGCGCCTCGCGCGCGGCGACGAACTCGGGGCTGCACAGGCGGCGCGGCTCGCCCGGCTCGGGCAGGCGCGGCCCGCCGAGCTCCTCGAGCGCGACGCTCGCGAGCTCGATCTTGCCCGTCGTGGTGGCGAAGCCCTGCGGGGCGCCGTCGGCGCCGGGGATGAGGTGCTTCTCGTAGGCGGGCGGCACGGAGCACAGGCCCAGCAGGCAGTACGTGTCCCAGTCCATGCCCGTCGGCGCGAGCGTGCGCGCGATGGCGTCCTCGAACGTCTCGTCAGGCCAGGACTCCTCCTGCCCGAGCGCGCACCCGAGCAGGCGGAAGATCTCGTAGTCGCTCTTGCGCTCGTAGTACGGGTCCGTCGCCTTCGGGCCGCCGTAGGCCATGTTGGCCACGCCGCCGTGCGCCTGGAAGAGCGAGCGCTCGATCGCGCCCGCCGCCGGCAGCACGTAGTCGGCGATGGAGGCCGTGGAGGTCAGGTAGTAGTCGAGCACCACGATGAGGTCGAGCCCCATGAGCGCGTCGAACACGCGGTGCGTGTCGGCGTAGGTGAGCAGGGGGTTCGTGGCCTCCACCACGAGCGCGCGCACCGGGTAGGGCTCGCCGGTCTCCATGGCCGCGAGAACCAGGTCGGGGTGGGCCGAGGTGAGGTAGCGCGCTGGGAGCTTGCGCCCGAGGCGCTCGGTGAGCGCGGCGACGTGCGCGTAGCCCTCGTAGCACTGCAGGGGCGTGTGCGGCGTGTTCAGGCAGCGCGCGGAGAGCTCGCCTGCGTGCTCGAGCGTGAGCTCGAGGTCGACCTCGGGGATGAAGTCGCTCCCCTCGGCGAGCACGCACGCGCCGGGCCGATCCACGTTGCCCGTGATGGCGCGCAGGCAGCAGATGGCGCGGTGCGTCGGCGCCACCGAGCGCCCCACCTGGTCGATGCCGCGTCCCGACACGAGCGCCGAGGGGTAGGCCCCCTCGCCGCGCGGGCCCGCGAACAGGCGCGCCGCGCGCGCGATGTCGGCAGCCGGCACGTCGCAGACGCCCTCCGCGTACTCGGGCGTGAAGCGCGCCACGTGCGCGGCCAGCTCGTCGAAGCCGTAGCACCACGCGTCCACGAACGCGCGGTCCACCAGGTCCTCGGCGATGATGACGTTCAGCAGGGCGAGCGCGAGCACGCAGTCGGTGCCGGGGCGCGGGGCGAGCCACAGGTCGGCCGCACGCGCCGTGCGCGTGAAGCGCGGGTCGATGACCACGAGGGCGGTGTCCTCGGACTTGCCGATGTGGAGGAGGCTGCGCCAGAACAGCGAGTTGTCGGACTCGGCCGGATTCGTGCCCCAGATGAGCACGCAGCCCGTCTCGGGCCGGATGTCGGCCTCCACCGTCCAGCCGAAGGTGAGCACGTCCATCCAGATGCGCGGGTTCCAGCAGATCTGCCCGATCCCCATGTTGTTCGGCGAGCCGAACAGCGTCATGAAGCGGTGCAGCGGCCAGAACGACGTGTGCGGCCCGCCGATCATGGACGCGAGCGTGCCCGGGCCGTGCTCGGCGGCGAGCGCCTTCAGGCGCGCCGCGATGTCGGCGATCGCCTCGTCCCAGCTCACGCGCTCCCACTGGTTCGCGCCGCGCTCCCCCACCCGGCGCAGCGGGTAGTTCACGCGGTCGGCCCCGTCGAGCACGTCGAGGTTCATGCGCCAGCGGCGGCACCCCGCCAGGACCTGCGGGTCGTACGGGTAGCGCGTGGGGTCGGGCTCGAGGTCGACCACGCGCCCGCCCTCGTCGACCGTCGCGACGAAGGCGCAGCAGTAGCCGCAGAAGTGGCAGTTGGTCCTCTTGCGTTCCTGCGTCATGGCGCTACCTCCCCAGGCCCTTGAACGCGCGGCCGCTTCCCTCGTCCTCGGCCACGCCCATGGTGTCGTCGAACAGGAAGCGCAGCTTCATCCACGCGCCCACGGTCGCCCAGTTGACGCGCCACGCGTAGAGCAGCTCGAGGAAGTGCACCACCTGCACGGAGCTCTGCGCCATGTTCAGCTGGAAGGTGCAGCTCATGCACGCCGTGACGATGGCGTCGGCGCCCACCGCGAGCGCCTCCTCGCCGTTTCGGCGCGCGCACTTGTCGGCCGCCTCGAGCTTGCCCGCCGCGCGCGGGAGCGAGCCGCAGCACAGCGAGCGGGAGCGCGCGTGCTCGGGCTCGGCGTAGAGCCCCTCGGGCAGAAGCGCGCGGAGGCCGTCCGCGAACTCGCCGGTGGCGCGGTCGGGGCACGAGTCGTGCGTGCACAGAAGCACGGGCGCGGACGCGTCGCCCTTCACCTGCTCGGCCACGGTGTCGCGGTCGATGCGGTAGCCCAGGTCGGCCAGCACCTGCGGCAGGGCCACGACCTCGATCCCCTCCACGCGCGCGTCGCCCTCAAGCGCCTGGCGCAGCGCGGTCACGCAGTTCGGGCACGCCGCCACGATGCGCGTGATGCCGCTTCCCGCGAGGTGGTCGCGCAGCTGGGCCTCGAAGCCCGCGCGCACCTCGCCGCCGTCGGGCTCATACGACAGGATCTTGCCGCAGCACAGAAGCGAGATGCCGTCGACCGCGCCGCCTGCCTTGAGTGTGTCGTACACCGCCGCCACGAGCGGCATCGCGTAGTTGATGAACGAGCAGCCCGGGAAGAAGAGCGTCTCGCACGCGGGCAGCGCCTCGCCCTCCGCGCGACGCGCCAGGCGCGCCTCGCCCGTCTGGTAGTCGAACGTGACCGCGTTGCCCGTCAACGCGTCCGCAAACGTGTAGTCCTCCATGAAGCCTCCCCTTCGTTGCCTTCCCGGGAAGCGCGCCGCGACGTCAGCCGCCGCCTGCCCGGCGGCCGCCGCGCGCCTCTCGGGAACGCAACAGGTGGGGCCCGGCAGAAAACCTGCCGAACCCCACCAGCTTAGATCAATAAGACCTGCGAGTCTTCCCTAGCTGAAGCTTAGAAGATGTTCTCGCCGTAGGTCCACTTGTGCACGAACTCGGCGTCGGGCTTCGCCACGCGCTCGTAGTAGCGGATCTCGCCCGGGATGGGGGCGCGATCGTCGGTGTTGACCACGAGGAAGCGCAGCAGGCAGCCGCCGATGAGCACGAGGATGGGGGCGACGAGCTGGGACGCGGCACCCGAGCCGCCCACGTACAGGGCGAACGGGATGACCAGGCCCACGAGCACCATGCCGATCCAGAACAGCGGCGCGTAGGAGCCGCACACCCAGCGCTTCGCAGCCTTCTTGGCGGTGACGTTGCCAGCGCCCAGGAAGGAGAGCACCATGGTCATCAGGATGATGAACTCGGTGATGACCAGGATGATGTCGACCACGTGCAGGATCTCGAGCACGACCTCGGACACGATGAGCGTGCCGAGCGTCACCTCAGCCGGCCAGCCGCCGATGGACAGCACGACAGCCGCGCAGCCCGTCGAGATGGCGGACACGGTGAACAGCACCGGCAGGGCCGGGGTCGCCCAGAACGCATGCGCCTTCAGGGTGGAGAGCATGATGCCGGTGTACATCATGATGCACAGGCCGAAGAAGCCCGCCACGCCCAGGAAGAAGCCGGCAGCCGGCTTGAGCAGGTCGGACAGGCCCGCGAAGATCGGCCAGGCGTCGCCCAGGTAGGCCAGGAAGAACAGCAGCGCGAACACCGCGGCGATGACCAGGAAGGTCGCGCCCCACTTGATGATGGAGGTCGCCGTGGTCCACACGCGCCAGAACACGCCGGGCTGGCCCAGGTCGATGACGAGGAACACGCAGCCGATGGCGATGCACACGAGCGAGACGAGCACGGGCATCGCGAAGACCTCGGCGAAGCCCGGCACTACGAAGGTGTTGAAGACGGCGGACAGGAACAGAATGCCGCCAGCCAGACCGCCCAGGAAAAGGTACAGGGCGATAGGCGGTTCCCAGTAATGATGCTTCATTATGCCTTGCCTCCCAACTCAGGAATGTAGTAGATCTGAGGCTCGGTGCCGAACTCCTCGAAGAGGCGCTCGGTCTTCACAGAGCCGATGAGCTTCGAGACCTCGCTCTCGGGGTCGTCCAGATCGCCGAACACGCGCGCCTTCTGATGGCAGGTGAGCACGCAGTACGGCTGGGCGTCCGGGTCGAGCTGGCGCTTGTCGCGGCAGAAGGTGCACTTGCGCACGAAGCGGTGCAGGCGGGACTCGAGGTGGGACGCGTCGCGCATGCCGTAGGGGCAGGCGTTCACGCACACCTTGCAGGACAGGCACTTCTTGGGGTCGACCCACACGGTGCCGTCCGGGTCCTGCTGGCTCGCGCCCGACGGGCAGCAGGGAACGCACTCGGGGTTCTCGCAGTGCATGCACAGAAGCGGCGTCCAGCTCTTGTGGACGTGCGGCCACGTGCCCTGCGCGCCCTCGGTGACGACCGGGTTGTAGATGATGTCGAGCGGCAGCTTATTCCAAGTACGGCAGGCAACCGTGCAGGAATGGCAGCCGATGCAACGGCGCTGGTCGATGACCATTACGTAACGTGTCATGTTCAGCTCCTCCTATTCTGCCATCTCTTGGTATTCCATGGTGTAGCGTTTGCCAGTCGCCATGTCGATCAGGCAGTTCGCCGTGGGATCGTACGCCCAGCCATAGTAGGCGTCGTAGTAGACGTTGGTCGCGGGGTCCACGAGCCAGCCGGAGTTGCTGTCGTAGATCAGCTCGTCGCGGCCGGGAAGCGTGGCGTAGCCCTCTTCCTTCCACACCAGCTGCTCGGGAACTGCGTACGGGGCCTCGGCGCCGGGGTAGAGGCGGTAGGCGCCCATGTACTTGATCTCCTCGCGGTCCATGGTGTAGCGCTTGCCCGTCTCGTCGTCCACGAGGCACTCCTCGCCGGCGTCGTAGCGCCAGCCGGTGTACGCGTCGTAGTACGCCTTGTTGCGCGGGTTGATGAGCCAGCCGGAGGCGTCGAGCTTGTAGTTCGTGCCCTTCTGGTACAGGGTGTTGTTCTGCCACACCCAGTCGTAGCCCTCGGGAACCTCGCCGCCCTCGTACTGGGGCATCTCGAACGGGATCTCCTCGCGAGCCAGCGGGCGGGAGCTCGGCATCTCGTGGATGCCCGGCTCGGCGACGCTGCCCGGGATGGAGAACTGGGCGTCCTCGGGCTTGAACTCATGGTCGAGCTCGGTGCACTTGTACACCTTGCACAGCAGGCCGCGGTTGGCCCACGAGCCGCCCATCGGGTCGCAGTGCTCCTCGTCGACCGAGGTCAGCGTGTTGACGTTGGACTCGAGGCAGCCGAACGGGTTGTCGAGGTCGGCCGAGCCGTCGCGCTCGGGGAACCACCAGCCGCGCGGCGCGAACACCACGCGCGGATCCACCTCGGGCTCCACGTTCGCGCGCATCTTGATGCGGCCGCGGCGCGTCTCGATCCAGCACCAGTCGCCGTACTCGATGTCGAGCTTCTCGGCGAGCTCGGGGTTGATCGAGAAGTACGGGTCGGGATACAGGTAGCGGATGCCCTGCATCTGGAAGTGCTCGGAGTGGTGGTACGGCATGAAGCCGCCGCCGGTGGTGAGCACGATCGGGTACTCGTCGAGCAGCTCGGGCGTGTCGATCGGGTTCTCGATGGTGCCGATGTAGGTGGGCATGCCCGGGAAGCCGAGCTGGCGCATGATGGTGGAGTTCAGCTCAACCTTGCCGGACGGCGTCCAGAAGCCGCCGTTCTTCTCGAACTTGCTCTGGTGCAGCGGCGGGTAGTACATGCGCACGTTGTCCACGAACTCGTTGTAGTTGGAGACCGGCAGGCCGATGCCCTTGAGCACCTCGTAGTAGGCCTCCTCCTCGGTCTCCCACGGCCAGTTCGCCGGGTCCTGGCCGCAGGCCAGGCCGAGCTTGCGCCAGAACACCATGTCGGTGTGGCGATCGAACTTCGGCTGGATGGCGCGGCGGCCGCCCATGAGGGAGTCGGTGGCGCCGTAGTGGGTGACGATGGTCGGACGCTCGAGCGCGCCGGCGGCCGGGAAGACGTAGTCGGCGAACAGCGCCGTCGGGGTCATCCAGTAGTCGACGACCACGAGGAACTCGCAGGCCTTGAGGGCGGCCAGCGTCATCTTCGCGTCGCCGTAGGAGTTCACCGGGTTGGTGGCGTTGCAGATGAGGGCGCGCACCTGGTACGGGTCGCCCGTGAGGATGGCCTTGAACACGCTCGGGCCGTGGGCCTCGCAGAACCACTCGGTGGGCAGCGTCTTGCCCCACGTGCGGCGCGCGGTGTCGGAGATGATCTGGTAGCCGGGCCAGGAGGTCAGCTTGTAGCGGCTGATCTGCTTGGCCTTCTGCTCCTCGGGCAGGCACTCGTTGAGCTCGAGCTCCTCGTCGGTGAGGAAGTTCAGGGCCGGGCCGGGCATGCCGTCGCCGCCGGGGACGTCGAGGTTGCCGGTGACGGCGCGCAAAAGCGCGATCGCATGGGAGCCGGTGGTCGACGCGCGGCCGATCTGGTCCCACGTGCAGCCCCACTGGATGCAGCCGGGCTTGTTGGTGGCGTACATCATGGCAGCCTGGCGGATCTGCTCGGGCTCGAGCCACGTGATGGGCGCAGCCCACTCGGGCGAGTACTGCGCCAGGTGGTCCATGAGGTCATCGAAGCCGTCGCACCACTTGCCGATGAAGTCGTAGTCGGCCATGCCGCCGTACACGATGGTGTGAAGCATGGCGAGCGCCAGCGCGGCGTCGGAGCCGGGGCGCAGCGGCAGCCAGAGGTCGGCCTTCGAGGCCGTCTCGGAGTAGCGCGGGTCGACCATGATGATCTTCAGGCCCGCCTTCTGCAGGTCAGTGTAGCCGTGCATGCCGCCCAGGGTGGAAGCGCCCGGGTTCATGCCCCACAGGATCAGCGACTTCGCGCCGCCCAGGTCGGTCTCGAACGGCGACCAGCCGGCCACGCAGGTCTCAGCCATGAACGTGGGGATCCAGCACAGGAGCGCGTTGTGGAAGCCGTTCGGCGTGCCGAACTGGTTCAGGAAGCGGCGGCGCGCCCAGTCGTCGGTACGCGTGGTGCCGCCGGCGGAGGCCACGGCCTCGGCGCCGCTCTCGGCCTTGATCTGGTTGAGTCGGTCGGCAACCTCCTGGATGGCCTGATCGTAGTCGATCTGCTCCCACTTGCCCTCGCCCTTCTCGCCGACGCGCTTGAGCGCGTGGTTGATGCGAGCCGGGTGGTTCACATGCAGAAGCGCGCTGGTGCCGCGGCAGCACAGGCCGCCCTGGCTCGAGTAATTAGGATCGCCCTCGATCTTAATCACGTCGCCGTCCTTGACGTAGGCAAGAACGCCGCAGTTGGCATGGCAGAAGTAGCAGAGTGACTTGATCATCTCAACGCCGTCGGCGTGGATGTCAACCTCAGTCGACTCGGTGTCAGGACACAGGATGTCCTTGAGGCCCGTCGACGTCTTGGAAATTTCCATCTACCTTCCCCTCTTCTTCTCGTCTCTTACTTGCATCACCAATGAATGAGCGCACCGCGAGCGCGAGCGCGCCCTCATGTCCGCAAATTGCCGCAACAGTGTAGCCGAGAGGAGGGGCCGAGGCATCGAACCCGCAGGATGGAAAAGGCCGGACGGCCTACACCCCGAGGTACGAGCCGCGACGCCCGCCGCTGGGGCTCACGAGCGCGGCGATCAGGCTTATCCCCTGCTCAGACGCTCTCTCCCAACGTCACGGCACGAGACGCACCTAACCAAGTACGGGATTATACCGATTGCGTTCAGTAGTTGCCACCACCCTTTATTCTTTTCCGACAAGTGGAGCTCAGGCGGCTATAATCGAGGCGGGCGAGCGCCATCGGCCCGCCCGCGCACCAACTGCCCCGCCCCGAGGAGGAATCGCATGCCCCAGCACACCTTCACCTTCATGGGCACCGCCGCCGGCTGCGGCGTGCCCTCGTTCTTCTGCGACTGCCCCGCCTGCGAGGAGGCGCGCGCGAACCCCGCGCTGCGTCGCGGCGACTGCGGCGTCATGGTACGCGGGCAGGCCGACGAGGCGGGGCGCGTCCCCACGCTCGTGATCGACACGCCGCCCGACGCGCGTCACCAGCTTCTGCGCGAGGACGTGCGCCGCGTCGACGAGATCCTGTTCACGCACGCGCACTTCGACCACATCGGCGGCCTCGGCGAGTACGAGTACCTCGTGCAGCTCATCCAGAAGCGCACGATGCCCGTCTTCGGCTCCGCGACGGCGCTCTCGGGGATCGCGGGCGAGTTCCACTACATGACCTACTGCATGGACCTGCACGCGATGGAGCCCTTCGACGTCCACGAGTTCGACGGGGTGCGCTACACCGCCTGCCCCGTGACGCACGCGCCGGGGACCTACGGCTACCTCATCGAGACGCCGGGCGACGAGGCCGCGGGCACCCCCGGCACGCGGGTGTTCTACGCGTCCGACACCGCGCGCCTGCCCGAGAAGACGGCCGAGCGCGTGCGCGGCTGCGACGTGCTCGCGATGGACGCCACGTTCTGGAAGCGCAACTGGAGCCCTGACGACCACCACTCCGTCCAGGAGTGCGTCGAGGAGGGGCTTGCGCTCGGCGCGAAGAAGATCTACCTCACGCATATGTGCATGCACTACGACGAGCCCATCACCTACGCCGAGCTGTCGAGGTGGCTCGAGCAGTACGAGGGCCGCGCGGAAGCGGCCCTCGACGGGATGACGTTCGCGATCTGACGGCGGGCGCGGGGCACCTGCGACGCGCGGCGCGGCGCAGGGCTGCGGGGATCGCGGGCACGTAGCCCGTCGCCTCCGCAGCCGCCAGCCGCCGCCCCGTGCCGCGCGGCTACCTCAGCTGCAGCAGCTTGTCGCGCAGCTCGGCCTCCATCTTGCGCATCTCGCCTTCCGCCTCGGCGCGCTTGGCGCGGCCCTCCTCCTGGATGCGCATGACCTCGTCGAACGTCTCGATGAGGCGCTCGTTGGTGACGCGCAGCGTCTCGATGTCCACGATGCCGCGCTCGCTCGCCTGCGCGACCTCCACCGTGGAGGTCTTGAGCTTCTCGGCGTTCTTCCGCAGAAGCTCGTTGGTCATGTCGGTCACCGCCTCGTGCGCGCGCAGGGCCGCCTCGTTGTTGGCGAGGCCGAGCGCGAGCACCATCTGCCCCTTCCACAAAGGGATCGCGTTCACGAGCGTCGTCTGGATCTTCTCGATCATGAGCATCTCGTTGTTCTGCACCAGGCGGATCTGCGGGGCGGTCTGCAGGGCGATGGTGCGCGTGAGGTCGAGGTCGGAGAGCTTCTTCTCGAAGCGGTTGCACGACGCCTCGAGCTTCTGCGCCGCCTCGGCGTCCTCGGTGCGGCCGGTCTGGCGCGCACGCGCCACCAGCTCGGCGAGCTGCCCGGCGCGCACCTCCTCCAGGCGGCGGCGCCCCGCGATCAGGTACATGGTGAGCTCCTTGAAGTACGTCAGGTTCAGCTCGTAGAGCTTGTCGAGGGTGGCGGCGTCCTTCATGAGCGTCATCTGGTGGCCTTCGAGCGCGTGCGTGATCTTGTCGATGTTCGCCTCGGTCTTGTCATAGCGCGCCTTCATGGCGGCGAGCTTGTTCGTCTGGCGCTTGAAGAGGCCGAACAGCCCCTTCTCCTCCTCGACGTCGAAGCCCTTGAGCTCGGTGACCACGCCCGTGATGAGGTCCCCCACCTCGCCGAGGTCCTGCGTGCGCACCTTCTCGAGCGCCATCTCGGAGAAGTCCGCCATCTTCTTCTGCGCGCCGGCGCCGTACTGGAGCACCTGCTGGGAGTTGGCGACGTCGATCTGGCGGGAGAACGCCTCCACCTGCGCGCGCTCCTCGTCGGTGAGCACGTCGTCGAGCGCGGGGGCGGCGGGGGCGGAGGCGCTGACGAGGGTGGCCTCGAGCACCTGCGCGGGCCCTTGGTCGGCGAGCGGCTCGAGCGTGAGCTTCGGGGAGGGGACGCCGTCGAAGGCGAGGTCGTCGGACATGGGTGGTTTCCTTTCTCTCGGGCGGATGGCCCGGGCGCGCGATGCGGCCCGGCGCCTGCGGCAAGCTGGGCGGGCGGCGCAGGGTGAGCCTCGCCGCCCGCCCGCCTCACTTCTTGAAGGGGCCCTCGGTCAGGCCCTCCTGCGCGAGCACGGCGTGCAGCACGCTGACGTCGGAGGACACGTCGAGGGTGAGGTCTTGGAACGTCTCGTCGAGGAGCTTCTCGAAGGCGCCGTGCAGAGCGCCGAGGGCGCGCTCGATCTCCTGGCGCGAGCTGGCGACGTTGCCGAGCTGGGAGGGCTGGTCCTCGAGGTTGTCGTAGGCTTCCAGGAGCTTCACCGTGGTGGGCAGGTAGTAGCTGTTCAGGCGCTCGAGGCCGCCCATCACCGACGGCTCGTCCGCCACGCGCGCCAAGATGCGCTCGATCACCTCGGCGAGGGCGGCGATCTTCGCGCTCACCTCGGCGTCGTCGATGCGCGCGTCGAGCTCGCGCATCTGGCTCAGGAAGCCGCCTCCCTGGCTGATGAACGCCCGCGCCTCGGCCGGCAGCTCTCCCCTCGCGCGCGCGGCCTCGGCCTCGAGGCGCGAGCGCTCACGCGCCGCGCGCTCCTCGGCGAGCTGCTGGGCGCGGGTGCGCTGCACCTGGCGGTAGAGGCGGTAGGCGTCGTCGGTCACCATGAGGCAGGTGCCCTCGTCGTCGAGGTGCCCCTGGGGAAGCAGGCCGCGCTTCAGCATGCGGCGCGCCGTGGCGAGCGCGCGGGCGTCGCTCACGCCGAGCTGCCGGGCGAGCTCGGAGACGTCGCACACCTCGCGCGAGCCGAAGACGCGCTGGAACGACTTCGCGCGGCTCGCGAGGCGCAGGCGCCCCACGCCTGCGGCGAGCAGCCAGCCGGAGAGCGCGGCGAAGGCGGCGGCGAAGGCCGCGACGGCCACGCCGGCGCCTGCCAGCGGCGCCACCAGCGCGATGACGGCCGACGCGAGGAACGAGAAGGCGAGCGTGCCGCCGACGGCGGCCATGACGGCGCCCGACGCCGTGAGCCCCGCGGTGGAGCGGAAGCGCGCCTTCGCGAGGGCGGCCCCCGCGCGCTCCTTCCGAGCGGGCGCGACGTCCGGCGGCGCGGGCCACGCGCTCTTCCGCGCGGCCTCCCGGTACGCCTGCTGGCAGGCGTCAGCCGCCTGTCCCATGGCGCTGCCGGCCTTGCCGAGCCCCGCCACGGCGAGCTTGGCCACCTGGGAGACCGACTCCTCGATGGTGCGGCACATCTGGGCGAATTCCTCGGGCGACATGCCGTCGGCCGGCGCGCCGGCGCGGCCGGGTCCGGCGGCGCCGGGCTT
>NZ_JAAVTO010000012.1 GCF_013185065.1 Adlercreutzia sp. ZJ473 | reverse complement strand
GGTGAAGAACGGCGAGATGTACTCGATCTAGCCTTCGACGCGAACAATATACACCAGGAGCATGCTCTCATGAGACGAGAGCATGGCGCAGCATGCCCGAAAACAGGTCCTAAATATAGGGATTGACCACACCGAGATCCGCCAGATCCTGGAGAAGGGCATGTTCATCTTCGACGAGCTTGCCTGCGCTGACATGGTGGTCCTCATGAGCCATGTCAACTCCAACCCGCGCGCCTCCCTCGGCGGCAAGTCGCCCATACAGATGCTGCGCTTCGTCTACGGCGACGACGATGCAAACGCCCTGCTCGATGCCTTCGGCATCTATGGGGTCAACCGCGATGAGCTGATGCTCAAGCCCGAGATCCTCGACATAGAGCGCGCCAAGCGAGGGGAGCCGCCACTGACCCGTCTGAGGTAGCGCCAAAAGAGCAAGGCGATGCGTTGCGCTTAGTCTTGAAGCCCTCACGGGAGGGCTTGCGTCAGCATGCCCTCAGACAAACCGCAACGCTCCTAAACGGCCCCCTGACATGGCCTCTGCCTAGGACCAGCCACGCAATCAGCACCAAAGTGTTGCGCCTACCTCGGGAAACACGCAACGTTCACGGGCGTTGCGTTTACTTTGATAAGTTTCCGTGCTTTTCCGGCGCCGAGCCGCCATAATGGAGGGCAGCGCTTATAACGCGGCGCTCACGGCGCAGCGCTTGCAACGCGGGCTCCTGTGACGCGGCGCTTGTGGCGCAGCGCTTGCAACGCAGCGCTCGTGGCGCGGCGCTCGTGCCGTGCCTGCCGCAACGCCTCGCCGCCGACGCTCCACCGCGATGCCCTGACGGGCATTCGGCCGCAGCGCTTGACGCGACGCACCGCCGCAACGCCCCCCGATGCTCTGCCAATGCTCCGCTGACGCTTTACCGCAACGCTCCCGACGCACCATCCCGCTGCACCATCCTGCCGCAACACTCCGACGAAAGGAAAGCCATGGAACGCAACGACGTCATGACCGCCGCAGAGAAGTACGTGGAAGAGAACTGGCCCGCCATGCTCGAGGACATCACCACGCTGGTGCGCATCCCGAGCTTCGAGGACCTTGGCGCGGCAGCTCCCGGCGCGCCCTTCGGCCCGGGGCCGCGCGCCGCGCTCGACGCGGTGCTCGGCATCGCCGCGGGCATGGGGTTCGCGACGGGCGACGTCGACGGCTACATGGGGTTCGCCGATCTCGGGGGCACGGCCGGCACGCAGATCGGCATCATCGGGCACATGGACGTGGTGCCGGCGGGCCCGGGCTGGAGCTTCGAGCCCTACGACGTCACGGTCAAGGACGGCTGCCTCGTGGGGCGCGGCGTGCTCGACGACAAGGGCCCCTCGGTGGTGGCGCTGCACGCCATGCGCTTCCTCGCGGGCCTCGGCCTGCCGCTGCGCCACATGGTGCGCTTCCTCTTCGGCGCGAACGAGGAGTCGGGCATGGGCGACGTCCCCTACTACCGCGCGCGCTACGCCGACCCGACGTTCCTGTTCACGCCTGACGCGGAGTTCCCCGTGTGCTACGGCGAGAAGGGCGGCTTCGACGCGCGCATCACGAGCGCGCCGCTCGGCGACGGCGTCATCGTGGAGTTCGAGGGCGGGGCGGCCACCAACGCGGTGCCGGGGCAGGCGCATGCGGTGGTGAGGGCGGACGCGGCGAGCCTGCCCGCCGCCGAGCGCCTGACCGTGACGTCGGCGGGCCCGGGCCTCGCGCGCATCGAGGCCGCGGGCAAGAGCGCGCACGCAGCCATGCCCGAGACCGGCGTGAACGCGATCGCGCTCATCGTGGACTACCTGCTGGAAAACGCGCTGTGCAACGAGGCCGAGCGTGCCTTCCTCGCCTTCGACCAGCGCCTTCTTGGCGCCACCGACGGCTCGGGCGTAGGCATCGCGACGTCCGACGACTACTTCGGCCCGCTCACGGTGATCGGCGGCACCATCGCGCTCTCCGACGGGCGCCTCGTGCAGACGATGGACTCCCGCTTCCCCACGTCGATCACGCCCGAGGAGATCACGGCGGCGCTGACGGCGCTCACCGACCCCATCGGCGCCACGTTCGAGCGGACCCTGCTCATGGAGCCGTTCCTCGTGGAGCCCGACACGCCCGAGATCCAGGCGCTGCTCGCCGCGTACAACGACGTGACCGGCGAGTCGCGCGAGGCGTTCACCATCGGCGGCGGCACGTACGCGCGCGAGTTCACGCGCGGCGCGAGCTTCGGCCCCGAGATGCCGTGGCTCGAGATGCCCGCGTGGGCCGGCGGCATACACGGCCCCGACGAGACCGTGAGCGTCGCGCAGCTGCAGACCGCGTTCAAGATCTACGCGCTGGCGCTGTTCGACCTGCAGCAGCTCGACCTCGGCTAGCGCGAAGCGCGCGGGCGCGGCGCAAGCGCGTGGCAAGTGCGCCAGGCGCGCCGGGCGCAGGCGAGCATGCTCCCCGGCGTGCCCGCGCCCGCACCTGCCTCCCGGCGCGCCCGCCCAGCCCCGCCGCATCCGCCCCACGCAGGCGGGCGCGGCGAACGGCGGGCATTCGGAAGCGAGCGGGCGCATTCTCTCCGCGAGCGGCATCCGCGTTCGTTGGCTGAGCATCATAATAACTACACAAATCGCCATGCTTTTTCGGCGAAAGGCGTTGTTCTGCTCTATAATACGAAAGAAGTTTTACGTTCCCGTACCGTGTTTGGAGGCAAACGTGCTCAAGGCAATCATCGTTGACGACGAGGCCCCTGCGCGCTCAGAGCTCCGCTTCCTCTTAGATGAAGTCGGCCAGGTCGAAGTGGTCGCCGAGGCGGCCAGCGTTCGCGAGGCCATCGAGAAGCTGAAGGAATACCCCTGTGACGTCATGTTCCTCGACGTGAACATGCCCGAGGCAACCGGCCTGCAGCTGGCCGAGGCGCTGCGTCACCTCAAGTTCCCCCCGGCGGTCGTGTTCGTGACGGCATACAGCGAGCACGCGCTTGACGCGTTCAAGGTGAACGCCATCGACTACCTGGTGAAGCCCGTCGAGACCGAGCGCCTGGCGCAGGCCATCACGCGCGTGCGCGAGCAGGTGTCGCTGCACATGCAGGCGCAGAAGTCCGAGCGCATCCCGGTTGAGAAGGGCGGCAAGAAGATCCTCATCGGCATCGACAAGATCCGCTTCGTCATGGCGCGCGACGACTACGCGTACCTGCAGACCGACACCGACCGCTACTTCTCCACGGTGAGCCTGGCCCAGCTGGAGAAGCGCCTGGACGGCCACGGGTTCTTCCGCGTGCACCGCGGGTACCTGGTGAACCTGTCTTTGGTCGAGGAGATCGAGTCGGTCTCCGGCGGCACGCTGCTGCTCACCTTGAACGGCGTGGAGGAGAAGATCCCCGTGTCCCGCCGCCGCGTGAGCGCCCTCAAGAAGGCCCTCGGGCTGTAAGGTCGCGAAGCCGCGAGGACGGTAGCGAACAGCCAGGAAAGCGGCATCAAGTGACGAGAGGCAGCCTGCGGGCTGCCTCTCGTTTCACAGAACCGCCACACGCAGGGCTTGAAATAGGCCGCGTGCAGGTACTTTGCTAGAATGTCCGCAATTCCATAATTTGGTCTTTTTGCGCCTCTTGCCGGGAAAGCAGGGGAGAGGGGCGCCTCGAGAAGAAGGAACCTATGATTTCCGGAGAAATGGAGAAGCTCTACCCGTCAGCGAAGACGCTGGTGAAGGAGTGCGTGGCGAGCCGCATCTTCGCGAAGGACGCCACCTTGTACGACTTTTCCGAGGAGGCGCAGAAGTGCGCCGAGAACTTCATGGGCTGGGCCGACCTGGCCAGCCATCCGCAGTGCGACATCAAGGAGATCCAGGCGTTCGCGGACGAGGTGGTCGCCGACGGGTACGACACGGTGGTGCTCATCGGGCAGGGCGGCTCCACGCAGGCTCCCATGACCATCACCAAGTACAACAAGCAGGACTCCAACCGCGTCAAGTTCCGCACGCTCGACTCCGACTCGCCGGTGCGCATGCGCGAACTGCTCTCGGCGTGCAACCCCGCCACCACGCTGGTCGTGATCTCGTCGAAGAGCGGCGGCACCATCGAGCCGCGTCTCCTCTCGTGCGCGCTGCGCGAGAGCTTCGCCAAGCAGATCGGCGAGGAGGCTGTGGCGAAGAACTTGGTCGCCATCACGGATCCGGGCTCTGACCTGGAGAAGCAGGCGAAGGCGGAAGGCTGGCGCGCGGTGTTCTCCGGCGAGCCCACCGTGGGCGGGCGCTTCTCGGCGCTCTCCGTGTTCGGGCTTCTGCCTGCGGCGCTCGCGGGCATCGACCTCGACGCGTTCATCGAGCACGCCGTGGAGGCCGAGCAGCGCTGCAGCGAGGACGCCATCGACAACCCGGCCATCAACCTGGCGGCGTTTCTGTACGACAACTACCATGCGGGGCGCAACAAGTTCTCGTTCCTCACGCCGAAGCGCGGGCGCGTGCTCGGCCTGTGGATCGAGCAGCTGGTCGCCGAGTCGGTGGGCAAGGAGGGCCAGGGCATCCTGCCCAACATCGAGATCGACTCGCTGCTCCTGACCGAGGACCCGGGCGACCGCAGCGTCATCATGTACCAGACCAAGACCGACCTGTGGGACGAGCGCCGCAACTTCGAGATGAGCCTCGCCTACGTGGACTCGTCCATCCCGCGCCAGAACTACCGCATCGACTCGGTGGAGGAGCTCGCGGAGCACTTCGTCATGTGGGAGTACGCCATCGCCATGTGCGGCTACCTCATGAAGGTGTGCCCGTTCGACCAGCCTGACGTGGCGTCGGCGAAGGCCGTGGTGCTCGACATCCTGCGCGAGGGCCAGCCCGCGCCCGACTACGAGGAGAACTTCACCGACGAGATCCACATGGGCACCGTCGAGGTGCGCCAGGCGCCGATGTTCGAGGGCTGCGACGACATGCGCTCGAGCCTCTACGCGCTGCTCTCGTCGGTCCAGCCGGGCGACTTCTTCGCGCTGAACGCGTTTCTGCCGTTCACGGGCGAGGGGCGCCGCGAGGCGCTCGAGGCCATCCGCCACGGCGTGGCCGAGGCGTTCGGCGTGGTGTCGTGCCTGGAGGTGGGCCCGCGCTACCTGCACTCCACCGGCCAGCTGCAGAAGGGCGGCCCGAACTGCGGCGTGTTCCTGATCCTGTCGGCTGACGAGCTCAAGGACATCCCGCTGCCGCGCGAGGCCGAGTCGCTCGGCGCGCTCGCGAAGGCGCAGGCGTCGGGAGACCTGATCACGCTGGCGAACCGCGGGCGCCGCTGTGTGCACCTGCACCTGCCCGACAACTCGGGCGTGACGCTGCGCATGCTCGCGCAGGTGGTGCACGAGACGATCACCGAGATCATGACCGACCGCGCGCTGGCCGAGGAGGCCGCGGCTGCGGAGGACCGCGAATCCGAGGAGGCCGCGGCTGCCGAGGCCGAGGCTGCTGCGGCGGCGGCTGCGGCAGTTGCGGCGGGCGCCGAGGCGCATGAGGTCGAGGGCGTGACCGCCGTGGTGACCCCCGCGCCCGCGCCTGCAGAGGCCGAGTAGCGCGGCTGTGGTAGAGGCGCTCGACATACACGTCCAGGGCATCGTCCAAGGGGTGGGGTTCCGCCCCTTCGTGTATCGCATGGCGAAGAAGTACCTGATCAACGGCTGGGTTCTGAATGCGACCGACGGCGTCCACATCCACGCCGAAGGCGAGGGCAAGCTGCTCGACGAGTTCGTGCTGGAGCTTTCGGACAACGCGCCGGCCGCCGCGCAGGTCACGCAGATCGAGCTTAGGGAAGTGCCGCTCGAGGACTTCGACCGCTTCGAGATCCGCTTCTCGGACGCCGCCGCGGCAGAGCAGACCACGCTCGTGTCGCCCGAGCTCGCCACCTGCGACGACTGCCTGCGCGAGCTCTTCAACCCCAACGACCGGCGCTTCCGCTACCCGTTCATCAACTGCACGAACTGCGGCCCGCGCTTCACCATCATCGAGGGGCTCCCGTACGACCGCGCGAAGACGTCGATGCGCGACTTCGCGATGTGCGGCCGCTGCGCCGCCGAGTACGCCGACCCGCTCGACCGCCGCTTCCACGCCCAGCCCGACGCCTGCTTCGACTGCGGCCCCGTTGTCTCGTTTGCCTGGCGGCAAGCGGACGAGGCTGACGCTGCGGCTCCGACAGGCGCCTGCCCTCCGCCTGCTCGTCGGCGAGAAGGCGACCTTCTGATCTCGGAGGGGCGGACGCGCGCGGAGAGCGACGCCGTCTTCGCGCGGGCGGTCGAGCTCCTGCGCGCGGGAAAGATCCTGGCGGTGAAGGGCCTCGGCGGCTTCCACCTGGCATGCGACGCGAACAACCCCGAGGCGGTGGCGCGCCTGCGCGCGCGCAAGCGACGCGAGGGCAAGGCGTTCGCGGTCATGATGGCCAACGTGGGCGACGTGCGCGCGGTGTGCGAGGTCAACGAGGTGGAGGAGGCGGTGCTCACCGGCGCGCAGCGGCCCATCGTGCTCCTGCGCAAGCGCGCGGGCGCGCGCCTCGCGCCGCGCCTCGCCGACGGCCTGGGCGAGCTCGGCGTGATGCTGCCCTACACGCCCGCGCAGCACCTCCTCATGCACGACTTCGCCGCTGCGGCGGAGGCGGGCGCAGGTGCCGCCGGGGCTGCTGGGGCCGCCGGGGTTGCCGGAGCCGCCAGGGCCGCCGGGGCGGGGGAAGGCGGCGCCCTCCCTCCCATGCTGGTGATGACCTCGGGGAACCTGCACGACGAGCCCATCGTGGTGAGCGACGAGGAAGCCTACGCGAAGCTGGCGGACGTGGCCGACGCGTTTCTGGGGAACAACCGCGACATCCTCACGCGCTTCGACGACTCGGTGGTGCGCGTGATCCGCGCGGGCAGCGCGGGGCACGCCGTGCAGTTCATCCGCCGCGCCCGCGGCTACGCGCCGCTTCCGGTTCCGCTCGCCCTCGCGGGACAGGCGGAGCAAGCCGACGCCGCGGCTTCCCGTGGCGCCCGGCCTTGCCGCGCTGACGGAGGCTCGCCCGTCATCTTCGCCACGGGGCCGGAGCAGAAGAACACCTTCACGCTCCTGCGCGCAGGCGAGAAGGGCGCGCAGGATGCCGAGGCGTTCGTCTCGCAGCACGTCGGCGACATGGAGAACGCCGAGACCTATGACGCGTGGCTGGCGGCGCGCCAGCGCTACGAGGAGCTGTTCGAGCTTGCGCCCGCCGTGGTCGCCTGCGACCTGCACCCCGAGTACCTCACGTCGAAGTGGGCGCATGGCCAGGCGCTTCCCGTGACGGAGGTGCAGCACCACCACGCGCACGTGACTGCGGTCATGGCCGAGCACGGCTTGCGCGACGCAGTGTGCGGCATCGCGTTCGACGGCACGGGCTACGGCGTCGACGGCGCCATCTGGGGCGGCGAGGTGATGCTCGCGAACCTGCAGGCGTTCGAGCGCTTCGCCAACTTCGCCTACGTGCCCATGCCGGGCGGCGCGGCGGCCATCAAGCACCCGCTGCGCATGGCCTACGGCGTGCTGTGGGCCTTCGACCTGCTGGACCACCCCGGCGCCGCGCCGGCGCTCGAGGCGCTCGGCGCGCAGGCGGGCATCTGCGACGCCATGATCGAGCAGGGCATCAACACGCCGCTGACCTCCTCGGTCGGGCGCCTGTTCGACGCGGCCAGCGCGCTGCTCGGCGTCTGCGCGGAGCCTGCCTACGAGGGCGAGGGCGCGTGCCTGCTGGAAGCGGCCATCGGCGACCTCGCGGAAGGGGATGCCTCCGGCGATGCGGAAGCGGACGCCGCCGAGCGCTATGCGGTGGCGGTCGTGAAGAACACGGCCACCGAGGCGAGCACGGCGCAGGACACCTCGGTGGTCCTGCTCGACGCCGAGCCCACCTTCCGCGCGCTGCTCGACGACGTGGCATCAGGCGTGCCCGTGCCGGTCATCGCGCGGCGCTTCCACGACGCCGTGGTGGGCGCCGTCGCGCAGGCGGCCGAGCTCGTGCGCGCGCTGTACGGCATCGAGACCGTGGTGCTCGCGGGCGGCGTGTTCATGAACCGCTACGTGGTCGAGCACGCGCTGTCCGCGCTCGAGGACGCGGGCTTCACGGTCGCCATCAGCCGCGACCTGCCGCCCAACGACGGAAGCGTCTCGCTCGGCCAGGCTGTGGTAGCATGGGCGAAAACGAAGGCGATGTGACGTTCCTCCGCGCGCGACACCGGAGGGTGAAAGAAGGCAGACATGTGCTTGGCGATTCCGGCGAAGATTACCCAGATCGAGGACGGCAGGCTGGCGACGGTCGACATCCTGGGCGTGACGCGCTCCATCTCGGTTGACCTCACGCCGCAGGCGGGCGCGGGCGACTACGTGCTCGTGCACGCGGGCTTCGCCATCGAGGTGGTCGACGAGCAGTTCGCGCTGGAAACCATTGACCTCATCAGGCAGTTCCCCGATCTCGTAGGCGAGGACCTGGGGGTTTCCGAAGAGCAGATCGCCGTCGCGGGGGCGTGAGAAATGGGTGACCTGCGAGCAGAGCTCAAGGCGTTCAAGGACCCCGAGCTGGCGCGGGGCCTGATCGGCTCCATCCGCGCGCTGGCGCCGGCGGGCGCCACGCTCATGGAGGTGTGCGGCACGCACACGGTGGCCATCGCGCGCAACGGCATCCGCGGCCTCATGCCCGAGGGCACGCGCCTGGCCAGCGGCCCGGGCTGCCCGGTGTGCGTGACGTCGAACCACGACATCGACAAGGTGATCGCGCTCGCGCGCGTGCCGGAGGTGACCATCGCCACGTTCGGCGACATGACGCGCGTGCCGGGCTCCACCTCGAGCCTGCTTCAGGAGCAGGCCGCCGGGCGCTCGGTGGAGATCGTGTACTCGCCGCTCGACGCGCTGCGCCTCGCGCAAGACAACCCCGACCGCCAGATCGTGTTCGTGGGCGTCGGCTTCGAGACCACCACGCCGCTCGTGGCCATGGCCATCAAGCGCGCGAAGGCGGCGGGCCTGGCGAACTTCAGCGTGTACGCCGCGCACAAGAACATGCCCGGCGCGCTCGAGGTCATCATCAACGACCCGGCGCTCAAGGTGGACGCGCTCATCCTGCCGGGGCACGTGAGCACCATCATCGGCGCCGAGCCCTACCGCTTCCTCGCGGAGAAGTACGGCGTCCCCGGCGTCATCACGGGCTTCGAGCCGGTTGACGTGCTGCAGGGCATCGCCATGATCATGCGCCAGCTGCACGAGGGCCGCGCCGAGATCGAGATCGCGTACGCGCGCGGCGTCATGCCCGAGGGCAACCCCGTGGCGCTCGCCGCCATCGACGAGGTGTTCGAGACCTGCGCCTCCACGTGGCGCGGGCTGGGGGAGATCCCCGGGTCGGGCTACCGCATCCGCGAGGAGTTCGCCGACTTCGACGCCATGCGCCGCTTCGCGCCCGAGGTGGAGCCCACCGTCGAGCACAAGGGCTGCCGCTGCGGCGACGTGCTGCGCGGCATCATGCCCCCGAGCGACTGCCCGCTGTTCCGCACGGTGTGCTCGCCTGAGAACCCCGTGGGACCCTGCATGGTCTCGAGCGAGGGAAGCTGCGCCGCGTACTACCGCTACTACTAGGGCTAAGACGAAGGAAGTGCGTCCGAGTGGGCTGCTGGCGCGCGCCCGAGCGGGCCGCGCTGCCTGAGCGGGGCGGGATGCGCTCGGGCAGGCTGCTGGCGGCGCGCTAGAGCAGGCCGCTGGCGGTGCGCGCGGCGGGCAGCTTGTCGATGAGCTTGCGGTAGATGCGGTCGCGGATCCACGGCTCGGTCGAGAGCGCGATGGCGTCTCCCAGCGGCACCCAGCGCACGCCGCTGTTCTCGTCGGGCTTGACGCGCAGCGGCTCGGCGGGGTCGGCCACGGCCAGGTACGTCACGTTCAAGTGCAGGTGCGAGCTCACGTAGGCGCCGCGCTTGACGTGCCCGTCCACCGTGAGCACCTCGAGCGAGTAGATGCCGCCCGGCCCGCACGGCAGAAGCCGCGCGCCCGCCACGCCCGTCTCCTCCTCCAGCTCGCGCAGCGCCACGCGCGCCAGGTCGCGCTCGCCGTCGGCATGTCCGCCGATCCAGCTCCACGAGTCGTAGATGTTGTGGTACACGAGCAGCGTCTGCGTGAACGTGGGGTCGACCACCCAGATGGAGCACGCCATGTGCGCCTGCGCCGCGCGCTCGAAGCACGCCGGGTCCTCGCGCAGCGCGCGCAGGATCACCGGCTTGTCGGCCGCCTCCTGCTCGTTGAACGGCTCGAAGGCGAGGATGTCATCGTAAAGGCCCATACCCGACAGTGTACCACGCCGTGTTCGCGTCCTCCCTTCGCCTGAGCTCCGTGTCTCCGCTTGCCCCGCGCGCGAACCGGCGGCAGCCCCGCCCCCGCGTCCTCGCGCCCCCTGCGCTGCCCGCCTTCCGTCCGCCCCTCGTGCGGCTCTCCGGCTCGCCGGGCGCGGCCCCTCAACATCTCGGCAACATTCGCTCAGAAAAACGTTGATCGTGCTTCTTAACGATGCGCCGAGAGGTTACAATGTTACTCAGTTAGTAGCAATTGAGGAAAGGTAAGGAGGGGGTTCATGGATTTCTTGGCTGATCCGGTCTTGCTGGCGCGGTTGCAGTTCGCCCTGACGGCAAGCTATCACTTCATCTTCGTGCCAATCACCATTGGCATCGGCCTCATCATGGCCATCTTCGCCACGAAGGCGTACCGCACGAAGTCCGCGGAGGACGATGCGCTCGCGCGCATGTGGGTGAAGATCTTCACGGCGACGTTCGCCATCGGCGTGGCCACGGGCATCACCATGGAGTTCTCGTTCGGCACCAACTGGGCCGACTACGCGCGCTTCGTGGGTGACATCTTCGGCGCTCCGCTGGCTGCCGAGGCCCTGTTCGCGTTCTTCCTGGAGTCGGTGTTCTTGGGCGTGCTCCTGTTCGGGCGCAAGAAGGTGAGCCCGAAGTTCTACCTCGCGTCGTCGTGGCTCGTGTGGTTCGGCTCGTGCCTGAGCGCGCTCTGGATCCTGATCGCCAACTCGTGGATGCAGACGCCCGCGGGCGCCGAGCTCTCCGCCGACGGCACCCAGGCTGTGATCACGGACTTCTTCGCCGCCGCGTTCAACCCCTCGACGCTGTCGCGCTACGGGCACACCGTGGTGAGCCTGCTCATCATGGGAGCGTTCGTCTCGATGGCCGTGGCCGCGTGGTACCTCATCAAGAAGCGCCACGAGGGCGCCGCCATGAAGATGATGCGCGTGGGCGCCGTCGTGGGCATCGTGGCGACCTGCGTCATGCTGGGCACCGCGCACGCCTCGGCCGTCATCGTCGCGGAGGAGCAGCCCACCAAGCTCGCCATGATGGAGGGCATGTACGAGTCCGAGGCCCCGCCGCTGTACGCGTTCGGCTGGGTTGACGAGAGCGGTGAGGAGGTGCTCGCGCCCTTCTCCATCCCCGGCGGCACGAGCTTCTTGGCCACCGGCACGTGGGACACCGAGTTCCCCGGCCTGAACGACCTGGCGCAGACCGAGAAGTACGCCGACATCGACCCTGAGACCATGCCGGTGAACTTCGTGTTCCAGACCTACCACCTCATGGTGGCCATGTTCGGCGCCATCGCGCTGTGCGTGGTGCTCGCGCTCGTGTTCTCGCGCAAGGGCGCGCGGGTGAAGAGCATGCGCTGGCTGCAGTACCTCCTGCTGATCTGCCCGGTGTTCCCGTTCCTCGCCATCCAGTGCGGCTGGATGACCGCCGAGCTCGGTCGCCAGCCCTACGTGGTGTACCCCTCGACCACCGGCCCTGACGGCGTGTCCCTGCTCACCGCGGACGGCACGTCGGCCTCGGTCACGCCGGTCGAGCTGCTCATCACGGTCGTGCTGTTCCTGGTCGTGTACTTGCTGCTGTTCGTCGGCTGGGCGCGCGTGATCTCCAAGTTCATCGCGGCCGGCCCCGTCGAGGACGACTCCGACGTCGAGGCCGTCGCCGCAAGCGCCGCGGGCTCGTTCGTGAGCGCAGCTGCCGCGAAAGCTCCTGCCGCGGGCGGCGAAGCAGTCTCTGCGAAGGCTTCCGAGGAAGGGGGCGATCGATAATGACCGTTCTCAGCGTGCTGTGGTTCTTCCTGATCTTCGTCCTCATTGCGGGATACTTCATCCTCGACGGCTTTGACCTGGGCGTGGGCGTGCTGTACCCCTTCGTCGCCAAGAACGACGAGGAGCGCGCCGTCGCGCGGCGCTCCATCGGGCCGGTGTGGGACGGCAACGAGGTGTGGCTGCTCACGGCGGGCGGCGCCTTGTTCGCGGCGTTCCCGGCGGCGTACGCCACCACGTTCTCGGGCTTCTACCTGGCGGTCATGCTGGTGCTGTTCGGCCTGATCGTGCGCGCGGTGTCGTTCGAGTTCTGGGCGGGCGATCGCGCGTGGCGCAAGCTGTGGGACGTGTGCTTCTTCCTGGGGTCGCTCCTCCCGGCGCTGCTTCTGGGCGTGGCCGTGGGCAACATCTTCGCGGGCATCCCGATGGACGCCAACGGCGACTACGCGGGCATTCCGCTGCTGGGCCTGGTGACGCCGTTCACCCTGCTCACGGGCGTGCTCGGGCTGGTCATGTTCATGGCTGCGGGCGCGAGCTGGCTGGCGCTGAAGACCCCCGAGGGCTCTGAGCTGCGCTCGCGCGCGGCCAAGCTGCGCATGCCGCTGCAGGTTGCGGCGCTCGCGGTGTTCGTCGTGGTGAGCGCGTTCGCGCTGGCGGGCGGCGTGGCCCCCGAGATGGCTCCCGAGCTGGGCATCCTGCGCGTGCTGTTCGCGGCGCTCGTGGTGGCGGCGCTCGTGGCGGCCTTCGTGGCGGGGAAGAGGAGCGACCTGCTCGCCTTCCTGGCGCAGTCAGCCGCGGCGCTGTGCCTCGTGGGCCTGCTCGCGTGCTCGATGTTCCCGAACCTCGTGGTGGCCAGCGCTGGCAGCGTCGGCGACGCCATCACGCTCATGAGCGCGGGCGCCTCCGAGCTGTCGCTGACGTACATGACGATCATCCTGTGCATCGGCCTGCCGCTCGTTCTGGTCTACCACGTGGTGATCTACCGCACGTTCCGCGGCCGCCTGACCGAGAAGGACATGGCGCACTAGGGGCATGTGAGCGCGAAACGCAGGAGAGCGCGGCGGCGTTGCGAGCCGCAAGCTCTCCGAAGTTAGGTACAATGAGCCCGGGCCTGAACGCCCGGGCTCATTTTTTTCACACAGGAGAAGGGGGTCGCGCATGGCCGGCCAAGACGACATCTTCAACGACAACGACCAGGGACAGAGCGGCGACGACTCGCTGTTCGGCACGGACTCCCGCGACAACGACGCGTCGCCCATCCAGGTGGTGAACCCGTACGGCGGCGTGGAGGAGCCGGTGGTCTCGGCTGATGACGCACCGCAGGTGGCGCAGCCGGCGAACCCCTACGCCTCGGTGCAGCCCGCCGCGGCCGAGCCGGCGGCAGGCGCGTACGCGGCTGCGGGTCCTGCGGCTGCGGGAGCCGCGCAGGCGCAGGCGCAGCCTGCGGGCAACCCCTACCAGCAGACGTACGGCGGCGCGGCTGGCCCCGCGGCTGCGCAGGGCGCCGCGAACCCCTACGGAGCCCCTGCCTCGGGTGCCCCAGGTGCCGCAGGCATCCCAGGCGCCCCAGGCGCCTCGGGTGCCCCGGGTGCTGCGGGCGCGAACCCCTACGGCGCGCCCCAGCCGGCGGCCGGCCAGCCCTACCAGCCTTACCAGCAGCCGGCGGGCGCGGTGCCTCCCTACGGGCAGCCGCCGGCGGGCCCGCAGCCCTACGGCCAGCCCTATCCGGGCGCCGCGGCTCCCGCGTCCGCGGGCAAGGCCACGGGAGCGCTCGTGTGCGGCATCCTGGCCATCCTGCTGGCCAGCTCGGTGGTGCCGAGCATCATCCTCGGCATCGTCGCCATCGTGCTCGCCGGCAGCTACCTCAAGTCCGGCGGCACGGCGGGCACGGCGAAGGCGGGCCGCATCTGCGGCGTGCTGGGCATCGTGTTCTCGGTGATCGCGGTTGTCAGCTACTTCGCGTTCTTCGGCATGGCCGTGTCCCAGATGGCTGCGGACGAGATCGGCTCCGGCTCGGGGCTCGTGTCCTCGAGCGAGGCGTCCTCGGACGACGTCGCGGGGTCTGACTACACCGAGGACGAGAAGGCCGCCATCGACCTGGTGAGCGCCGAGCTCGAGAAGATCAAGACCGGCGACGAGGCGATGCTGGCCTCCATCGCGGCGATAGTCCAGGAGGACTTCGTCGAGGGCACGGGCCTCACCATGGCGCAGTGCGGCATCGACCCCATGGAGTACGCGCGCGCTATGACGCAGGGCTTCGACTACGAGGTGAGCATGTACGTGGTCGACCGCAGCTCCGAGGGCTTCGTGGCCTTCGACGTCACGTGCCGCGACGTGTTCGACGTGCTCAACCGCTTCAACGCGCTGCTCAGCGACTTCAAGGCGTCCGGCGAGGCGTCGAGCATGACGCAGGAGCAGGGCTACGCCCGCATCGGCGAGCTGTTCATGCAGGCCGTGAACGAGGCCGACATGGAGCAGGACGGCTACTTCTCCGTCGACGTGGAGTACAAGAACGGGAAGTGGGTCATGGACCAAGACGAATGGGAAGACGAGCTCGACTACTTCTTCGGGCTCTACTAGGCGTTAGTCCCGCCCGTCTTGACGGAACGGGCGAGACAGCTCGACGCTGCGAAGGGCCCTGGCACTCGCCCTTGCCCCTTGCTTTGCACGCGGCGCGCACGAAGTGCGCTTGGTGCAAAGGCGGGGCAATTGCGGGCGCCAGGGCCCTTCTCGCTGACGTTGCGAACGACCTGCGGGCTTAGCGCCGCGCTTTCCCCTTACCCGCGGATGGCTTGCCTCATGATGCCTTTGCTGGCGAAGTAGGTGATCAGCAGGTAGCCGCCGTAGATGACGAGCGTGAACCCGGCTGCCATCATGATGGGGCCTTGCACGGGCACGCCGAGCGCCTCGAACAGCGTGGTCGACATCACGCCGATGGCGCACGCGGAGTGGCACACCGCCAGGGCCAGCGGCGCCAGGAAGTACACGAGCACCTGCGTGAACAGCGAGCGGTTGAGCGCGCGCTCGTCGCAGCCGAGCTTCGCGAGCAGGCGGTAGCGCTGCTGCGAGTCAGCCGCCTCCGAGAGCTGCTGGATGGCCAGGATGGCGGCGGTGGCCACGAGGAAGATGAAGCCGACGTAGAGCGCCAGGTACGTGATCATCATGCGCAGCCCGTCCGCCTGCGAGCTCATCTCGGCCTTGGTGTACGTGGTCGACGCCGGCCACAGCCCGGGCTGGAAGGAGTAGGCGTCGTCGGCGTACGTGTAGCTGGTCTCGAGGTCCGAGGGCGAGCCCTTCGGGAGCGCGATCGCCAGCCCCTCGGCGAGCGCCTCGTCGCCCTCGGTGGCGCTCAGGCCGTCGGCGTACGTGAGGTTCAGGTAGCTCGTCATCGGGATGGCGCCGCCGGCGCGCAGCTCGGACACCGCCTGGTCAGGCACGACGAACACGAGCGCAGTGGCCGTCATGGCGTTGTCGGAGAACTGCACGTCGAGGATCTCATCCTGGATCCGCAGGTCATGCCCGAGGATGCTCGCGACCTTCCCCTTCTCGATGAACGCATGTGCCAGCTCGTCGGTTGCGTCCATGTTGTTGGCCAGCGCGCACTCGTCGTCAGCCAGCGTGATCGGGTCCGCGCCCGTCATCGCGCGCAGCGCGTTCAGCTGGGAGACGTCCACCACCTGGATGTTCGAGCTCTTGATGTTCTCCTCGTTCAAGACGGTGGAGAGCTCCACGTCTGCCGCGGCCTCCATGAGCGGCGCGTACGTTGAGCCGGGCACTTCCCAGTAGTCGATCTGCGCGCTTTCCTTCACGAAGTCATCCCAGGCGGGGTTCGCGTCGCGCAGCTTCGCCTCGATGTCCCAGCCGTAAGCTGTGCCGTCGGCGTACGTCGCGGGGTGCTCCGCGGCCATGCTCTCGGCGCGCGCGGTGAGGCTTTCGGACGCGGGGTGCACGAGGTCGGTCTCCTCCTCGTAGTACACGTCGGCGCGGATGGTGGCGTCGTAGGGCGCTGCCTTCTCCATGCCGCCGCAGAACACCTCGATGAGGCCCATGCCCGTGGAGAACGTGGTGATCGACAGGAACAGCAGCACGCAGACCACCCACAGCGACACGAACGCCGTGTTCACCTTGCTTGCGATCTGGCGCACGGTGAACGGCACGAGCCCGCGCAGGTACGCGCCGCGCGCCCGCGTGACCACGGCGATCGCGAACCCCGCGAGCGACCAGAAGAACACGAGCGTCCCCGCCAGCATGAGCACGGTCGCCCACGCGAACTTCGGGTCTTCCAAGTAGATCATGCCGTTCTCGTTGAGCAGGCGGTACGCCACGGCCAGGACGCCCGCTGACGCCACGAACGCGGCCAGGCACACCCAGGGGTTGCGCACGGGCATCCGCTCGCTGCGCACGTTGGCGCTCAAGAGGTCGATCAGCTTGTAGCGGCGCACCGTGAGCAGGTTGAACAGCGCCACCACCACGTAGATGGCCACGAAGCACAGAAGCGTCATGAGAAGCGCCGTGCTCGAGAACACGAACTGGTAGTGCGTCATCGGGATGGTGAACAGCGCCGCCGTGGCGAACGAGAGCGCCTGGGACAGCAGGACGCCGCAGACCAGGCCCACGGCGAGCGAGATGAGGCCCACGAGCACCGTCTCGTACAGCACGATGCGCGACACCTCGCCCGGACCCATGCCCAGCGTGAGGTAGATGCCGAACTCGTGCTTGCGCCGCTTGATGAGGAAGCGGTTCGCGTACACGATGAGGAACCCGAGCACGAACGCGATGACCACCGAGAACGTGCCGAGCAGCTCCTGGGTCACTTCGAAGGCGCTCGCGTCGGCGCCCTCGATGCTGAACAGGATCTTCTGGCTTCCGATGGAGTTGAACGCGTAGAACACCGCCACGCCGAACACGAGGGTCACGAAGTAGATGGCGTAGTCCCTCACCGAGCGGCGGATGTTGCGCGCGGCGAGCTTAAGCAGCATGGCTCGCGTCACCTCCCAGAAACGCGATGACCTCCATGATGCGGTTGAAGAACTGCTCGCGCGCCATGTCGCCGCGGCGGATCTCGTTGAACAAGGTGCCGTCCTTGATGAACAGCACGCGGTTGGTGAACGACGCGGCGAACGCGTCGTGCGTGACCATCATGATGGTGGCGCCCATGTCGCGGTTCATGAGGTCGAGCGTCTCGAGCATGATCTGGGCGTTGCGCGAGTCGAGGGCGCCGGTGGGCTCGTCGGCGAGCACGAGCTTGGGGTCGCTCACGATGGCGCGCGCCGCCGCCACGCGCTGGCGCTGCCCGCCCGACATCTGGTGGGGGTACTTCTTGAGCACGCCCTCCACGCTGAGCGAGCGCGCGACCGACTCCACGCGCGCGGGGATGGAGGAGGGGGCGTCGTGCTTGATGGTGAGCGCGAGCGCGATGTTCTCGTAGCCCGTGAGCGTGTCGAGCAGGTTGGAGTCCTGGAAGATGAAGCCCAGGTCGTCGCGGCGGAACTTCGCCAGCGCGCGCTTGGAGAGGCCGGTGATGTCGCGCCCGTCCACGAGGATGTGGCCGCCGGTGGGCTTGTCGATGGTGGAGACGCAGTTCAGAAGCGTGGTCTTGCCCGATCCTGACGGGCCCATGATGCCGACGAACTCGCCGGCCTCCACGTCGAAGCTCACGCCGGCGAGCGCGTGGGTGACCGAGTCGCGCGAGCCGAACACCTTCTCGATGTGGTGCACGCTCAGGATGGGCGCGCCGACGCCTCGGCCCGAGCCTCTGCTCGCGTGGGCGCCCGTGCCGTAGTTGCCGCGGGAGAAAGCCGCCGACCCGAGCGTTGCGGCCGACGGCGTTGCGAATGTCTCGCTCATTGTGAGATGCCTCCTTTTCTTAGGGATGCTCTCATCTTACGGACGCGCCCGCAAGGCATCCATCGAACCCGCTTACGGTTAGCTTACAGCTTTGTTAGGCGAGCAGGGAGGGGGATGGGGGCACGGAGATGGAAGGGGAACGAGGAGCGCTGCGTCCGTCTGCCTTCTGCGACGAGAGGCGTTTCGTGGTAAGGTGGGTCCGTTGGGTTCCCGAGAGAAACGATGGGCGGCCATGACGGCTGAAGGTCTGGACAGCTTCGCATACGAGCCTGCTCGCTCACGCGAGTCGGAAGCGGCGCGGCGCCATTACTGGGCCGTGGCCATCGGCTTGCAGCGCGTTGACGGCCTGGAGGTTTCCCCCTACGTGCGCGAAGCGGCCGCCGGCTATGTGAGCGGCGAGCGCACCCTCGAGGAAACGGGGCGGCTCGTGCGCGCTTACCACAACGCTGCCGTCCATGCCGACACCCGCGAAGCTGACCTGGTGGCCCAGCGCATCGCCGAGCTCCTGGCGGCTGCGCCTTTCTGCCTTGCGCCGGATATGCTGGCGGAAGTGCACCGCTACCTGTTCCAGGACCTCGACCCCGCGGTGTACCACCCCGGCGAGTTCAAGGCCGAGCGCATGGTGAAGCAGGAGGACATCCTGAACGGCGACAGCGTTCTGTACGCCGACCCTCTCGTCTACGACATGGCCTTCAAGGGCGCGTTCGCCACGGAGCAGGGAAGGCTCTACACCGCCTTGGAAGGCGACGAGCTTGCCAGCTTCTGCCACTTCGTCGCGTTCCTCTGGCAGGTTCACCCCTTCTACGAGGGCAATACGCGCACGGTGGCGGTGTTCTCGGCGCTCTATCTCAACCATCTGGGATTCGACGTGTCGAGGGAGCCCTTCGAAAGCAGCGCCCTCTACTTTCGCGACGCCCTTGTGCGCGCCATGTACCGCAACGCCGCTGCCGGCATCTTCCCCGACGAGTCGTTTTTGGCGGCCTTCTTCGAGAACGCCCTGGGGCGCGGGCGTCACGCCCTCAATCGCGAGGACCTCGTCTGCGCGGCCCTCTTCGACGCTCCGAGCCTCATCCGCAACGTCGATCCTGCCAGCGCCCTCGACAAGCGAAACCTGCCCTAGCCGCCGTTGCCTCTGCAAGCGCCTCTTCCCTCACCCGTCGAAGCGCCACGGGGACGGGTGCTCGCTCAGGGCGCGGCGGCGGTCGTGGGGGAAGGCGAAGAGCACGCGCGTGCCGACGCCCTCCTCGCTGGCCAGGCCCACGCCGAGGCCCATGCGCGCGCACATGACGGCCACGAGGTAGAGCCCCATGCCGGTGGCCGAGCCCTGGGCGCGCCCCACGCTGCCGGTGAACCCGCGGTCGAACACGCGCGGCACGTCGGCGGCGGGGATGCCGCAGCCGTCGTCGCGCACCTCGAGCACCGTGCGCTCGCGTGGCGTGCCGGGCTCCTCCTCGCGTGCCGAGAACGTGATGGCGTGCGCGCCGTACTTCGCCGCGTTGGTAATCACCTGCCCGAGCATGAACGTGAGCCACGGCTCGTCGGCGAGCACGGACGTCTCCTCGGGGACCTGCACGCGCAGCTCCACGCCGCGCTCGATGAGGAAGTGGGTGTTCTTGCGGCATGCCGCGCGCACCGCGGAGGCCAGGTTGAGCTCGCGGATGGCGTAGTCGTTGGAGACGGAGGTTGAGCGCGCGGAGTAGAGCGCCTGGTCAACCTGCGCCTCGATGCGCTCGAGCTCGCCCTTGAGCTTCGTGGCCTGCTGGCCGTGCATGCTCGCGAGCATGAGCTTCGCGGCGGCGATGGGCGTCTTGATCTCGTGGATCCACAGCTCGATGTACTCGCGGTGCGCCTGCGCCTGCTCGCGCTCGGCGGCGTTCTCGCTGTTCGCCACGTTGGCGAGCTGGTCGGTGACGTGGTAGAGGATGCGGCCCTCGAGGAACGCAGGCTCCTCCACGAGCGAGGTGAACTGCCCGACCTGCCCGATCTGCACGACGAACTCAGCCGCGTCGCGGTAGTGCCGCGCCCGCCGCGCGAAGTCGCTGACGAAGAGGACGATCAGGCAGGTTGCCACGAAGCCCGTCACCAGCAGGCAGGCGTGCGCTCCAATGCCGAGGATCGCCAGCATGCAGGCCATTCCCGCCAGGCAGAACACCCCGATGAGCAGCGCCGCCCACCGGTCGCGCGCATAGGCGGCGAACGTGAAGCGGGGGATGTCGGCGGCGTCGGGCATGGGGGCAGGTCCTCTCTCGATGCCTCCAAGGATAGCGCATCTGCCGGAAAAGGGCGCGCGATGACGCCTTGCTTGCAGTTTTGTAAGGGAGGTGCCTGCCCGCAAAATACGGCATCGTGTCTGCAATGAGGTGCTTTTAGCGATAAAGCCTGCTGCTACGCGAAGGAGGGCTGCAGCAAAAGTTGCAGCCCTCCTCCTAGGCATGGGATTGACAGCGTCTGAGGCGCGAACTGACGGCAGGCACTCTAGGCATGACGTGCGTGAGGACGAACCTTCTCGACGCGCGGGAAGCTGAAGGCTATGATCGCAGCAACCAGGAAGCATACGCCAACGATGCCGAAGGAGTTGCCGACAACGCCCGTCGCATCGATGATCATACCGGCGATCCACGGACCCAGGTAGCGTCCGACCAGGTTGACGGTGCCAACGAAGCCCGTGCCCGTTGCGCGGACGTCGTCGTCGAAGTACTCGCCGGCGCCCGTCATGATGACGGTGATGACACCGGTGGAGGCACTGATCAGCGCGACAAAGAAGTAGCAAACGTACAGGGACGGAACAGCGACCGAGGACAAGTAGAACCAGTAGCCGAAGCCGAGGATGGCACCGACGAGGACTACGCCGCCGATGATGTTCTTGCGCTCGAAGCGGTCGGAGAGTTGTCCGAGGATAAGCTCGACGATGATGGTGAGGACGCCGCCAATGGTGATGGAAAGGGCGGCCTCGCCAAGCTGGAAGCCTGCGGACTGGATGGAAGATACGTAATACTGGGTTGCTGCCATGTAGGCGATCTGGTAGATGATGTAGAACAGGCCGAAATGCCATGCGATGGGCATCTTCAAGACGCGGCCGAGCTTGCTCATGGCGCCTTCCTCGTCTGCGGTCTTCTCGATGGTGGGGGTGGGCGCCGCTTGGGTGCCAGCGGGGGCGCCGTAGGGGGCGAGGCCCTTCTCCTCAGGTCCCTCGCGGAACACGATGAACACAAACACCGCGATGGCTGCGAATAGGCCGCCGAAGATGATGTAAGTTGCCTGCCACCCCGTGGCAGCGATGATGATAGGGGCGACAATGCCCAAGATTATCGCAGAGAAGTTTGCGCCGGGGGTGATGAGCGACATGCCAAAACCGCGCTTGTTGGGGGCAAACCAACGAGAGACGATCTTGGGAAGAATGGCCATCAGCAAGCCGGCGGTGCCGATGCCGGCGATTGCCCATGTCGCAATGGCGATGTACAACCCCATGGGAGCGAACAGGCCGAAGGAGATGGCGCCGATGGCCGACAGGACGCAGGCCAGGGTGATGGCCTTCCGGGTGCCGATCTTGTCGCCAAGCATGCCCCAGACGATGGAGAGGCCCGCGTAAAAGACCATGAACACCGAGGTGATCAGGCCGACCTCGGCATAGCTGACGCCCAGCGTCTCGCGGATGGGCTCAAGCGCGATAGATGGGATGCGTTGGCAGGAAAGAACTATCATCTGGGTGAGGAAGCCACCTAAGCAGATGGCGAATGCGTAATGCAACCCGCTGCTTTTTGGCTTGCTCACGTCTTCGATATCTTGAAGCATGGAATTTCTCCTTTGTTGTTGTCGTGGTGTGCTCATTGCGGAATCGTCCTATGAAACGACATGCCGCTATGGTGTGAGGGAGGCTCGCTTGAAAGAAAGAGTGCTCTTCGCAGTTTGCTCCAGGCTCAGATTCTTGTGGCAAATGAAGGCAGCAAGGACGACAGCTTCTCTCTCCTCCGCTTCCAGCGAGTCTCGTGACGTTGGCGGTCGTACGCTGCTTTTGCCGTGCGTGCCGCGGAATAGAATGCGTCGTAATGCGCTGGGCCTGCGCTCAGCTCGAGCTCGGCGCATTTCTTGACGCGCTCTCGATTGGCGATCAGCTTTGCGGCTTTCGCCTTCTTCTCGGCGGGAACGTAGATGTCGACGCCGTAGTTCTTGTCTTTGCTGGGAGGGATGACCATGCCGATGACAGGGTGGTTCATCTTGATCGTTCCCTTCTCGAGCCCGTAGAGGGGAATTCCGGCCTCGCGGAACAGAAAGGCGATGCCGTTGTACTCCCAGACCATCTTCACGTTCGTCAAAAACGCCCAGGTGGTCTTTTCAAATTCGGCCAAGTCGACCATGGTGGTGAAGCCAGTGCGTTTCTGCGGCATGGGGACCTCCGATTACTGCTATGGCAGGTAGCAGGTTACCTTGCTGCCGATGGCTCGCATGCGGGCGGGCATCTCTTCAAGCGGTAACACTTCTATGACCTTCGCTAGGCAGTGATGCTGGCAGGCGGGGAGCTTTCCCTTTGCGAGGCGCTCCGCGCACAGATTGCACAGCGAGGAGGGGACGGGGACGTAGTCCCATTCCCACGTGCCAGCGAGCTTCTTCGGCCCGATTTCGTTTACCTTGATGCCCCACTCGTCGAGGGGTATGCCATGCTCCTTGCGACAAGCGATCTCGCAGGTGCCGCAGTTGGTGCAGTTTCCGTAATCGATGAGCATTCCGTATTTCATGGGTCCTCCCTCCTTAGCCTTTGGGGGTATCGACTTTGTAGATTTTGCACATGCCGTTTTTGTACGGGGCACCATAGCCGGTGAGGCCGACGCTCTCGTGAGGGATCAGATTGTTGGCGTTCGCATCCCAGACGCCATACAGGTTGGGAGCCTCTCCGTCCTGCTCGGGAAACCACCATGCGTGTTCGATGTGAACCAGGTTCGGGCAAACCTGCTCGTTTATCGACGCCTTCTGAATCGCGCGGCCGAGCGGGCTTTCGACTGCTACCCAGTCGCCTTCCTTGATGCCGTACTTCTCGGCGTCAACGGGGTTGATGGTTGCCAGCGGGTCGGGGTGCATGGCGCGCATGCTGGGGATCTGTCGGTGTTCGGAGTGGAACATGGAGATATTGCGGCCGCCGGTGGTGTACACCAAGGGGAACTCCTCAGCCAGCTCGGGCTTCGATGCTTGGCTGTATTCGGGCTCTTCATAGTAGGGGGTGCCCTGCTCGCCGAATACCGGGAGCAGCATGGAGTAGAGCTCCACCTTGCCGGTCAGGGTCTGGAAGCCGGGCTCGCCGTCGTCTCGCAAGCCGCCGGTCTCGTACTTGTAGTACTCGTAGTCATGCTGGCGGCAGACCTCACCGCGCAGCTCGTCATAATCCCAGTCGTAGACTTCCTTGAGCTTGTCGCGGAAGAAATCTTCGGGGGAGGCCATCTTCTCCCATATCTCGGGGCGCATGCGACGGCCCATGTCGATGAGGATCTCCAGGTTAGATTTAGTATCGAGGGGCTCGACTGCCTTGTTCATCGCGCCGATGAAGTGCTGGTTGCGGCCGAAGTGCGGGGTGACCAGGCCGTCGTGCTCGGCGAAGGTGGAGAGGGGCAGGACGAGGTCGCATAGGGCCATGGTGGTGGGAGTCATGAAGATCTCGTTCGCCACGATGAAGTCCAGCGGAAGCATGGCCTTGTACCAGCGCTGCGGCTGGTCGGCCATGCAAGCCAGCGGGTTTGTGCCGATCATCCAGCACATCCGCAGCTTGTAGGGGACCTCCTTGAACTCGGGCAGCTTCTGTTCCAGGTAGTTCAGAAGGGTGTCGCCCTGAACGCCGCCCATGGCCGCACCTGTGTTGAACAACTCGTACTTTCCCGTAGGATCTACGATGTGCTTCGCAGCCATCTCGGGATCGAGCACGTTCATCATATCGTAGCGCCACTGTCCGATGAAGCTGGTGGGCTTGCCTAGGGTCACACCGCCGGGGCGATCGAGGTTGCCTGTGAGCGCCAGCAGGTCGAGAAAGCACATGCCAGCCTGGGTGGACGCCTTCGCCTGGTCAAGGGCGACGCCCCACAGCGCGGAAGATGGGACGTTGGTCGCGAACGCACGTGCTGCGCCAACCAGCACCTCAGGGTCGACCCAGGTTATTTCCTGGACGCGCTCGGGCGTCCAGTCCTTGACGGCCTCGCGCAGCTCATCGAAGCCGTGACACCACTTCTCGACGAAAGCGTGGTCGTACAAATCCTCCTCGATAATGACGCGCAGAAGGCCCATGCCCACAGCCGCGTCGGTACCTGGACGAAGCTGCAGATGAAAGTCGGCGCGCGACGCCAGCCATGTCAGGCGCGGGTCAATGACGATAAACCGAGTGCCGCGCTTCTTGAGGTCGATGAGGCTGTGGCCGAAGAAGCTGTCGGGGCTGGAGTACAGTGGATCTTTGCCCCAGACCAACACGTACTTCGGGATCTCGTAGCGCGGGTCATCGTAGCGATCAGGGAAGTACTGGGCATAGTCCATCTCGGGGTAGCCGGCACCTAGCAGGTAGTTGGTGATAGTCGCGCGGGGGCCGTAACATGCTTCGCCGGAGAACGCGTAGGTGGAGGCGCCGTTGGGAGTGTTCATGACAGCTGGGCCGTAGACTGGTGCGTAGAGAGTGGACTCGCGGCCGGTGCCGGTCAAAGTGAAGATAGTCTCAGCACCGTACTTGTCCCAGATCTCACGGATCTTGTGCTCGAGGATATCATACGCTTCGTCCCATGTGATCTCCTCCCATGTGTTCTTGCCGCGATCCTTGCGGGCGCGCTTCATGGGATGCTTGATGCGGTCAGGGTGATACATGACCTCGTCGAGGGCCAGGCACCTCGGGCACAAGCGACCTTGGGAGATGGGGTGGGTTGGGTCGCCCTCGACTTTTACGACTTTGCCGTCCTTTACGTAAAGACATACGCCGCATCCCACCGGGTGGTCTCCCGGAGGGGACCAGGCGCAGGTGCGCACTTTGAGAACCCCGTCGCTCTCCTCGGTGAGGTAGCTTTTCTTCTCTTCGGACATCCTTCCTCCTTCTTGCCTTGCGGTTCACTGCTCTGATATGCAGTGAGATCGCTCAGCTCCGGCAGTTAGGGGACGGCCGAAGCCGAGCTCGTCTGCAAGCTTAGGGAGGACGAGCACTTGGCGGCAGACCCGCTTCGGGGCGTTTTTTTGGGGTTTCTTGAAGAAAAACAGCCCGCCCGTTTCGGGTGGGCAGCGCTCTGACCTGCTAAAACGAGGCGAACACGAATATCTGCGCCAGCTGCAGAATGTCGTGTCAGCCTCCCCAACGCTTTTCGATGGCGCTGATCAGATCCTGCCGGGAGTGGACCCCGCACTTCGCGTAGACGTTCTTCACGTACCCCTTGACTGTGTTGTAGGAGATGCCAAGCTCTTCGGCTACATAGCCGACCGTCCGTCCGCGCCCCAGTAGCTCCATCGCTTCAGCCTCGCGCGTCGTGAGTCCCATCTCTTCGGCGAGCTGTGCACAGGCTGCCGCAAGAGGATCGGCGATGGTCAGGGAGGATGCTTCCACCTCGTCTTGCTCTGCGGCGCGCTTCTGCTCATCCGATGCGTCGACGCGACGTCGCTCCTTCAAGGTCCGCTGCAAGGCTTGGCTGATCGTAAACGAGCCGCGCATCAAGACGCCCGAGGCGAGCACCAAGAGGGCGCTGATTACAAACAGCAGAGGCAACAGGTCGCTGCTCGTGCCGTAGAAGAATATGATGAAAGAGGCGAGCCAACCGAGCGTCGTGCCCGCCCCCGAGGATCCACGTCCGAAGCCGAACACTCTCACGGGGTTGAGTGTGGTGCGGCTTGCCAGATCTTGAAGCAGGCACCAGACGACGATGATGAACACGTTGTATCCGACGTTTGCCACAACGTTAACCAAAGGGCCGAGATTCGAGCCGAAAAGGGAACAGACCGCGATGACAGCAGCTGATCCGAGCGCTGCGGGGAGATAGACCGAACTGATCTCGAAGTTTCTCAGCGTGAAGGCGATCGAGAAGGCGACAAGGCCAATTCCCCATGCAACCATGCTCGCGAACACGATGACTGCAGGTGTCCATCCCTCTGCCGGATGGACTAACCCGGCCATGCCCCTGATGGCTCCCACGGCGACACACATAAGGAAGATGGTCAGGTTCAGACGCAGAAACAGGTGCGTAGGCAGGCTCTCGATGGGGATGAGGTCTTTCTCCAGCGTGGAGGCATGACGGGGATTCTTAACGTCGAACCAAGTCAGAAGCGATGCGCCTGCGGGAAGCAGGGCAATCAGAACGCGCTGTGCATCGGGCGGCACTCCCATGCAGAGAAAGAACACCAGGTTTGACAGCAATACCGATGCGATGGTAATGACGAAGGGATTGCCCATGTACATCTCAGCGTAGACGCAGCCGATCTTCAGGCAGACGAACGCAGTGCCAAGGCCAGTGAGCACGCTGCCGACGGGAAACAGCGTGCCGTAGTGTTCCCCGGGGGCGCCGCCAGAGAGGAGATAGGTTCCCATGCCTGCGATGAGGCCGGCGCCCAGCACGAACCAACGCTTCTTAAGCCAAGGTTGTAGTCGCATGCAGAATATGCCGCAGAGGAATAGACACGCTGCTAATGCCACCCCCGAGAGGAGGTACAGCAACGAGCTGTAGATTGCCGGACTCTCGATCTCAGCTTGGGCGACCGCGCTGGGGGTGGTCATGGTTAGGAGAATCCAGGCGGAGTACAAGGAGAGACTCAAAAACTTGATTATGGGCCAGCGAGCGTTCGATCCCGCCAAGTACTCGTCGAGTCCGGAGCGACCGCTCTGGGCATAATGCAGCTCGTCAGACATAGTGGTTCCCCTCTGTGTGAAACGGTAGTGCTATCAGGACCGTCCCCTTGAGCCTGACGCGGAACATTCCTATTCTACAACGAGGCAGGGCATGTCGGGCAGTAGGCTCTGCTCCGTTGCGCCGGTTAGGGATCCGATTTCTTCAGATAAGACTGTCATGATGCTGTTGCGGAATAAGGGTCTGAAGGCGTCGAAAAGCACCTCCGGAAATGATGGTCGTCCTTGTTCGGAACTTCTTTGAAAGTCTTCATGTCCCGTTCCCGCTTTCAGGGGAAACGGCGGAATCGTCCTTGCCTCTGCTTGTCGGCAATGCAGGGCAACGTTACCGACAATGGCGCTTTTCCATCCATCTTTTTAGAAGCGTGGATGAAAAGAGGGCGTTGTCGGTGTTCCGAGGGCCTTGAGGACTTCGAGGGTTCCGAGAGCCTCGAGGGTCTCGAGAGTCCCGAGGACTTGGAGAATTTCGAGGGCCTTGAGCCCCAGAGATTCCGAGGCAGGCGGACGACCCGAATGAAGCGGCTCTCGGCGGCGCGTTCGGCGGGTCAGCGGGGCTTCTCGTCCTTCGCCAGCAGCGGAGCTATGGTGATGACCGCGATGCTGGCGACGATGAGGCACGAGCCGATGCCCTGCCCCAAGGTCAGCGTCTCCCCGAGCACGAGGAATGCGATGATCAGCGAGAACGGCGTCTCGCTGATGCCGATGAGGGACGACTTCGTCCCGCCGATGCGCTTGATCGCCTCGATGTAGATGAAGATGGGGAGGATGGTGGCGAACAGCGCCATCAGGGCGCCCAGCATGAGCTGGTACGCGTCGAGGTCGAGCAGCCCCGGAAGGGACGGGGCGAAGACGATGCAGGAGGCCAGCAGGCTCGTCCAAGACAGCGTGAAGGTGACGGTCAGGGGGCTCTCGGAGCGGCCGGTCTTCTGGATGAGGATGGTGTAGGCGGCGAACGCCACGCAGGAGACGATGCCGAACAGGATGCCGAGCGCATCCAGCGTGACCTCGCCTGCCGCCACCCCCGACACCATCGCAAGGCCGCTGATGGCCAGCACGAACGCGACGACGGTGGAGACGCTGAGCCGCTCCTTGAAGACGAACAGGCTGGCCACGGCAACCACGGCCGGGTAGGCGTAGAAGATCACCGTGGTCATGCCGGCGGTCAGGCGCTCGACGGTGAAGAAGTAGAAGATCGAACTGATATAGAAGAACACGGCCTGAAGGTACACCGAGGGCTGTCGGCTTACGAACGCCTGCCGCCTCCAGATGAGCATGAAGACCCCCAGCAGCACCGTTGCGAAGAAGAAGCGGAGGATGACCGATTGCTGCGCATTGAGCCCGGTCGCGTAGACGAGCTTTCCGAAGATGCCGAGCGTGGAGTAGAGGACGGCTTGCAATATCGCGAGGCCGTACCCTACGACCGCCGACCCCGCTTTGCCATCTCTGCCTTGCAAAGAGCCTCCTTAGCTTGAATGCACGTCCGCTCATGCGGCCGCCCGCTTCTCAAAACGAAGGATACACCATGGGCGACAAGCCGACAGGAGAGAGCCTGCCCGTCCTGCGACGAAATAGCGCTCCCGGACGCGGGGGCAGCGGACGAGAGCACCGAGGTGAGATCTGGACGCTCAGGGACGGCGGCTACGCGTCGGAGGCTTCTGCGCTAAATAGGTGGCGCCCTTTGGGGAAGGGCGCCACCGCATATGCGAGCTTACGCGAGGCAAGCTCTCAGATGATCTCGCGATCAGCCGATGCGTAGATCACGTCCTCGCGGGAGTTCTCCCATCGGGGAAGCTGAAAGATGCGGCTTCCGCGCTCGCGGCAAGCCTCGATCTTGCCTTCAACCTCCTCGCCCCAGCTCAGCGCTTTGTTCGGGCACATGCCCACGCAGTAGGGGGCGCGGCCCTCGGCGGTGCGGTCGGTGCATTTGACGCAGTGCTTGGAGTAGATGGGCATCCAGCTCATGCGCAGGTCAGGCCACGTGCCGGAGGGGCGGTCGATGCCCTCGCCCGAGCCGTTGGTGCGAACGGAGACGAAGTATTGTCCGTCCTTCAGGTTGTTGCCGGTCATGCAGGATAGGGCACAGGTCCAGCAACCGGTGCAGCGAAGCAGATCGACGAATATGGTGCTCTCTTTGATCTCTGCCATGACTACTCTGCCTCCTCCTCGTTCTCGCTGTCCTCGATTTTGCGAATGTCACAAGCGCAGTCCCAGATCGTGTCCCAGGCGCCGGCCATGCCGCTGTAGGCGCCGCCCAGCAGCGGGCCGACGGCGCAGTCGGCGACGGTGCAGTCCCACCAGAACTCGGCCGCCTTGTCGATGGTGTCCTTCTCTCCCAGGGGAACCAGCAGCTCGGAGTACATGCCGCCGTCCTCGAAGGCGCGCTTGCGCCAGCCGAACCAAACCTGGATGGTCCCCGGAGGCATGGCGTTGTCTATGCGCATCTCCACGATGCAGTGGCCGCGGTCGTTGAACACCTCGCATTTGTCGCCGTCTTTGATGCCCTCGCGCTTTGCGTCGACAGGGTTGATGCGCCCGGTAGGCTTCCCTCCGGAGAGCTCGGCCATCACCGGGTCGTCGGTGAACATGGACTGCATGAAGAAGCGTTGGCGGCCGCTGAAGAACTGGTAGGGGAACTTGGACGTGCCCTCGCGCTCGGTCTTGAGCGTGGGAACCTCGTAGGGCTCATGGTAGAAGGCCATGGGAACGCCGATGGTCGCCAGGCGGCTCGAGTAGAACTCCATGTGGCCGGTGGGCGTGGGGAACTTCATCCCCAGGAAAGGATCCCACGGAACAGGCGGTACGGCAGCCCGGATGATCTTCTCCTCCTTCAGGCGCTCGACGGTCACCTTGGGCTCGATGTTGGCGATGAACGGAGACTGGCTGTCCAAGCGGATGGCGATCCAGTCCTCTGCCTCCATGCCCTCGAAGTACTTGCCGAAGCCCAGGCGGCAACCGAGCTCGCGGTAGATGTAGCTGGGATCCTTCGCCTCCCCCTTCGGCTCGACCGCTGGCTCCTGCAGCACGATGTGGTTGTACTGGGCGGCTGCGATCAGCTCAGTGCGCTCGAAGGGCATGCAGGCGGGCAGCACGTAGTCGGCGTACTCGCCGGTGTCGGTCATCCATATGTCTATGTCGACGATGAGCTCCATCTGCGGGAAGGTGTCCTCGATCCAACGGGAGCGGTTGGGGCAGTTGTGGACCGGGTTGCCTGACACGTTCAGGAACGCCTTGTACTTGCCCTTCTTCACGTCCTCGAAGTAGTCGGCCTGCTTCACGTAATGGGCCTTGTCGTTCTCGCGGCCCTCGGGGTAGACGATGGGCAGGTTGTTGAAGAGCAGCGGGAAGCCGCAGGGCTGAATCTCGGAGGTCACGCCGCCGCACGGCTTGCCGAGGTTGCCCGTGAGCATGCCGAGCAGGTAGAACGCGCGATACGCGTCGCCTTGGTTCTGGTAGCGGAGCCCCAGGGCTCCCACGATGAAGGCGGGACGGTGGGAGGAGTACTCCTCGCCCAGCTTGACGGCGTCGTGCGCGGGAACGCCGGTGATGGACTCCTGGTACTCCGGCGTGTAGGTGCTCAGGTGGTCTTTGAGCATCTGGAACGCGGGCCTGACGTCTTTGCCGTCGATCTGGTAGGTGCCCTCGAGCGCCGGCTTGCCAGGGTACTCCTCCTGGCCGCGCTCAGCGACCTTCATCTGACCGGCTTCCTCGTCGAACCAGTAGAACTTGCCGTCCTCGGGCTGAGCGTACAGCCCGCTCTCCACGTCGACCATCAGGGGGGCGACGGTGTATTTGATCAGGTAGGGCTCGTCGTACTCCTTGCGCTGCACGATCTGGTTCGCCATGCACAGGGCCAGCGCCGTGTCAGAGCCGGGCTTGACCGGGATGAACCAGTCGGCGTAGCCGGCCGTGCCGTCGAACAGCAAGCCCACGTCAACGATCTTGGCTCCACGCGACTTGGCTTCGACGATGTGCTTGGCCACGCGCTGCTGGTTCTCGACGGGGTTGCCGCCCCATACGATGATGTACTGGGAGCCGTCGAACTTGACGGGGTCGATCATCATGTACTTGTAGAACTCGCCCAGGTCGAAGTAGCTGGAGTAGTACGGTCCGTTGTCGAGGCCATACGCGTTCAAGGGGTCAGTGCCGCCCCACAGGCAGTTCAAACGCTCGCCAAGCAGGCTGTCCAGGCCTTGCGACGGGGGCAGCGACGTGGTGATGTTCCAGAACGTGACGGACTCGGCGCCGTACTTCTCGCGGATGTCGAGCAGCTTCTCGGCGATCTCGTCGAGCGCCTCGTCCCAGCTGATGCGCTTCCACTTTCCCTCTCCGCGCTCGCCGGCGCGCTTGAGGGGGTAGAGCAGACGATCGTCGGCGTACACTTGATGCCAAGACATGATGCCCTTCTGGCAGATGTGGCCCTCGCCGGCTTCGGCGCCCTGGTAGTCGATGTGCTCGGTGCGAACGATCTCGCCGTCTCTGGTGATGGTCTTGATGGCGCAAAACTCATGGTCGCCCCAGCCAGGGCAGGCTGTGCAAACCCACTTCTCCTCTGACATAGCTTGCCTCCTCTCGTTTGAGACCGCCATGCCTCGGTTGGCTGCGTGTCGGCTGCCAGAAAAGCCGACATGCTCCTCCCGAACGCGCTGACGGTCTTTCGTCGGATATAAGGATAAGGCCGTGAAAAGGGGATATGGAGAAAAGAGAACCTAGATTGATCAAGTAGATTCTCGTAAAATGAGGCATTATCCAAACTACTTGAGACGAGGCGGCCATGCTTGCCAACGAGGGTCACTCCGATTGGATCACCACCGTCGTTCTGCTCAGCCGCGCAGCGGGTGCAATCGTTCACGAGCGCGCGGGGATCTCCATGACCCAGTACCGCATCTTGCTGCGCCTCATCATGTCCGAAGGCAGCCGCACCGTCAGCTCGTTGGCTCAGGACCTGGACCTCGCCACGTCTACCGTGACGCTCAACATCAACGACCTGGAGTCCCGCAAGGCGGTCAGGCGACGCTACAGCAAGAGCGACCGGCGCGTGGTGCACGTGGAGCTCGGCGAGAAGGGACGGCATCTGGTTGAGCTGGCGGATCCGTCGATCCACGCCCTGGCCCATGAGTTCTGGTCGGTGTACACGGCTGACGAGCTCGAGCTTACGTTCAAGGACTCGGCCAACACCGCCATTGCGCATCGCCTGGCCTATCAGAAGGGCGGCGAGCTCTCCGTGGAGAACGCGTACGTGGATGCCAGCTTGGTCATGATGAACGCGCTGAGTCGGCACATGCGTCGCGCGAACATATCCCTCAACGAGTACCGCATCCTGTATCTGCTGAGCACGAGCCCCAGCGGCATGCGGCCGTCGGATGTTTGCAACACGCTGCTTCTGCGCTCGAACGAGGTTGCCGTGGCGGCGGAGAAGCTCGAGCGGCATGGCCGCGTCACGCGAGTCCGCAGCTCGGCTGATCGTCGCGTAAACCTGCTCGTCATCACCGAAGACGGCCTTGGGAAGCTCGAGCGCATGACGCCGGGGATCGTGGATACCTTCCGAACCGACATCTGCGATTTGGAGGACGGGGCGTTCGAGCGCTATGACTCCATCAGCCGGAAGGTGCTGGCGCTCAACCGCGGCAAGCATCTGATGGGCTGAGGGGCGCGGGCCTTACACCATGTAGCCTTGGCCGCGGCGGGTGACGAGGAAGGTGTCGGGGACGCCGAGATGGCCGAGCGTCTTGCGCAGGCGGTTCACGTTCACGGTGAGCGTGTTGTCGTCAATGAACGCGTCGGACTCCCACAAGTCGCACATGATCTCGGTGCGCGAGATCACGAGCCCGGGGTTGCGCATGAGGATGTGCAGGATCTTCAGCTCGTTGCGCGTGAGCTCGGCCTGCTTGCCCTCGAACGACACCGCGCCCGCGCCCACGTCGAGCGTGACGCCCTTGTGCTCTATCCTGAGGCTGGCCGCTCCCGCCGAGCTGCGGCGCAAAAGCGACTGGATGCGCGCGATGAGCACCGCGGGGCTGTAGGGCTTGCACACGTAGTCGTCGGCGCCGAGGTTCATGCCCATGACCTCGTCGAACTCGCTGTTCGAGGAGGTGAGCATGATGATGGGCACGCTTGAGCGCGCGCGGATGTCGCGGCAGACGGTGTGCCCGTCGGTGCCGGGAAGCTTGAGGTCGAGCACCACGCAGTCGGGGTTGGTCGCGAGCGCGTCGGCTGCGGCGTGCGTGAACTGCTCGCAGCAGCGCGCCTCGAATCCCGAGAGCTCCAGCAGATGGGCCAGCTCGCGGCGCAGCGCCGCGTCGTCCTCGATGATGTATATCCGGCTGGGCATGGGAACCTCCTGGTCAAGCTGCGTCGCGCGACGGGCAGCGTCCGCGGATGGCGCGGGGCGGCGGGACAGCGGGACAGCCGGCCCCGGTCTGCCGTCGCCTGCCGCCCTTGCGGTGAGCGCTCGCGCGACGTGACGCCTCGGCGTCTTCGCCATTGTAGCGCGCGGGGAAGCTCCGAGAAGACCAGCTCCCGTGAACCTTGCAAAACCGTAAGGGGAAGGGGCCGCGGCGCTCGCTGCCGAAGGGCGCCTCGGCGTCAGGGGGCTTTCGCGCTGCGGCTCTTTGCCTCAACTGCTGCTCGAGAATGTCGGATGCGGCGTCGAGGCGGGAGAGGATATGTCACAATGGGAGCCGACAGAATCTGAAGGGCCTTCGCTTTCCAGCCGGCGCACGTGCGCGGCGAAGCGCCTCGGACAGGGTAGTGCGTGAAGAAGAAGGAGTGACCATGCGGGAGATGCCAGCTCATCAGCTGAACCCCAAGATCAAGATGGTGTGGCGAATCAGCGACGGGCTGTGGATTGCCGTGTGCTTCCTCGTGTGCTTCGTGCCGTTCGCCATCGCCGCGGCCGTTGACCCCGACGCCGGGTGGGCGCTCATGGTGCTCGCCGTGGTGGCTGCGGGGTTCGTGGCGCTCGCCGTGGTGTTCCTGGTGGTGCTGCCGCCCATTCGCTACGCGCGCTGGCGCTACGAGCTATCCGACGACTACCTCGACATCGCGCGCGGCATCATCTGGCGCAAGCGCTTCATCATCCCGTTCATCCGCGTGCAGAACACCGACACGCGCCAGGGGCCCATCCTGCGCGCGTTCGGGCTGTCGAGCGTGACGGTGGCCACGGCGGCGGGCGAGCACGAGATCCCCGGCCTCGGCAACGAGGAGGCCGAGCTCCTGCGCGACCGCGCCGCCGAGCTCGCCCGCATCGCGCGGGAGGACGTGTAGCATGGACCCGCGCAACCCTCGTCAGCAGCCTTACGGCGCCGCGCCCCAGCAGGGCATGCCCCAGCAGGGCGCGCCCCAGCCGGGGGCGCCCGAAGCACCTGCGGTCACGCCGCCCGCATACGCCGCGTCTGGAGCCCCTGCGGCCGTCCCGCCCGCGTACGCCGTGCCCCAGCCGGGGGCGCCCGCGCCCGGCGAGCTGCAGAAGCACCACGTGCACCACAGCTACATCTGGCTCGGCTCCATCCGCACGGCGCTCGCCGTCTTGCTTGCCGCCATGGTCGCCTCCCTCTCGAGCATCATAAGCTTCATCGCGGGCGCGAGCGAGGGCGCCCCAGCCGAGGACGCCTTCGCTGCGACGATCGCCATCGCCGCGACGGTGGCGGGCTTGGTCGTGCTCATCGGCGCGCTCGCGGCCTACCAGCTCGTCTCCTACAAGCACCTCTACTTCATGCTCTCGGCTGACGAGTTCAACCTGCACAGCGGCATCATCAACAAGAAGCGCGTGCACGTGCCCTACCAGCGCGTCCAGTCGGTCGACCAGCGCGCGAGCCTGCTGCAGCGGCTCTTCGGCGTGTGCACGGTGTCCATCGACACGGCGGGCGGGGCGTCGAACAAGGCCGTCCAGGTGCCCTACCTCACCAAGCAGCAGGCCGAGTGGCTGCGCGTCGAGCTGTTCTCCCGCAAGCGCGCGGCGCTCATGGGCGCGCAGGGCGTCCCCGGCGCCTCTGCGGGCGTCGCCGCGGGTGCCGTGCCGCCAGCCGCCGCCGCGACCCCCGTGGTCCCCGTTCCCGGCGCGGCGCCGGCCCATGTCGCCCCCGCCTCCGGCAACGTGCTCGACGCGGGCGCGGCCGTCTGGCAGGACGTCGGCGGCCTGTTCGCGGGCGCGGAGCTCGACACGGGGCGCGTCACCTACGAGTACGGCCTCACCAACAAGGAGCTCCTGCTCACGGGCTTGTCCAACAACACGGCGTTCGTCATCATCGTCATCGGCGTGCTCGGCATCGCAGGCCAGCTCGTCGACGTGCTCTTCAGCCTCTTCCCGCGCACGAGCAGCTCGTTCGTCGAGGGCCTCGCCACCCAGGCCGCTGCCCAGGCGGCCGCCGACGTAGTCGGCGGCGCCGTGGCCGCGGGCGTGGCCGCCTTCCTCGTGGGCATCCTCGTGCTGTGGCTGCTGTCGGGCGTGGGCTCGTGCATCAGCTACGGCGGCTTCCGCGCGCGCCGGCGCGACAACCGCATCGAGGTGGAGCGCGGCCTTCTGCAGCACGTGTTCCAGGGCGTCGACATCGACCGCGTGCAGGCGGTGGTGGTCAAGCAGACCTTCATCCGCCGCATCCTGGGCTACTGCGAGGTCTCGCTCGGCAAGATCGACGCGGCCGCCGAGGGCGAGGACGCCTCCCAGAAGAGCGCGCTCAACGCGCGCGGCCTGGTCATCCATCCCTTCGTGAAGGTCTCCCGCGTGCCCGAGATCCTCGCGGGCATCATCCCCGAGTACGCCGACCTGCCCACGGACGCGGTCCCGGTGGCCCCCGTGGCGCTGCGCCGCGCGGTCATCCGCCGCTGCGTGCTCCAAGGTGCGGGCTTCTGGCTGGCGGTGTGCGTGGCGGCGCTCCAGCTGCTCCTGAACGTCGTCGCGGGCCCGGCGGGCGTGGCGAGCGCCTTCGAGCTGGACCTCGTGGGCGGCCAGGTCGTGCTCGGCTACCTCAACGCGGGCGCCGCCGCGTTCTACGTGCTCGCCGCCATCCTGCTCGTGCTCGACGCGGTGGGCAGCGTGCTGTGGTTCCGCGAGTCGAGCTTCGCCTACAACGAGCGCTTCATGCAGATGAGCATCGGCGGCTTCTCGCGTGAGACGATGAGCTTCCCGCGCCAGAAGATCCAGTACGGCTATACGCGCACGAACCCCTTCCAGCGCCGGGCGCGCACCGCCACCCTGGCCGTGCGCACCGCCGCAGGCGTCGGCGGCACCACCATGCGCCTCATCGACGTGAGCGAACAAGACGCTTGCACGTGGCTTGGCTGGGTGAAGCCGCGCGGAAATGTGCTACAGTGAGCCTATGGACAAAAGCCGCTCATCACAACATGAAGCACCGGCAGGCAGGCCCTCGGAGAAGGGCCGCCGGGGCCGCTCGTTCGGCCTCTCGGGCGCCGCGCCTCTGGTCGTCCGCCCCGCGGGCGAAGGCGCCTCCTCCGAAGCCCTTGGCGCCGCTCCCGGAGCCCCTGGCGCCGCCTCTGCCGCGTCCGGCATGTCGGCGGTCTCCCGGCACGGCAAGAAGCGCGTCGTGCGCGAGTACACGCTCGGCGAGGAGGTCGCCAACTCCATCACGCACGGCATCGGCGCGGCGCTCGCCATCGCGGCGCTCGTGCTGCTCATCGTGAAGGCGGTGGGCTCGGGCGCGGGCATTCACCTGTTCGCGGCGCTCGTCTACGGCATCTCGCTTCTGGTGGAGTACCTCATGTCGACGCTGTACCACGCCATCGCCCACGACGGCGCCAAGCGCGTGTTCAAGGTGCTCGACCACAGCTGCATCTACCTGCTCATCGCGGGCTCCTACACCCCGTACTGCCTCATCACGCTCGGCGAGGCCGGCGGCATCTGGCTGGCGGCGTTCGTGTGGGCCGCGGCGCTCATAGGCGTCGCGTGCGAGGCGTTCTGGACGTTCCGCCCGCGCTGGGTGTCGGCGGTCATCTACGTGCTCATGGGCTGGTGCGTGGTGGCGTTCCTCCCGCAGCTGTTCGATCTTCTGCCCGCGCCGGGCTTCTGGCTCCTCGCCGCGGGCGGCGTCAGCTACACCGTGGGCGCGGCGTTCTACCTCCTGAAGAAGGTGCCCTACATGCACTCGGTGTTCCACGTGTTCGTGCTGGCGGGAAGCGTCCTGCAGTTCCTCTCCGTGATCCTGTTCGTCATCTAGCGAGGCTGGTGGTCGGGCGCGAAGGAGGAGCGTGACGTAGACGTTGGAGCGAGATCCAGCGCAAAGGAAGCGCGTGCGTGCGCGTGAGGCGCGAGCGCCGGCGCCGATGTCGGCGCGGAGCGCAGGGCGCGCATGAGGCGCGCAGGGGCGACAGGCCGCAAGCGCGTGGGGCACGTGAGGCGAAAAAGGCGAGAAGCAAGCGAGTCAAGCAAGGTAAGGCAAGAAGAAGAAACGAACATGGACAAGGCATCTGACAGAGAAGGCAGAGAGAAGAGGGAGCGGTCGGGGATCTTCGGCATCTTCGGCATGGGGCGCCGCGAGTCGGCGTCGGAAGAGGAGATCAAGGACATGGTGGCCGACGCCGAGGAGCTCGAGGCCGCCGAGAAGCGCATGATCCACGACATCCTGGACCTGAGCGACACGTCCGTGCGCGAGATCATGAAGCCGCGCGTCGACATGATCCTGGTGGAGGACGTCGAGACGGGGCGCGCCGCGCTCGAGCGCATGCGCGGCACGGGGTTCTCGCGCCTGCCGGTGTACCACGACGACATCGACGGCATCGAGGGCATCGTGCACTTCAAGGACCTGATCGGGCCCTTGATGGACGGCCGCATCGACGAGCCGGTCACCCGGTTCATGTACGACCCTTTGTTCGTCCCCGAGACGAAGGACGTCATCCCGCTGCTCGGCGAGATGCAGGACGCCGGCCAGCAGATAGCCATCGTGGTCGACGAGTACGGCGGGACGGCCGGCCTCGTCACCGTCGAGGACATCGTGGAGGAGATCGTCGGCGAGATCAACGACGAGACGGACCGCGACCGCGGCCACAAGCTGGTGGCGAAGATCGGCCCGCAGGCGTGGCGCGCCGACGGGCGCCTCCCCGTGGAGCGGGCGCTCGAGCTGGGCTGGCCGGTGGCCAAGTCGTGCGACTACGAGACGCTCGCGGGCTGGCTCATGGGCGTGCTCGACTCCGTCCCCCAGGCCGGCGACGTGATCGACGTGGAGGGCTACTCCTTCAAGATCGAGAAGATGCGCCGGTCGCGCATATCCTGGGTGCGCGTCGAGCGCGTTTGTGGAGAGCCAGTTGTGGAGGAAAAAGCGAACATAAGGCATGCACAGTAGCTCTCACCTGCGGTTTTGGTTGGCCTGACGTTTGTCAAGCGAACAAAACGTGGAGGGCGGGCGGCGGTTTTTTGCCTTCGGGGCGCTCGCTACGGTAAAATGGCCGAAGCAAAAATCGCATATCGAGCCGTTCGGCAGCAAATTCACCCACAACCCAGCATGCTGTCACCGCCAAGGCGGCTCGTCTGAGTGCGCGTTGGAAAGGCTGGGTTTGGCGACGAGACGACATACCGCAACGAACAGGGGACTCGCTGCGCGCTTCGCGGCCGTCGCCTGCGCCTCGGTGATCGCCGTCAGCTGCGTGACGTTCGGCGTCGCCTCGGCGGGGAACTCCTCCCGCACCGAGGTCGCCGAGTTCGGGCTCTCCGCCGCCGCTTCCGCCACGCCTTCCGCTTACGCAAGCCCCACCATCTCCGCCGCCCCCGCGCCTGCTTCGGGCGGCGTTTCCTCTACCACGTTCACCTCGGGGTCCGCCGCATACGGCGACGTGTCCGAGGGTCTCGTCCTGGAGAGCGCCGCCAAGCGCGACGTGTCGAAGGGCTTCCAGGAGATCGCCGCCGAGGAGGAGGCCGCGCGCATCGCCGCCGAGGAGGCCGCCCGCGCCGAGGAGCAGCGCCACATCGCCATCGCCGCCGCCGCGAAGGCCGCCGCCGCTGCCATCGAGGCGCCCGTCCTTCCCGACGTCGACTTCACCTGCGGCAAGGCCGTCTTCGTCGCCGAGTGGACCGTCCGCATCGACGCGTACCTGCACGGCTCGCCGCTGGCGGGCTACGGCAGCGTGTTCGCCGAGGCCGCCTGGGAGAACGGCGTCGACCCGCGCTGGTCGCCGGCCATCTCGAACACCGAGAGCACCAAGGGCCGCCACTGCTTCCGCGCCTACAACGCGTGGGGCTGGATGGCCGAGAGCTGGTCGAGCTGGGAAGAGGCCATCAACGCGCACGTCGCGGGTCTGGCGAGCGGCTACGGCTACAGCATCAGCGTGGCGAACGCCAAGAAGTACTGCCCGCCCACGTATCTGGACTGGTACGCCAAGACCGTCAACGAGATGGCTAAGATCTAACCCATGAGCAACGTCATCGTAGTTGGATGCGGCCGCGTAGGCTCCCAGCTGGCAAACATGCTTTCCGACAACGGCAGCAACGTGTGCTGCATCGACCGCAACGCCGACTCGTTCGCGAACCTCGGCCGCAACTTCAACGGCTCCACCGTGCAGGGCGTCGGCTTCGACGAGGACGTGCTCATACGCGCGGGCGTGGAGGAGTGCGACGTGCTCGCGGCCGTCACGCAGTATGACAACGCGAACCTCATGTGCGCCGAGGTGGCCAGCCGCCTGTTCGACGTCCCCCACGTGATCGCCCGTCTGTACAACCCCGACCACGAGCGCGCCTACATGCAGCTCGGCATCGACTACGTGTGCGGCACGTCGCTCGTGGCCGAGGACGTGTTCTCGAAGGTGGTGGCGGGCCACGGCGCGCACGTGGACTCGTTCGGCGAGTGCGAGGTGCTCCAGTTCTCGCTCGACTTGTCGAGCCGCGAGAACAAGAGGACCATCCGCGTGTCCGAGCTCGAGCGCGACCACGAGGTGCGCATCGTGGCCTTCGAGCGCGGCGACGGCTCGGCCTCGTCCATCCCCACGAGCGACTCGGTGCTCTACAACGGCGACACCGTGCTCGCCTGCGTGCGCCACGACCTGATCCCCTCCTTCTCGCGCTACATCCAAGGTTAGGGGGAGCCGATGTTCATCGTCATCGCAGGCGGCGGCAAGGTGGGGTCGTATCTGGCCTCGGTCCTGCTGGCAAGCGGCAACGAGGTGGCCGTCATCGAGGAGAACCTGCAGGCGGCAGACGCGCTGTCGGTCATGCTCGAGGGCGACTACCTGGTCATCCACGGCGACGGGTGCGACTCGCGCTTCCAGGAGGACGCGGGCATCCGCCGCGCCGACGTGTTCGTGGCCACCACCGGCCAGGACGACAACAACCTGGTGGCGTGCGAGATCGCCCAGCGCGTGTTCCACGTGTCGCGCGTGATCGCCCGCGTGAACAGCCCGAAGAACCTGCGCATCTTCCGCAAGGTGGGCATCGAGTGCGTGTCGTCGACCACGCTGATCGCGAACCTCATCGAGGAGGAGGCGCTCCTGGGCTCGGTGTCGATCGTGTCGTCGCTGACGCACGGCGACGTGGGGCTCGCCGAGCTGGTGGTCCCGCGCATGCGGCACCACTCCAACGAAGACGGCATCGAGATCGACGACATCCCGCTGCCCGACAACGCGCTCATCGTGGCCGTGACCACCAAGGACGACGTGGTGGTGGCCAGCGACAACATCACGGCCCATCCCGGCGACAAGGTGATCGTGGTCGCCAACAAAGACGTCATCGACGAGGTGCGCGACGTGTTCAGGGGGCTTTAGCCCTCCGCGTCGCCCGCAGGCGGCGCGAGCCGTTCCCGCCCGCAGGTAGCGCCCGCCCGCCCTTACCCGCAAGTGGCGCACCCCCGCACCCTTTGTTCGCAGGCGGCGCGAGCCGTTCCCGCCCGCGTTGCGCGCCCGTTCCCGCCCGCCCTCGCTCGCAGGCAGCGCCCGTCCGTTCCCGTCCGCGGCGCACGCCGTTCTCGGCAGCGCGAGCGCGCCGTGATCTGCTATGCTCTAACCTGCAGGAAACGAGAGGAAGGCTCGGCATGATCAATCGTTACACGCGCCCGGAGATGGGCCGCATCTGGGAGCTTGAGAACAAGTTCGCCATCTGGAAGGAGATCGAGGTCCTGGCCTGCGAGGCGCAGGCCGAGCTGGGGGTTTCGGGCATCACGAAGGAGGAGGCCGCGTGGATCCGCGCGCACGCCGACTTCACGGTGGCCGAGATCGACGAGATCGAGAAGGTCACGAACCACGACGTCATCGCCTTCACCACGTGCATGGCGAAGTACATCGACGCCGAGGTGCCCGAGGGCGCCGAGCCGCCGAGCCGCTGGGTGCACTACGGCATGACCTCGTCGGATCTGGGCGACACGGCGCTCAGCTACCAGATCACGCAGGCCGTCGACATCATCCTGGCCGACATCAGGAAGCTGGGCGAGACGTGCAAGCGCCGCGCGTTCGAGTTCAAGGAGACGCTCTGCGTGGGCCGCACGCACGGCATCCACGCCGAGCCCATGACCTTCGGCATGAAGTTCGGCAGCTGGGCGTGGGCGCTGCACCGCGCGCAGGTGCGCATGGAGCAGGCGCGCGAGGTGGCCGCCACGGGCGCGATCTCGGGCGCGGTGGGCACGTACTCGAGCATCGACCCGTTCGTGGAGCGCTACGTGTGCGAGAGGATGGGCCTCGCCCCCGACCCGCTGTCCACCCAGGTGCTCGCGCGCGACCGCCACGCGCAGGTCATGACGGCGCTCGCCGTGTGCGCCTCCACGCTGGAGTCCATCGCCATGCAGGTGCGCCTGCTGCAGCAGTCCGACGTGATCGAGGCCGAGGAGCCGTTCACGAAGGGCCAGAAGGGCTCGTCCGCCATGCCCCACAAGCGCAACCCCATCACGGCCGAGCGCGTGTGCGGCCTGTCGCGCGTGGTGAAGTCGAACGCGCAGGTGGCGCTCGACAACGTGGCGCTGTGGTTCGAGCGCGACATCTCGCACTCGGGCGCCGAGCGCGTGGCTCTGGCCGACAGCTTCACGGCGCTCGACTACATGTTCGGCAAGATGCAGTGGATGCTCGACGGCCTGCAGACCTACCCGGCCAAGATGGAGCAGAACCTGTGGCGCACGCGCGGCCTCATCTTCAGCTCGAAGGTGCTGCTCGCGCTGGTGGACACGGGGATCAGCCGCGAGGACGCCTACGTCATCGTGCAGCGCAACGCCATGAAGGTGTGGGAGGACATCCAGAACGCGGTTGACGGGCCCACGTACCGCGAGCGCCTCGAGGCCGACGAGGAGGCCGCGTCCGCGCTTCCGCCGGAGAAGCTCGACGAGATCTTCGACCCGTGGGACTTCCTCACGCGCAAGGACGAGGTGTTCAAGCGCCTCGAGGGCCTGGAGTTCTAGCCCAGCCCCAAACCCGGCATGGTCTCGGCGTGGCCCCGGGGCAGCTTGGCGCTGCCTCGGGGCCACGTCCTTCTCTCGGGCCGCTTCGGCGGCCCCGCCTTCCCTTCGCCTCGACCCCTTGCTCCGATCGGCTATCGGATTGCGCGATAGCCGATCTGATAATCAAAATGCACGCTCTGATCTGCGGATTCTATAATCAGGTCACAGTGTTCGCCCTAAGAGCGAGAGGGGTTTCCATGGACGAGAGGCAAGATCGCGCGCAGCTTGAGGCGCAGGGGGCCGAAGGGGCTGGCGCTCCTTATCCCAAGACGCAGGATGACCCGGCGGGCAGGAAGTGGACGTGGGAGGAAGACGGCTGCACCGTCATCCGCTCCAACGCGCGCTCCGGCCCGGGATGCCACGACAACTGCGGCATCCTCATGTACGTGAGAGACGGCGTGCTCGAGAAGATCGAGGGCGACCCGGAGAACCCGTACAACCAGGGGCGCCTGTGTCCGCGCTGCCTGGCGTTCAAGGAGATGCTCTACCATGAGGACCGCCTGCGCCATCCCCTGAAGCGCGCCCGCGAGGACCGCGGCAAGAACGCCTTCGAGCGCATCAGCTGGGAGGAAGCCTACGACATCATCGAGCGGGAGATGAAGAAGGTCGCGGAGGCGTACGGCCCCGAGTCCATCTGGGTGACGCAGGGCACGGGCCGCGACATCAACGGCTACGGCCCGCTCATGGCCCAGTACCTCGGCACGCCGAACTACGGCACCGGCTTCCTGTCGGGTCAGGCATGCTACGCCCCGCGCATCTTCAGCACGGCCCTCAAGGCGGGCGGGCTGTTCGTGTGCGACTACTCGCAGTTCTTCCCCGACCGTTACGACGACCCGCGCTGGGAGGCGCCCGAGTACATCCTCATCTGGGGCAACAACCCGGTGGTGGCCAATTCGGACGGCACGCTGGGTCACTGGGTGGTCGAGAGCATGAAGCGCGGCAGCAAGCTCATCGTGATGGACCCCGTGCTCACCTGGGTGGCGGGCAAGGCCGAGGTGTTCCTGCAGCTCCGCCCCGGCACCGACGCGGCGCTCGCGCTCGCGCTGTGCAACGTCATCATCGAGGAGGGCCTCGAGGACAAGGAGTTCGTCGACCTGTGGTGCTACGGCTTCAACGAGTTCAAGGAGCACGTGAGGCCCTGCACGGCCGCGTTCGCCGCCGAGACCTGCGGCGTGCCCGAGGAGCTCGTGGTCAAGGCGGCCCGCTGCATCGGCAGCGCGAAGTCGGCGTGCCTGCAGTGGGGCGTGGCCATGGACCACACCTCCGAGGGCTTCATCACGGGCATGGCGTGCTTCGACCTCATGGCGCTCACGGGCAACTTCGAGAAGCCTGGCACCATGGTGGCTGCGCGTCCGACGTTCGACATGAGCGTGACGTGGATGCCCAGCGAGAAGGTGTGGCGCGCGTGCTCGGCCCCCGTCGCCGCCGCGGACAAGACGATGAACGGCAAGTACCCGGCGCTGAAGGCCATGGACGCCATCAGCCCCGACATGCTGCTCGAGGCCCTCGAGACCGGCGAGCCCTATCCCATCAAGGCGATGTTCATGATGCAGAACAACGCCATCGCCTGCATGGGCGCGCAGCCCCAGCGCATCCTTCCCGCGCTCCAGGGCACCGACTTCAACGTGGTGGTCGACCTGTTCCTCACGCCGACGGCGCTCGCGTGCGCCGACGTGCTCTTGCCGGCCGCGTGCTTCGCGGAGCGCCTCGGCATCACGGGACATCAGCCCTACGCCCTCGGCGCGATCGCCCAGGCGGTGGAGCCCCTCGGCGAGTGCCGGTCCGACCAGCGCATCATCTACGAGGTGGGAAGCCGCTTCACCTCCGACGAGTACAAGCAGTGGGACGACGAGCAGGGGTTCTACGACTACCTGCTGCGCAACACGGGCTTCACCTACGAGTCGCTGCGCGAACGCACCTGGGCCTACCCCGAGTTCGAGTACCGCAAGTACGAGAAGGGCCTGCTGCGCCGCAAGGGCGAGGTGGGCTTCGCCACGTCGACGGGGCGCTACAACTTCTACTGCCCTGAGATGCTGCACTTCGGCCTCTCGCCGCTGGCGACGTACGAGGAGCCGCCCGAGAGTCCCGTCTCACGCCCCGACCTGGCCGAGAAGTACCCGCTCGTGCTCACCACGGGCGCGCGCATCTGGGGCTTCTTCCACTCGGAGCACCGTCAGTCGGCCTCCATGCGCAGCATCCACCCCGACCCCACCATCCTCATCCACCCCGAGACGGCCGCGCGCCACGGCATCGCCGAGGGCGACTGGGTGAAGGTCGAGAACAACTTCGGCTCGTGCCGGCAGAAGGCGAAGCTCACGGTGCGCATCCGCAAGGACACGGTCTCGGCCGACCACGCGTGGTGGTTCCCCGAGCGCGACCCCGAGGACGGGACGCTCTTCGGCGTCATGGAGTGCAACATCAACAAGCTGGTTCCCATGCGCCCGGGCAAGGTGGGCCTCGGCGCCTCGTACAAGTCCCAGCTGTGCGCCATCAGCAAGGTAGAGGAATAGAAGGGGAGGGTTACCATGAGACAAGTGATCGTCGTCGACTACGAGTTCTGCTCGGGCTGCCATTCTTGCGAGATCGCCTGCCAGCAGGAGCACGGGCTCGGCCCCGACAAGTTCGGCATCAAGCTCACCCAGATCGGCCCTGACCAGCTGTCCGAGACGCGCTGGCAGTACGAGTTCCTGCCGATCCCCACGGACCGCTGCGACCGCTGCGCCGAGCGCCAGGCCGCCGGCAAGCTGCCCACCTGCGTGCAGCACTGCCAGGCGGGGTGCCTGTACATCGGCGCGCAGGAGGAGTTCACCGAGCTCATGAGGAAGCAGAAGGTCGTGATGTTCTCCTAGCGGACGCGCCACGCGCCGCAGAGGGCGCCCGCGGGGCTTTCGGCCGCGCGGGCGCCCTTCTCTTTCGCTCCTTTCTCGCCTCCCGCCTCGCCCCCTGCCTCGCCTCGCGCGCGGAGGCTATAATGGCGGGAGACACCCTTTCGAGGAGATTCTTCCGAGGAGGCCCGCCATGCGCATCGAAACGCTCTACGAGTTCCTCCTGCTTGCATCCAACCTGAGCTTCACCGAGACGGCGCGCAGCCTGTACATGGCGCAGTCGGCGCTGAGCAGCCACATATCCAACTTGGAGAAGGAGCTCGGCGTGCGCCTGCTCGTGCGCGACAGCCACTCGGTGCGCCTGACGGAGGTGGGCGCGCTGTTCTGCGAGGACGCCGGCAAGATCATCGCCGACTACGAGACGGCCATAAGCCGCATCGGGCTCTTCTGCGACAGCGCCTCCTCGGTCATGCGCGTCGGCTTCCTCCTGGGCTCGTACGGGTCGTTCCTCCCCGTGGCGTGCCGGATGTTCCGCGACGTCCGCCCCGACGTGAGCTTCAGCTTCCGCACGCTCGAGATCGGCCAGCTGACGAGGGAGCTCGCCGACAACAACGTCGACGTCGCCTTCACGCTGTTCTCGGAGGGGGTGCTCGGCGGGAAGTACGCGTGCCGGCGCCTCTACGCCGACAGCTACAAGCTCGCCGCGCCGAAGACGCACCGGTTCGCGCAGCGCGCGAGCGTGACCATCGACGATTTGCGGGGCGAGGTGGTGGTGATGCCGCGCTTCAGCAGCGCTCACAACACGCTCGCCCAGCTGAGCGTGAAGCTGCGGAAGGCGGGCGTCGACGTGCGCGTGAACGACGCGATATCCGACGCCGCGGCGCTCATGGCGACGCTCGTCGCCTCGAACCAGGTGGCGATCACGCCCGACCACCTGAGCGTGTACGGCGGGAACAACCTCGCGTTCGCGCGCATCGAGGGCGACGGGCTCGACCTGGTCGCGGGGCCGGTGTGGAAGAAGTCGAAGGAGACGGAGCTCGTGGTGGCGTTCGCCGACTTCGTGAAGAGCGCCACGCGCCGCTTCGCGAAGGCCGACTTCCTGTCGCGGGACGGCGCCGACGCGCTGCCCTTCGCGTGAGGGGAGGCGCCCGCCGCGCCCTCCCGCCGCCAGCCGCGAGGCACCCCTGCGCGCCCAGCCCTCCCGCGACCTTGCGCTCCCAACAACAGAAGGGGGCCGCGGCGGAATCGTCTTCCGCCGCGGCCCCCTCTCCCTTCGGGCCGGCCCCCCTCCAGCTCGAAGGCGCTTCGCTGCGCCTGTCTCGCTAGACGCCGAGGATTCCCACGATGAAGGGCACCCACAGCGTCATGACGGCGATCAGCGCGATGGCCGGGACGAGGCCGGTCTTGAACATGTCGCCGAAGGAGTAGTAGCCCTCGCCGTAGGTCAGCATGACGGTCGGGTTGACGGGCATCAGGTAGTTGCCGGCGACCACGATGGCGAGCGAGATGGTGGGCACGGCGGCCGAGACGCCGAAGCCTGCGCAGATCTGGATGAAGATGGGCAGGAAGATGCCGAGGATGGCAACGCCCACGGGGCAGACGGTGTGCAGGATGTAGGCGAACGCCAGGAGGATGGCCATGGTGGCGAGGAAGCCGAGGCTCAGGACGCCGCTCGCCATGAAGGCGTCAGCCAGGAACTTGGCGCCGCCGGTGGCGGTGACCACGTCGCCGATGGACATGATGGTGCCGCACATGAGCACGATGCCCCACGGCACGGCATCCTGGAATTCCTTCCACGTCAGCAGGTTCATGCCCGGGAGGAACATGACGACCAGGCCGAGGACGGCGACGACGGTGGCGTTGAACACGGGCACCCAGTTGCCCACGATCCAGAGGACGACCAGCATGAGGATGATGGTGAGGGCCTTGATCTCATAGGGAGACACGGTCTTGGCCTCGGCGGCCTCGTCGCGGATGTCCTGGAGGCAGGAGTCGTCGATGGGCTCGGGCTTGATGAGCTGGGTGATGAAGAACCAGGTGATGGGCGTCATGATGATGGCGATGGGCAGGCCCACGATGAGCCAGTCGAGGAACGTGATGGAGGTCCCCGTCACCTGCTGGAGGATGTTCATGGCGACGACGTTGAAGGAGCTGCCGGCCGGCGTGGCGACGCCGCCCGTGACGGCCGCGATGGGGATGCCGATCATGAGGCACTTGCCGAGGTTCGACTTGCCGGGCTTGGCGTTCGCCGCCTTCAGGATGGTGAGCGCGAAGCCCAGGAACAGCACGGTGGTGGGAACGTCGGACATGACGGTGGACACCAGCGTGGTGGCGATCATGAAGCCCAAGACCAGCTTGCGGGAGTTCGAGCCGGTCCACTTCAGAAGCGCGTTGATGAGCCGGATGCCCCACTTGGTCTTCAGCATGATGACGGGCAGCGCGAACACGGCGATGATGAAGAAGAGCGCGGGGCTCGCGAAGCCCATGATGGCCTTCCCCAGGTTGTCGACGGCGCCGAGCAGGAACATGAGCACGGCGATGAGCACGGCGGTGGCGCCCAGCGGAATGGCCGAGGTCACCCAGAGGGCCACGAGGGCCAAAAGGAGGCCGAGCGTGACGATGCCCTCATGCCCGAGGGCCTCGGTCCCGGGTATGAGGTAGGAGACTGAGATGCAGGCTAGGGCGATGCCTATGCCGATGAGCCTCTTGACGAGCGATACGTTAGTGCTTTCCATACTTCCCCCTTCTTCGAAAGCCTTTTCCAAGACGGCAAACTCGACTGATCCCCTGCGAATTGCCCCCTTCACGGCGCCATTCTACGGGCCTGGGCGAGTATGCGACAAATACGTATGTCAAGGGGGAATCTGCGGAAAAGCGTGCAGGTGCTATGCAGAATCCGAATAGTCGGGAGGACGCGCTGAGGGGCGGGCGGGATCGGTCAGTCGCCTGCGAGCACCTCGTCGTGCAGCGCCTCGGCGTGCTGCTCGAGGAGGTTGGCCAGCCAGGCGAGCGCAGGCTTGTCGGTGTCGCGCTTGACGAGGGCGAACGAGTCCACGTAGCGCTTCTTGTCGCACAGCGGCCTGATGACCACGTACTGCTTGAGCAGGTTGGCGATGAGCGGCTTGTACTTCTTGTTGACGCGCGAGAGCAGGTGGATGCCGTCGGCCGGCTCGGTGCCGTAGAACATGAGCGGGTTCTCCACCGGCACGAGCGATATGTTGGGGTAGAAGCCCACCTCGGCGCACATCGCCACGAAGTCCTTGCGGAAGCGCTCGCTGTAGCGGTTGGCCTGCAGGATGAAGCGCGACGAGGCGAGGTCCTTGAGCTCGAGGCACGTGCGCGTCGCGAGGGGGGAGCCCTGCGAGATGCCCATCACGAGCTCGCCGTGGAACTCGGGGATCCAGATGGCGCGCAGGTCGTCCGGCACGCAGGGCGTGGCGAGCGGGTCGTCGGAGAGGATGGTCTCGAAGGCGATGTCCACCTTGTCCTGCTGGACCATCTGCTGCGCGTCGAACCCGCTCGCGTCCATGTTGGGATAGTCGACGCGCAGGTCGGGGAAGGCCTCCTTCGTCTGCGCGATCACCTCGTTCAGGCCCACGTAGAGCGCGTTGGTGTGCAGCATGTCGATGATGCGGATGCGGCTGCCGCCCGACGACGGCAGCGAGCGCAAGTCGGCGATCATGTTCTCCTCGTCGCCGACGATCTTGCTGGCGTAGCGGAGCACCACCTCGCCCGCGGCGGTGAGGCTCAGGGGGCGCGTCTCGTAGAAGAGCTTGCAGCCGAGGTTGTTCGAGAGGGAGGTCATGTGACGGCTGAGCGAGGGCTGGGACATGTTCAGGTCGCGCGCCGCCGAGACGAAGCTCTTGTGAGCCGCCAACGCCATAAACTCTCGGTAGATCTCGATGTCCACGAGCGCTCCTCTCTCCGCTTTCCTACTCTAGCCGTTTGGTCCTGCCAAAACTATTCATAAGGTGAATACGGGGGCTGCAATCTGCGCATGCAGGGCGAACATCTGAGGGGCTCCCGGCTGCAACATACGTATTTTTCCTATGCCAGGCGCCGTTTCTATAATAGCAAACAGGTCATGCCCGGGATATGGCTTCGGGCGTTATACGCGACCGCTCGCTGACTGCCGAGGGGCTTGACGCATCGCGCTGCGGCGGTCTTCACGGAAGGGGCTTTTCATGGACTTCAGGAAGACGGAGGAGCAGGAGCTCTTGCTCGAGAGCCTGCGCACGGTGTTCGAGCGCGGCAACTTCGAAGACTACTTCAAGGAGTGCGACGAGACGCACCAGTTCCCCGACAAGGCCGTCGAGGCCCTCGTCGAGGCGGGGTTCTCCACGCTCGGCATCCCCGAGGAGTTCGGCGGCACGTCGGTCGACATCCTCACGCAGGTCATGGTCGCCGAGGAGGCGCACGCCCAGGGCTACCCGTCGCTGTGCTGGATCAACTACTCCACCGAGGTCGACGACATCCTGACGTTCGGCAACGAGGAGCAGCGCGAGAAGGTCCTCGCCTACGCGCTCGAGGGCCGAAAGCCCTTCACGCTGGGCTTCACCGAGCCCCAGGCGGGCTCCGACAGCGCCGCCATGTCCACCACGGCCACGAAGCGCGACGGCAAGGTGTACATCAACGGGCACAAGACCTTCAACACGAGCGCCGACCGCGCGCCCTTCATGCTCTGCGTGTGCCGCAGCGGCGTCAACGAGAACCCCTACAAGGACTTCAGCATGTACCTGTTCCCCATGGACTCCCCCGGCGTGACCATCGAGAAGCTCGACAAGATCGGCAACCACATGTGCGGCACCTACGAGGTGTACCTCGATGACGTCGAGTGCGAGGAGTCCGACCTGGTGGGCGAGGAGTGCAAGGGCTTCTACCAGCTCATGAAGAACTTCGAGGTGGAGCGCCTCACCCTGTGCGCCGCCAACGTGGGCATGGCCCGCTGCGCCTACGACGAGGCGGCGCGGTACGCGGCCCAGCGCATGCAGTTCGGCAAGACCATCGGCTCGTTCCAGCTGGTGCAGGAGAAGATCGTCGACATGAGGATCAAGATCGAGAACATGCAGAACATGCTGTACAAGGCCGCGTGGAAGAAGGACCACGGCGAGTCCATCATGGTCGACTCCTCGCTGGTCAAGCGCTACACGAGCAGGGCCGCGTTCGAGGTGATCGACGAGGCGCTCCAGATCATGGGCGGCATCGGCTACACCAACGACTGCCGCATCGCCCGCCTGTGGCGCGACCAGCGCGTCTACCGCATCATGGCGGGCACCGACGAGATCATGGTGCACACCGCGGGCCGCGCGCTCGTCAAGGAAGCGCGCTAGGCGGGAGGCTGACATGAACACAGTCGCATGCTACAAGGTGGTGGCGGACGCGCAGGACATCGTGGCCAACGACGACCGCACGCTGCGCTTCGACAAGGCGAGCTACGTGCTCGGCGAGTACGACCTCAACGCCATCGAGGAGGCGGTGCGCGTCGCCTCCGACACCGAGGGACGCGCGGTGCTCCTGAGCGCCGGCGACGCGCGCCTGTCCGACAGCAAGCTGAGGAAGGCGGCCCTGTCGCGCGGCGCGGCGGAGCAGTTCTGCGTGGTCGACGAGGGCATGGCGCGCGCCGACGCGCTCCAGACGGCCGCAGTGCTCGCGGCGGCGCTGCAGAGGATCGGGTTTGACCTCGCGTTCTTCGGCGAAGGCTCCGCCGACGCGTACGGGCAGCAGACCGGCGCGCTCGTAGGCGCGCTGCTCGGCGTGACGGTCGTCAACGCGGTGAGCTCCGTGCGCGTCGACGGGGACGCCGTGGTGGTCGAGCGCAGCCTCGAGGGCGAGGTGGAGGTCCTCGAGCTGGCCGCGCCCGCCGTCATCTCGGTCACCTCCGACGCCAACCTCCCGCGCATCCCGCAGCTGAAGGACATCCTGGCTGCCGGGAAGAAGCCGTCCACCACGTGGACCGTCGACGAGCTGGGAGCAGCGTGCGCGCCGTGCGTCGAGGTGACGTCGATGCTCGCCCCGCAGAGCGTCGCGCGCAAGCAGGTCATGTACGAAGGCGATGTCGACGAGGCCGTGCGCAGCCTCGCTGCCGACATCAAGGCTGCAAAGTAGGGGTGATGCGATATGACGCGATGCGAGAACGTCTGGGTTGCGGCTGAGGACGCCTCTGACTACGCAGCCTTGGTCGCGGTTGCGCGCGACCTGGGAGCGTGCGCGACCGCGGTGTGGATGGGGGACGAGCAGGGTCTGGACGCGGTGAGGGAGAGCGGCGCGGGCGCGGTCATCCACCTGGCGGGAGGCGCGCTCGTCGAGGACGGCGCTCAGGTGCTGGCGCAGCTGGCGGCCGAGCGCACGCCGGACGCGCTTCTCGTGGCGCCGACCAAGCGCATGCGCCTTCTGGGCGCGTGCGTGGCGGCGCGCCGAGGGGCCTGCGTGATGAGCGACGCGACGAGCCTCAGCGTTGACGAGGAGGGGGCGCTGCGCGCCGAGCGCATGGTCTACGGCGGCGGCGCGGTGACGGTCGAGCGCGGCGTAAGCGCCTTCGTCGTGGCGGTGCCGTGCGCCGCCCTCTTGGCGAGCAAGGCCGCCGAAGCCGCCAGCGCGCCAGGCGCCGCTGGTGACGCCGGGGTGCCGTGCGCGGTCGAGACCTTCGCGGTGCAGCCGGGCTCGTCGGGGATCAGGCTCGTCGAGCGCCGCGCGCGCGAGGTCGACGCGGTGAACCTGAGCGCCGCGCGCAACATCGTGAGCGTGGGGCGCGGCTTCGCGGCCGAGGAGGACCTCGCGCTCGCGTACGAGCTCGCGCGCGCCGTGGGCGCCGAGGTGGGCTGCACGCGCCCCGTCGCCGAGGGCTCGAAGTGGATGGCCCGCGAGCGCTACATCGGCGTGTCGGGGGCGATGCTCACCCCGAACCTGTTCATCGCCGTGGGCGTGTCGGGGCAGGTGCAGCACATGGTGGGCGCGACGGGCGCGAAGGTCGTCGTGGCCATAAACAAGGACAAGGGCGCGCCCGTGTTCAAGCAGGCCGACTTCGGCATCGTGGGCGACTTGTACGACGTGGTTCCGCGCCTTGTCGCGGAGCTCGAGAGGTAGCCTTCGCAGGTGCATGCGAAGCGCGGAAGGGAAGATCATGGACGCAGGTTTTTTCCAGGAGCTGGCTGACAACGTGTCGAACGGCCCGACGCCGTTCGTGAACAGGGCCGAGCTGAGGGCCGAGGTCGTGGAGGAGCGGCACGTGCGCATCGCGCTCCCCCTGGGGCAGCTGCACCGAAACCACGTGGGCATCGCGTACGCGGGAAGCGAGTTCGTGCTGGCCGAGATCGCGGGCGGCACGCTGTTCATGGCCACGTACGGCACCGACGAGTTCGTGCCCATCCTGAAGAGCGTCGAGTGCGCGTACGTGAAGCCCGGCGTGAAGGACCTCCACGTCGACCTCGCGCTCACCGAGCAGGAGGCGCAGGACAAGATCGCGCTGGCCCGCGAGCGCGGGCGCGGCGACTACTTCCTCGACGTCCCCGTGCTCGACGCCGACGGCGAGCAGGTCGCCCTCATGAAGTTCAACTACTACGCGCTCCCCGCGAAGAAGTAGCGGCGCGCGAGGCGGAGGCCCCCGAGTGAGCGCCGCCTGAGGGCGGCAGAACGGAGCATCACATGAAGCACTATGACGCGATCGTCATCGGCGCGGGCGTGGGAGGGCTGGCGTCGGCGCTGCTGCTCGCCCACAGCGGGAAGCGCGTCGCGCTGTTCGAGAAGCGCCTGCAGCCGGGCGGGCGCATCGGGTCGTCGCAGCGCGACGGCTTCACGGTCGACTTCGGCGTCCACCTGATCTCACGCGGGCCGAAGGGCCCGCTCATCGGGCTGCTCGACCGCTGCGAGGTCGACCACGGCATCGAGTTCACCAAGGTCCGCCCCGTCCAGTCGACGGGCGGCGAGACGTTCAAGTTCCCGCAGGACCTCAAGGGGCGCGTGCCTGACGCGGACTTCGAGGCCGTCATCAAGATGGTGACCGACGTGAAGGGCATGAGCGACGAGGAGACGAGCGACTACGACGGCCAGACGCTCGAGGAGTTCCTGAACGCCTACACCACCGACCCCTTCGTCCACGCGTGCGTGAGCCAGATCGGCTTCATCTACTGCTGCATCCCCGAGTACCTCCTGTCGGCGGGCGAGTTCGCGCGCTGCCTCAAGTGGGAGTCCGAGGCGCACGCCTCGGGCTACCCCTCGGGCGGGTGCGTGTCCATCCTGGGCGCGTACCTGAAGGGCCTCGAGCAGCACGGCGCCGAGGTCCGCTTCGGCGCGCCGGTGGAGAAGGTCGTCGTGGAGGAGGGGCGCGCCGTCGGCGTGGTGGTCGGCGGCGAGGAGCATCGCGCCGACATGATCGTCTCGAACGCGGGCCTCAAGGAGACGGTGGACAGCCTGGTGGGCCCCGAGCACTTCGACGAGGGCTACGTCGAGGACGTGCGCGGCCTGGAGATATCGTTCGTGTCGATCATCGCGCGCTTCGCGCTCGACACCGTCATAAGCCCCGAGATCAAGATGCTCTCGGGGTTCTCGTCCACCCCCGTGCGCGAGTACAACGACCGCCTCATGGCGGGCGAGGTCCCCGAGGAGCTGAACTCGTTCATCGTGGTCCCCTCGAGCTTCGACCCGTCGGTGGCGCCCGAGGGCAAGCAGCTCGTCATGATGACGACGGCCGTGCCGGCGGGCATCAAGGAGGAGCACTGCCCTGCCATCTTGGAGGCGCTGATCGACCTCGCCGAGAAGAGCTTCCCCGGGCTCCGCGAGCACGCCCTCTTCGTCGAGAAGGTGTTCCCCTCCGACGCGGCGCGCATCATGGGCGAGGACGGCGCGGGCATCGGCATCGCCCAGCGGGCGGGGCAGGCGGGCGTCGACCGGCCGTGCATCAAGACGCCGCTCGAGGGCCTGTTCGTCGTCGGCGCCGAGGCGGGCGGCTCGGGCGTGGGCACCGAGCTCGCCGCGAACAGCGCCATCGAGTTCTTCGACACGTACGTCGCGTAGAAAGGCGGATGCCATGGCAAGACATGACGACATGCCGGTCTTCGGCAACCTCGCGGGATTGAAGGTGGTGGTCGCGGCGGTCTCCACGGCGGGCCCGTTCGCGGGCGAGCTGTTCGCGGAGAACGGCGCCGACGTCATCTGGCTCGAGCCGCCCAAGGGCATCGACCCGTACCGCTGGACGCAGGACGGGTGGGGCGTGCAGAACGAGCACCGCAACATGCGCAACCTCATGCTCGACGTGGTGTCCCCCGCGGGCCGCGAGGCGTTCCTGCGCGTCATCGAGACCGCCGACATCTTCATCGAGGCGTCGCGCGGCGGCCAGTGGGAGAAGTGGGGCTACTCGGACGAGCTTCTGTGGGAGCACAACCCCCGGCTGGTCATCGGGCACCTGTCGGGCTACGGCCTCACGGGCGACCCCGCGTACGTGAGCCTGCCCGGGTACGACTTCACGGTGAACGCCTTCTCCGGTCTCATGTACCTGAACGGCTACAAGGACGGCCCGCCCTACATGATCCAGAAGTTCGTGACCGACTACTACGCCGGGCTGTTCGCCTACGGGTCGGCGCTGGCCGCGTACGTCGGCGCACAGCGCACGGGCAAGGGGGAGAGCTTCGATCTGGCCCAGTACGAGGCCGCGGTGCGCTGCCAGGCGGGCCTGTTCGGCAAGTGGTTCGAGAAGCGCATCCAGGAGGAGCGCGGCGCCGGCGCCCCGCGTGACAGCATCTCCGCCGGCTCCGGCTACTACGCGTGCAAGGACGGCGAGGGCGTGTACCTGTTCACGGCGGGGCAGTCCACCATAAGGCGCGCGCTCGAGTTCTTCGGCCTCGAGTACGGCAGCGAGCTGTTCCCCGAGGGCATCCCGTCGGTGGGCATCGACACGCCGGGCGCCCCCGTGTTCGACGCCGCCATCGAGGCGTACTGCGCCGAGCACACCGCGGCCGAGTTCGCCGAGGCCATGGCGGGCATCAACATCCCCTGCTCGGTGGTCATGAGCTATGAGATGATGGAGAGCCACCCGCATTACCTCGCGCGCGGCACCTGGGTTGAGTGGGACACGGTTGACGGCAGGCACGTGAAGGGCGTAACGTCAGTTCCGCGCTTCAAGAACAACCCCGCGCGGATCTGGCGCGGCTGCCCCTCGCAGGGCATGGACAACGACGACATCCTCGCGGAGGTGGGCTATGGCGCCGACGAGATCGCAGAGCTCTACGAGGCGCGCGTGCTGCGCAAGACCGACTACGTTGGTGGGCTTTGACGTACCTGCCTGACATGCTGGCCGACGCCGTGCGGCGCAGCCCGCACAAGGTCGCGCTGCGCCACAAGGGCAGGGCGCTCACGTATGCGCAGGTGAAGGGGAGGGTCGACCGCCTCGCGGGGATCCTGCGCGCGCTGCGCGTGCGCCGCGGGCACCACGTGTCGCTCGTGACGGCGAACACGCTGGCGTGCGTGGAGCTCACCTTCGCCTGCGCGCAGATCGGCGCGGTGTGCGAGCAGCACAACACGCGCCTGTCGCCCGCGGCGCTCGTCCGCCTGCTGGGCGCGTCGGGCTCCACCGTGCTCGTGTGCTCGTCGGCGGTGTGGGGGCGGCTCTCGCCGGTCATCGGCGGGGTGGGCCGCCCCCTCGCCGTCATCCTGCTCGACGGCGACGACGCCTTCGCGTCGTCCGCCTACGAGGAGCTCATCGCAGGCGCTGAGCCCTTCGACGAGCACGTCGACAGGGCGCCGTCGGATCCGGCGCTCATGATCTACACGAGCGGGACCGCGGGGGACCCCCACGGCGTCATGCTCTCCCACCAGGCGCTCATCGCCCGCGCGGAGATCGACGCCCGGGCCATGTGGTTCAGCGAGGACGACGTGGTGCTGAGCGTCCTGCCCCTGTTCCACGTCACGTCGGTCTCGACGTTCGCGGCGTTTCTCGCGGGGGCGGAGGTCGTCATCGACGACTCGAGCCGCCCCGAGGACATCGTGCGGCTGGTGAACGAGCACGGCGTGACGCGCATGGGCGCGGTCCCCTACGTCCTGCGCCTGCTCGTGGCGCACCTCGAGGAGACGGGCGAGCGGATGAGCTCGCTCCGCTACGTCCTCTACGGGGGCGAGCCCATAGACGAGGCGCTGCTCGTGCGGTGCCGGCGCGTTCTGGGCTGCGGCCTCATCCAAGGCTACGGCATGACGGAGACGGCCTCGGCCGTCACGCTGCTCGAGCCGCGCGACCACGACAGCGTGGCGCTGCGCTCCACGGTGGGGCGCGCCCTGCCGGGCATGGAGGTCACCGTCATCGACAAGCAGGGGCGCGAGTGCCAGCCGGGCGTGCTGGGCGAGGTGGCGGTGAAGACGCCCACGCTCATGAACGGCTACTACCGCGACGCGCCGTCGACCATGCGGGTGATGCGGGAGGGCTGGTACTTCACGGGGGACATCGGGTTCTTCGACGCGGCGGGATACCTCACCCTGGTCGACCGGAAGAACAACCTGGTGATAACCGGGGGAGAGAACGTGTACCCGCTCGAGGTGGAGCGTTGCATCAGGGGCCTCGGCGAGCGCGTCGCCGACGTGGCCGTCGTAGGGGTCCCCGACCCCGTCTGGGGCGAGGCGCTCGCCGCCTTCGTGGTGGCGTCCGAGGGCGCGGGCGCGCTGACCGCCGACGAGGTGGCCGCGCGCTGCGAGCACTGCCTCGGCGGCTACAAGAAGCCCCGCCACGTGCTCTTCTTGAGGAAGATCGAGCGCAACGCCTCGGGCAAGGTGGTGAAGGACGCGCTGAGGAGGGCCCTCTCCGAGAGCGCGAGGAAAAGGGAAGCCGAAGACAAGGAGGAGACGTGGCTGACTTCGATGCCATCGTCGTAGGCGCCGGGTGCGCTGGCCCGGTTGCCGCCTACGAGCTCGCGAAGGCCGGCAAGAGCGTTCTCGTGATAGAGCGCGGCAACTTCGCCGGCGCCAAGAACATGACCGGCGGCCGCGTGTACTCCCATGCGCTGAAGGCCGTGTTCCCCGACTTCGAGCAGGAGGCCCCGCTCGAGCGCAAGATCACGCGCGAGCGCATCTCGCTCTTGTCCGAGGACGCCAGCTTCACCGTCGACTTCACCTCCGACGAGATGCTCAAGGAGGGCCAGGACTCCTACTCCGTCCTGCGCGCCCCCTTCGACTCGTGGCTGGCCGAGAAGGCCGAGGAGGCCGGCGCCGAGCTCATCTACGGCATCGCCGTGGAGGGCCTGGTGAAGGACGACGCCGGCAAGGTCGTCGGCGTGCGCGCCGGCGAGGACGAGATCACCGCCGACGTGGTCATCCTGTGCGACGGCGTGAACTCGCTGCTGACCGCCGAGGCCGTGGGGGCCGCCCGGCCGCCCGCCTCCGCCGTCGCCGTGGGCGTCAAGGAGGTCATCGAGCTGCCGGCCCCGGTGATCACCGACCGCATCCTGGCCGCGTCCGACGACGAGGGCGCGGCGTGGCTGTTCGCCGGCGACTCCACGAAGGGCACCTTCGGCGGCGGC
>NZ_JAAVTO010000119.1 GCF_013185065.1 Adlercreutzia sp. ZJ473 | reverse complement strand
CTAGGTAAACGCTGATTTATTCCGCCTGCAACAAGCCGCTCGCATCTGCTTTCAAAGTCCGTCGGGGCGGCGGCAAGCCGCCCCTCCATTGGCATGCAAGGGGCTCCGCCCCTTTGACGACCCCCGCCGACAGCGCGGTCCCGCCACCGATGCAATCGTTGCCTGACCTGCTGGTTCGTGTACGATTGAATCATCGTCGGGACACGTTGACGGGAGCCCTGCATGGCGAAGCAGACCACGTTCGGCGACCTCGAGCTCGCCGGGCAGAGGAGGACCACGAGGAGGGCCGCCTTCCTCGGGCAGATGGACGCGATCGTGCCCTGGGCCGAGTGGACGGCGCTCATCCGCCCGTTCTACTACGAGCCGGGCGGGCGCGGCAGGCCCGCGCGCGACCTCGAGCAGATGCTGCGCATGTACCTGCTGCAGTGCTGGTTCGACCTGTCCGACGAGGGCTGCGAGGACGCAGTCCTCGACTCGCGCGCGATGCAGCGCTTCGTCGGCGTAGACCTCATGCGCGAGCAGGTGCCCGACGCGACCACCCTGCTCAAGTTCAGGCGCATCCTGGAGGGCAACGGGCTGCAGGAGGCCATGTTCGCAGAGCTCAACCGCCTGCTCGACTCCGCCGGCGTCATGATGCGCGGCGGCTCGATCGTCGACGCGACGTTCATCGAGTCGCCCTCGTCGACCAAGAACGCTAAAAAGGAGCGTGACCCGGAGGCTCACCAGGGCAAGAAGGGCAAGAGCTGGCACTTCGGCTACAAGGCCCACGTCGGCGCGGACGCGGGCTCGGGGCTGGTGCACACGGTGGCGCTCACGCCCGCCAACGTGTCCGACCTGGCCATGGCCCACGCACTCGTCCGCCCCGACGACGCGTTCTGCTACGGCGACTCGGGCTACACCGGCGTCGCGAAGAGGCCCGAGGTGGCCGGCGACGCGGCGCTGTCGGCCATCGACTGGGTCGTCGCCAGGCGCCCCTCGTCCGTCAGGACGCTCGGCACCGCCGGCGACTTCGAGCGCGGGATAGAGTCGCGCAAGGCGTCGGTCCGCGCCAAGGTCGAGCTGCCCTTCCTCGTGGTGAAGCGCCAGTTCGGCTGGGTGAAGACCCGCTACCGCGGCCTCGCCAA
>NZ_JAAVTO010000118.1 GCF_013185065.1 Adlercreutzia sp. ZJ473 | reverse complement strand
TCCTAGGTCTTTCCAAGTTGTTAGTCGGAAAACTCCTGGAGGATTCTACCTATGGCATGGAAAGTTCCAAGAGGATTCCGATTGGCCTCTTGGAGCTTTATGATCACGCAGTTGTTTTGACGCTCACGGTTATTCATTCCCCTGCGCGCAAACCTAATATCATCCGCTGCCTCTTCGGAACTTGCCGGTGAGAGACCGAGCCAACTGGAGTCGCTGGCGAGCCATGACCCGCCAGCCAGCTCACTCTTTCTCACGCACCAGGAAAAAGCCGGCGAGCGCACCGATGAGGACAATCGGCGCCACCCTGACGAACAGCCACTCGGCCGCATGGAATCCCACTCCGAGAACGGCAGTTTCGGGATCGCCGTAATTCCAGCCCAGATAGGGACTTTCCAGCGCACACAGGATCGCGTACAACATCACCGTGGCTGCGACGAGCGCCGCGAGAAGCCACCGCAGAGCCCTCCTTCGCCTGACCTTTCCTCGGGCAAGCTGCAGGTTGACCACCTCCAGCTTCTCGGAAAGCGCCTTCATGCCATCGGCTTCCGGCTCTCCGACGCGCTCCCCCAGCAGCGTGCTCACGGACGTCCCAAGCACTTCCGCCAACGAGATCAGCAGGTCGGCGTCAGGGACCGACAGCCCTTGCTCCCACTTTGACACCGTCTGTCGAACCACGTTCAGCTTCACCGCAAGCTCTTGCTGGGAAAGCCCTCTCGACCTTCTCATTGACTTGATGTTCTCGCTCAGCATGGGGCGGCCTTCTTTCTCCCAACTCCTCCGGTTGATGCAGCTGCTGTCACCCTTATAAGGCAAAACCGCCCGTTGCCGCAAGCAACGCACATTAACATCTCTCGATTTCGCCTCATTAGCCAGACAGCAGAAACAGAGCCCGCTATCCGTGCTTGGGGTCTCGGCGCAGCTTTAGCACTCGCAGAGGACAAGCAGCCCTTGCCGATCGGAATGGCTGCAGCACGCTCCTCCAACTTCGCCTGCATGACATCAGCGTCAAGCGCAGCGAAAATTCTCCTCGCCTCAACATCTTCCATGCAGCGCTTGGGCGCAAAGCCCGCACCTTGCTCGGAAACCGCCTTCAGAAACGACAGCCCATAGAATCACTTAAAAGGCTTCGCGCTATTAATGAGCCTTCGTGCACTTCGGACAATACGGCCTCGC
>NZ_JAAVTO010000117.1 GCF_013185065.1 Adlercreutzia sp. ZJ473 | reverse complement strand
GTGTTCTTCTCGCAACCGCCCTTCTGCTGGGACTGGCGCGGGTCGCAGTAGTACAGGTGCACCTCGAGCTCGCCGCCCGCGGCGCGCTCGCCGAGCAGCTCGCCTATGCCGGCCTCGTCGGCGAACTCCTCGCCGTTGTCGGTGAGCGCGACGCGCATCCACCTGGCGTGCATAAGCTTCGGCATTATGGATCTGACATTGCGCAGCTCCTTTATGACGCTCGCGCAGTCGTGCGCCTTAAGCAGAAGCCCGAGCTGCACGTGGCACGGCAAGTTGTAAAGCGTCAGCACGGCCTGCTTGTCGACGTTGCGGCCAACGACGCAGTCGAGCTCGGTGCGGGCGTCCTTGAGGCCGTCCGGGAGCTTTTCGAACTCATCGTAGCTGCGCTTGGGCGAGTGCCGGGTCGGCTTGCGCGAGGCTTTCTTTCTGCGCGGCCTGAAGCCGACCTTGCGCTCAAGCTCGAGGTTCGTGAGCCCGCCGTAGCCGGCATCGGTCCAGCGATAGATAGTAGACTGGCTGACGCCGACGACGTCGGCATACAATACCGATATCTCATAGGGGGACAGCCCCCGCGACTCCCCGTCTTTTATATGGGCCAGCGCGGCCTCGGCGCGCCCCGGGTCCATGTCGATGCCCTTCCGGGACTCGCTGCGCCGCTCGTCGGAGGCCTTCTGGGCCACCTCGGTGTCGTAGACGTATCGGTTGGCCCGGTTGCAGCCGTAGCGGTTCTTACGGCAGCCGTTGCACACCCACGGCGCGCGCACGAGCGCGTCGCACGCGATCCGGTCGGCGTACGCCGCGCAATGGTCGCGGCAGTCCCGGGCGTCGCAGCCCGCGCAGAACGCGCCCTCGCGCACGCATTCTGCGCACACGCCCACGCGCTTGCACCAGTTCCGTTCCCGACATGCGGACCTGCGCGGCCTGAAGGCGCGGAGATGCCTGTTCTCGCGCACCTCCCTCGAGACGGTCGACGGCTGGCGCCCTATCAGCCTCGCGATCGCCCTGAACGAGTCGCCCCGCGTCAGCCCCTCCTCGATCTCCCTTCTTTCCCTCAAGGTCAGTTGCCTGTATTCTCCGTTCATGGCTCTTTCCTGTCTTCTGTGGATGGCAAGGTTTGGCGACTGGACACCATAGCTGGAAAGGGTCATTTTGTGTATTGCGGCGGGCGCTCGGGCCAAAGGGCCCTCACGTCCGCCG
>NZ_JAAVTO010000116.1 GCF_013185065.1 Adlercreutzia sp. ZJ473 | reverse complement strand
GATCGCGTGCCGAAAGTTGGTGTCAGGAGTCGCTTTGAGATAGAAGTGGCCATTGCCTAGAATCGTTTTTGCGAAAGTAACCGATTCATCAGAAAGGCAACGGCCACCATGGACACTTTACAGGATAAGGGAGCGCTGGAAAACCTTCCATTTTGCGAGGATGGGACCATTGACATCAATGAAATGATGCGTCGCAGGCTCGAGATGATGATCAATCAAATAATGGACTGGCAGGCAGACGAGATCTGCGGCGAGGGCAACCGACGCAACGGCTATCGCGAGCGCAGGCTCCTGACCGTGCTCGGCGAGATAACGATGAGAATCCCCAAGCTTCGGGAGGGCACCTACTTTCCCGACGAGTTGATCAGGCCCTACTCGCGCGTCGACCGGGCAATGGTCGGCATCGTGAAGGAGGTCTATGTGCGCGGCCTGTCCACGCGCAAGATTGAGAAGGCCGCCGACGCGCTGAAGTTCGGCTCGCTAAGCCCCTCGCGTATCTCACGCATGACTGCCGATCTCGACGAGGAGGTCGCAGCTCTAAACACATGCCGCTTCGAGGGAATGAATTTTCCGTACCTGTGGCTTGATGCCACCTACCTCAACTGCCGCGACGAAGGTCATGTCCAGTCTAAGGGCGTAGTCACCGCCATAGCATGTGGAGCGGACGGCTCGCGCCAATTCGTCGGATTCGACGTGGTAGACACTGAGTCTGCGGTCTCGTGGAAAGCGTTTTTGAGGAACCTGCGCAAGCGCGGCATCAAAGGCATCAAGTGCGTGGTCTCTGACGGCCACACCGGATTGGTCCAGGCGATAGCCGAGGTGTTCCAGGGGGCGGCGTGGCAGCGCTGCATTGTTCACCTTGAGCGTAACGTGGCGGGCTGGTTTTCCAAGAAAGAGGATAAGGCTATCGCCACGGCGGCCATGAAGGCCGTCTTCGCTGAGCGCGACCCGCAACTCGTGCGCGCTGCTTACCGTCAGGCAACAGAGCGCATCGCGCAGCTCAAGGGGCATGCGGGTGAGCTTCTCGACGATGCCGAAGCTGACGCGCTGGCTTATCTCGACTTCCCGTATGAGCACCACATCCGCCTGCGGACAAACAACGTGCAAGAGCGTGCTAACGAGGAGATAAAGCGACGGACCAAAGTCGTAGGCGTGTTTCCGTCGGTCGACTCGATGATGCGCCTGGTGGGGGCAGTGCTCACCGATGTCAACGAGGAGTGGCTCGATGCGAAGTTTATGGATGCGTCATCGCTTAAGGACGTGGTTAAGTCTGAGACGAGCCTTAAACCCATTCCTAACGACATCATAGAGAAGGCAAGGGTATGCGTTACAACAGCAATCGAGGAGAAACTCGGAAGGGCGGCATGATGTCAATAGTGTAATATGTAGTTAGTTCTGGGCAGTGCTGCGTTTGCTCGGGCGGGCTAAAGCCCGCACCTCCCAAACGCAGTCATGACACCAACAATCGGTACACAACC
>NZ_JAAVTO010000115.1 GCF_013185065.1 Adlercreutzia sp. ZJ473 | reverse complement strand
GCGCGCCGGCGGCGATCATGCCGGCCGCGCGCGCCGAGGGCGCGTCGGGCCCGTCAGCCTCGCAGGCGCGGGGCGCGCAGGCGGCCTCAACGGCGGCCGCGAGGTCAAGGGCCGAAAGCGCGCGGGGGTTGTCGGGCGCGTAGGTGACGAACGCGCGGGCGAAGGGCGCCACGGCCTCGATCATGGCCGGGTAGTCCTTGTCGGCGAGCACGCCCATGGCGAACGTCACGCGGCCCCGCGCCGCGTCAGCGCCGCCGAGCAGGTCGGAAAGCGAGGCGGCGAGCGCCTCGGCGCCCTGCGGGTTGTGCCCGCCGTCGACGATCGTGAGCGGGTCGCGCGCCACCACCTCGAAGCGGCCCGGCCACGCGGTGCGCGCGATGCCCTCGGCAAGCGCCGCGTCCGTGATGCGCCACCCGCGCCGCCGCAGCGCGCCCGCCACCTCGATGGCGAGCGCCGCGTTCGCAGGCTGGTAGCTGCCGAGCAGCTGCGTCTCGAAGCTCGCGCCCTTGTAGCGGAAATGACGTACGAATGTTTCACGCGAAACATTCGGGGAGGCGCCTTCCGCACCTTCCACGCCCTTCGCGCCTTCCGCCCCGCGCGCGACCGCGGGCGAGCCGGAGGCTTCCGCCCCTTCCGAAGCCGACGTGAGCGGAAGCACCTCGAGCTGGGCGAAGTCGGGCGTGACGAGCTCGCAGCCCCGCTCGCGCGCGACGCGCTCTACCACCGCGGCCGCCTCGGGCTCCTGCGGCCAGCTCACCACCGGCGCGCCGGGCTTGATGATGCCTGCCTTCTCGCCCGCGACCTCGGCGAGCGTGCTTCCCAGAAGCGCCGTGTGGTCGAGCCCGACGCGGCAGATCACGCTCACCTCGGGCGCGTCGATCACGTTCGTGGAGTCGAGGCGCCCGCCGAGGCCCACCTCGAGCACCACCACGTCGCAGCACGCCGCGCGGAAGTGCTCGAGCGCCACGGCGCACATGAGCTCGAACTCGGTGGGGTGCTCGCCCGTGGCCGCCTCCAGGGCGCTCGCGTGCTCGCGCACGGCGAGCGTGGCGCGCGCGAGGTCGTCCCGCGCGATGTTCGCGCCGTCCACGCGGATGCGCTCCTCGAACGCCTCGATGTAGGGGCTGGTGAACAGCCCGACGCGGTACCCCGCGCACGTGAGCGCCGACGCCACGTAGGAGCACACCGAGCCCTTGCCGTTCGTGCCCGCCACGTGCACGAACCTCAGGCCGTCCTGCGGGCGGCCCATGCGCTCGAGCAGCGCGGTGATGCGCTCGAGGCCCAGCCGCGACGCCTGCCAGCGCGGCGTGTTGATGTAGGCTACCGGGTCGAACTCCTGCGGCGCGCGCGCCGCCCCCTCCCGCACGCTACATCGCCCGCCGCTCGCGCATGACGGCCGCGGCGGCGCGCGCGGCCAGGTCGGCCTCGACGCCCACCTGCAGGAGGGCCCGCATGAGCGCGACCTCCTCCTCCGCTGCCGCGAGGCGCGCGGCGTCGAGCGCCGCGGCGTG
>NZ_JAAVTO010000114.1 GCF_013185065.1 Adlercreutzia sp. ZJ473 | reverse complement strand
AACACTACGGGGCCGAAGAGCTAATATCGTATCGCCGAAGCGATGCGCTTCGGGCCGCTCGGTCAGCGGATGCGGCATGGTTCAGAAGAATTGTGCAGAGCACCTGCGTGGTCTTGCCACCGCATCCGCAGGCGAGCGCTCACCGCTAGGGATTGATGCCGCACATCGCTCGGTAGTGTTATGCCGGGGGCGCAAGCCGTGACTTGAGAGCGGCGGCGATCAACGCGAGGAGGGCTCGATCCATGGCACGAGAATACGATTTCTATATAGGCATCGATATCGGGAAGAGCTTCCATCATGCCGTCGGGCGCAAAGCAGGCGACGCCGAGAAGACGATAGACCGTCGGGTGGAGCAGTCCGAAGAGGCGATAGTGGAGCTCATCGAAGAGGCGAACGCGTACGGCAGAGTCTGCTTCGCGGTCGATCAGGCATCGGATGTGGGAGGATTGTTCGTCGCGATATGCCTGCACCGTGGAGAGGATATCCGCTACCTTCCCACCTACGCGATGAGGCAGGCCGCGAGACTCTATCCGGGCTACGCCAAGACCGACGCGATAGACGCGGCCGTGATAGCGGACGTGGCGATGAGGATGCCCGATCTGCTCATTCCTCTGAGCGAGCGAGATGCGCGGGCCGAAGAGCTCGCGATCCTGTCGTCCCAGCATGCTTTCCTGTCGCGCGAGAGCGTGAGGATCCAGTTGAGGATGAGGGGGATGGTCGCTCGCATTTGCCCCGAGCTCGAACGGGCATTGCCCAGGGAGAAGATGTTCGGGAAGCTCGCGCTCCAGATCTTCGCCAGATACGGAGGACCCGACGGCTTGCGCGTTGCGGGACGCGAGAAGGTTCTTCGCTGGGCGGAGAAGAAGCCCAGGCAATGCACGCGAGCGCCCAGGCTCGTCGGGGAGATGTTCGAAGCGCTGGGGTCGCAGACCGTCAGGGTCGCAGGGGCTTCCTCGATGGAGCGATGCATATCGGCCGATGCCTCCATACTCCAGAACGTCTTCTCGGAGATGGAGCGCCTGGACGCGAGGATGGTGGAGCTGCTCGACGGGCTCCCCGAAGCAGCGATACTGCGCTCGATGCCGGGCATAGGGAATGTGTGGTGCGCCGTCATATTGGGCGCTATCGGCGGCTTCGAGAGGTTCCCGAGCGCAGGTCATCTCGCATCCTATGCCGGGCTTGCGCCCGGCAGATGGGAATCGGGGACCTCGATCAGAGGATCGGTCAAGCCGAGAGGCAACGGGCAGCTGAAGAACGCATTGAGGCAGGCGGCTCAGAGCGCGGTCCAATGCGATGAGAGATCGAGGGCGTACTACGAGAAGAAGAGGAGCGAGGGGCGCTCTCACGGCCAAGCGATAAGCGCCCTCGCGAGAAGGCGCGTCGACGTCATGTACGCCATGGTGAAGAACGGCGAGATGTACTCGATCTAGCCTTCGACGCGAACAATATACACCAGGAGCATGCTCTCATGAGACGAGAGCATGGCGCAGCATGCCCGAAAACAGGTCCTAAATATAGGGATTGAC
>NZ_JAAVTO010000113.1 GCF_013185065.1 Adlercreutzia sp. ZJ473 | reverse complement strand
GGTTGATTTGCGAAGTCAGCCGAACACCTTCCCTCGACCTGCGCGTTCCATGGTTAGCCGAACGCGATGACGGTGTTCTGCGGGCGACCTATCGGGATCTTTTCCTGTTCGGATGACTCTGGAGGCATAGCTTCGCCATGGCCGCCGGGCGCACCTCCAAGGTCAGCCGAACGGCCTCTTCCGAGACTCGTGTTTCCTCGTCGGCCTAACCCAAAGGCCGCGCTCCCCTCGCTTCCCTCTCGCGGTTGACGGCGTCGAGGGTCATGCCGACCTCCCCGTAGGGAAGCTCGGCCATTCCGAGGGCGCAGCAGAGCGCTTCGTGCGCCTCGGGATCGGCCGCTCTCAGCATCGAAAGCGGCGACATCCCCAGAAGCGAAGGTCTCGGCTCTGAGTTCAGGTGCGACATCACGACCGCGCAATCGGCCCGATCGAGCTCGTCGAAGACGATGCCGCGCCCTTTCGGGAGGAGCTTTCGCAGCTCCACGTGGTTGCGCTCGCATCGTCCCTTCTGCTGCGAGGCCCGCACGTCGCAGTAGAACACGTGCGTGCGCGCGCCTTCCGAGAGCGATCTTTCCATCCCCTCGGTATCGGCGAACTCCGGTCCGTTGTCGGTGAGGATGGGGTCGAACAGGCGGGAGAACACGGTTCGGCCCAAAGCGCGCTCCAGCGCATCGAGGGCGCGGACGACCTCGCTCGAGCTCTTCTCCTCGAGCAGCATCGTCAGCTGCAGCCGACACGGCCTGAGCAGCAGCGTGAGAAGGCACCTCGTGTCGGAGGCGCGGCCCATGACGGTGTCCATCTCGCACGCCCTCCCGCACGCCTCCTCGCCCAGAGCGCAGAAGGCGGCATAGGAGCGTTCGGGGCCGTGGGAGGTGGGCTTGGGGGCGCCCTGCCCCTTGCGAGGCTTGTAGCCGACCTTGCGGCGCAGGTCCAGGTTCGACATTCCGAGGTAGCCGCGCTCTATCCAACGGTAGAGCGTGGAGGGGGCGAGCCCCAGGTGGGGATGCGCCATGCAGATCTGCTCGGGCGACATCCCGCGGGAGACGTCGTCTCTTGTCGTGAAGGCGATCCTCTCGAAGTCCTCCTCCCGGGCGTTGATGCCGCGCCTCGAGCTCGAGAGCGTCTCGTCGGCGAGCGCCTGGGCGAAGATGGCGGAGTACTCGCATCGGTGGCGTCTGCCGCATGCGCGGGGGAAGGTGAAGCATCCGTTGCACACCCACGGCCAGCGCACGAGGCGCTCGCATCGTCTCTGCTGCTCGGGGATGGTGACCGCCCGCATGCCCTTGCAGTCCTTGTGCGCCCAGGTCCTGTTGCGCCGCACCTCCTCTGTGACGGTGGAAGGGGAGCGGCCTATGGACGCCGCGATCTCCCGACATCCCTTCCGCGCGCGAACGCCCGCCTCTATGGCGCGCCTATCGGCCTTGGTGAGCCTGTCGTAGCCCTTAGAAGCCATGCTCGTCATCGACCTCCTTTCATCGGCTGGGCCGCTGCGGGGTCGCTGCGGCCTCCGCACTCAACCGTACGCGTTCGGCTGAGTGTGAGAAAAGATGTCGAAAATGAGCAGGTGTTCGGCTGGCAATGAAAATTAACG
>NZ_JAAVTO010000112.1 GCF_013185065.1 Adlercreutzia sp. ZJ473 | reverse complement strand
ACCCTCAGCCGAAGCGGTACGACACGCCCATGGTGGGGCCCGGGTTCGCCCACTTCGCGATGATGGTGTCCCCGCACAGGATACGGCAGGTGCCGCACTCGAGGCAGCCCGCGTAGTCGAACGTCGGGGCGCCGTCCTCGTCGCGCTGGTAGAGCGCCGCCGGGCACACCATGACCAGCTTGTCGAACTCCGCCGGGTCGGGGTCCTCCGCCAGCTCGATGTGCGCGTTCTCCTCGTCGACCTCGTACTTGTTGCTTGCCAGGTACCCGTCGACGTTCACGGTGAAATCCAACCTGCTCATAGCGCCCTCATCGCCCCTCTCGCGTCCTTGAGGACGTTCATGACGCCCACCTGCCTCACGATGGGCATCATCGACTTCCTCATGGGCCTGACCGGGCTGCCGTCCACGACGAGCAGGGCGTTCATCATGTCGCGCAGCATCTGGGGGTAGCCGTCGAACATGCGCGTGAAGCCCTCCATGAAGCCGGGCACGTTCTTGAACTGGCGGAGGTCCTTCAGCACGAAGCTGTCCTCCAGCGCGCCCACGTAACCCGAGAGGCCCGCCTTGCTGGTGTCGCCGGCGTCGAGCGCGCGCGCGGCCTCGCGGCCCGCGTGCATGCCGGCGGCCAGGGCGAAGTCCATGCCGCGCACCTGGTAGCCCAGGTTGATGCACATCATGGCCGACTCGCCGGCCAGCATGACGCCGTCGCCGACCAGGTCGGGCATGATGTTGATGCCGCCCTCGGGCACCATGTGCCCCGAGTGCTCCACCACCTTGCCGCCGCGGATGAGCGCGGCCACCGAGGGCTGGGCCTTCAGGTCCTCGAGCATCTGGTACACCGGCGCCTTGCCGCGGCTCGCCGTCGCCTCGATGCCGGCCACGATGCCCAGCGAGACGGAGTCCCTGTTGGCGTACATGAAGCCGCCGCCGAAGGTGCCCTTCGTGGAGTCGCCGGCGAACAGCCACGCCGCGCCCTCGTCGTCGGACGCGGCCAGGATGCGGTCGGTGATCACCGGGGCCGGCAGCTCGATGACCTCCTTGACGCCCACGGCGACGGCGGAGGCGGGCGGCCGGGCGGCCCCCACGGCCTCGGCGGTCAGCAGCGAGTTCACGCCGTCGCACAGGATGACCACGTCGGCGGTGATCTCGTCCTCGCCGGCGCGCACGCCGACGACCTTGCCGGCGTCGTCCTTCACCAGGCCCTCCACGGCGATGCCGTAGATGAGCTCGGCGCCGGCCTCCTCGGCCTTCTCGGCCAGCCACGAGTCGAAGGGGGCGCGCAGGACGGAGTAGGAGTCCTGGCCCTCCTTGAGCATCTCGTCGGAGGTGAAGTCGACGGTGAAGCTGGCGTCCTCGGACAAGAGCGAGATGCGCTCGCGCGTGATCTTGCGCTCGAGCGGGGCCTCCTGCTCGAAGTCGGGGAACACGGCCTTCAGCGCATGGGAGTACACGCGGCCGCCGGTCATGTTCTTGGCGCCGGCGAAGTTGCCGCGCTCTATCACGAGAACGCTCTTGCCGGCCTTCGCGAGCTCGTAGGCGGCAACCGGGCCAGCGCACCCGGCGCCTACGACGATGGCATCGAAGTCAGCCA
>NZ_JAAVTO010000111.1 GCF_013185065.1 Adlercreutzia sp. ZJ473 | reverse complement strand
GACGGCGTAACTTTGATGGGGGTCATGCTCTCCCGATCTCCTACCAGCCCGTTCCGGCCATTCCGGAGTCGACGGCGGCAGCATAGCGCACCTCGGCCGACATGCCCGCCACGCTCGCGGCCGGCGGCTCGTATCCCCGCCCGACGCGCGAGGGCACCGACCCGGCCGTCGGGCCCCCCGACAGCGCGGCCAGCTCCCGGGCGCCGTCCCTGCGGCGCCTGAGCGGCGTGGCCGACCCGGCCCGGGTCCTGGCGGGCACCGCGCGACGCGAGCGGACGCGGCTGCGCACGCGCGCCATGTCCGAGGCGCCGCGGCGCGACCACGCGCAGGGGACGCTGGCCATCCGCGACTTGTAGAGGTGCTGGTTCTCGGACTCCATGGTGCCCAGCGACGGGCCGTCGACGGCGATCAGGCCCATGTTGTTGCGCAGGTACCCGAGCACGCGCCTCGCCGCCCCCTCGCGGGCGACCCCCAGCTCGACGCACGCCTCGAGCAGGGCCGCGGCCTCCTCCTTGCCGCCGTCGCGGACGACGTCGACCAGCTGCCAGCCCATGGCCGGCTCGTCGAAGCAGGACAGCAGCGCGCGGCTGACGTGGAACGGGTCGAGGTGCCCCGTCACCTCCATCCTCATGGGCAGGTAGGCCCCGCCGCCCTTGCACCACCCCTCGCCGTCCGTGCCCAGGTGCACGCGGGAGACCCTCGACAGGTCGAACTCCGAGCCCATCGCCGCGACGGCCTGGGGCCAGAACTCGGAGGGGGCCGCCACGCAGCCGTGGCGCACGGCGTGCTCGCGGGCGACCTTGCGGCCGCGGGCGGCCTTGCCCGAGTAGGCGACCATCGCCTTCACCTCGGCCCTGCCCGGCTCCCCGGGCGCGGCCCCCTGCAGGCGCACCCACGTGCCGTCGGCCTCCAGGCACACCGCGTCGGCGACCGTCTCCCCGGCCGGCTTGACCCCCAGGTCGAACAGGTCGCGCGCGGCGCGCTCGTCGTCCGCCGCGCAGCGCGCGCCCGCGCCCCTCATGGCCCTCATGACCGTGGTCGCGCTCACCCGCGATCCCCCCTTGCGCGCCAGCAGCCTCGCCGCGGCGGCGTAGGACACCTCGGCCGCGGCCTCGACCAGGAACGCCTCGGCCCCGGGCGACACCCGGCAGCCCCACGGCAGGTCGAGCGCGTCGGCCAGGGGGACCACGGTCGCGCCGGAGGCGTCCCTCAGGCGGTGCCAGGAGAAGCTCACGTCCCCCACCTCCGTGGCCAGCGTGCGGGGGCGCGCGTCGTGGGCGCGGCACCCCGCGGGCGGGTTCAGGCAGAGCAGCTCGTCGAAGCGCTCGAGCGCCAGCCCCATCGCTCGGGCCATCGCCTCGTGGCCCCGCGTGACGGCGCGCTCCTCGAACGCCTCGAAGGAGCAGCCGCCCTCGAGCAGAATGTCGGTGAATACGTCGGCCAGGGCCGCCGAAGCGGCCGCGCATGCGGTAGGATTGTCCATGGAGGGCTCCTCTCTTTCTCGATTCTTGGTCGATAAGAGATTAGGGGAGCCCCCTTCGCCTCGCTCCGGCTCGTCGGCCAGCCTGGCGGCTGCCCTCGTCGCCGGAGTCGCTATACCTCCCCAAAAACGTTACGCCGTG
>NZ_JAAVTO010000011.1 GCF_013185065.1 Adlercreutzia sp. ZJ473 | reverse complement strand
ACGGGATCCGCACCACAGGGTCGATGCATATGGAGAGAGATCCCTCGCCGACGGACGAGGGGCCTCTCCTTGCGCCCGCTTGACAGGATCCGGGTCATATGGGGACTCAACAACTCCATCAAGGTGATGAAGCGCATGAGCTGCGGGCTCGAGACCTTCGAGCGCATGCGCAGGCGCTGCCTGCTGTCCCTGGGCTGCATGAGGATCGTCGAGCGCGGCGTCAGGATCAACGGCGTCAAGCTCGAGGACCCGAGGGGCTAGCGGACAACCCGTGAAGCGGAGGCGATGCGCTTGACCGACGCCGCGCTGCCGCGCAAGAAGGCGGTGACGCCCCTGGGCGATCTGCGCCCCTAGGGCGCTGAAAACTGAATCCGCGAAAATTCGCCCTGCCGAGGGCATAGGTTGCTGTACCCAAAATCGGGTTTGAACAGGGATTTTAGTTGTCAAAGATACGTTCAATTCAGGCCTTTCTGAATCTGGTGTTGTTTTGCCAATTTCTGCCTCCATTTTGGGTCTAGCAACACAACTCTTGTGGAGAGTTGTGTTGCTCACCTGCCCTGACCTGGGGTATTGCGATTTCATGCGACCACTTTCATGCTTGTCTCGAGCTTCCGAGCAAGTCTATTGACAGCGATTTCCGATAGCGCGGATCCAAGAGCGTATCGGAAGCGAAAAAGCGGAGGATGCGAGGTGCCGGCAACACCTCGCATCCTCCTTGCGGCATCTGCGTCATCGGAGGATTGGAGCGACTCCATGAACAGCAGAGAGGCCAACAGGAAAAGAAGGCTTGCGTATACGCAGGGTCTTTTGCCCGGCACATACGCAAATGAGCGCGAAAAGCCCGACGGCAGTGTTCTCGCCGCACACGAAGTCGAGCTCGCCGCGCTGAAAAGAATCGAACAAGACGAGCACAGCGCATGAGACGTGCTGTGTGTTGAGGCACTCTCAGAAAAGTGCTTCTCACGCGGATGCGCCTTTAATGACGGTGCAATTGAAGACTGCCCCGGGTGGTGCAGGCTTGCCATCTTGGGATTCGAGGGCTGGGTGACGGCCTCATGAGCAGGATACGCCCAGCAGATGTTGGCCTGCCAAACAGCGTCCGCGTCGATAAGGCGGGAGCCAGCGCCGGCTTTACCGACCTCCACGTCACTATCGATGCCCCCGATCTTGCATGCCCTGGGTGCGGGCGCACCATGACAGGGCATGGCAGCTACGCCAAGCGCATGGCGCACGTCGTAGGTGAGACTCCCTGCACCTTGACCGTCAAAGTCAAAAGACTCAGGTGTAAAAGATGCGGGACTACCCAAAGTGCGGATGTCCCCTTCGCTTCTGTCGTAAGCCCTACCATCACCGATGCGCTCGAGGAACACGTCATCGATCTTTTGAGGAGAAGGCAGACCATAACCGAGGTGGCTCACGCCTGCAACGTCTCGCACGACACGGTGCGCCTCGTCATAAACAGCGTGCATATCAAAAAGCCAGCACTTCCCTGCATACTGCTCACAGACGAGATACATGCCATGAGCTACCGGGAATCCGACACGGGAAAGCAGGTCTGCGTGTTTTGGGCCTGTGCTTATGACGGTGCTACCGGATATCTGATAGATGTCATAGAGGGCAGAGACGCAGATGATATGGATCAGTGGTTCAAGCAGTTCGGAGCAGATGAGCGCAGATGCGTCTCGTTTTTCTGATGATATGTCCATCGGGATGTTGCGCAAAGAGGCTCCGACCTGAAGAAACGGTTTATCCAGCCCGAAAGCTGGATTAGCATCTAGGTGTCTCAATTCCCGTGATTTGACAATCACACGATGCCTGGAAGGAGCCTCTCTATGCAGCAGCATGCAACCTACGTAGGAATCGACGTTCATGCCAAATCCTTGGCCTGCAAAGGCGTAAACATCAACGACGGCCAAGAGTATTCCAAAGTATTCAAAGGACCCGACAAGGATTGCGCCCTCATCCGATGGGCAAGCCAATTGCCCGGCCCTGTCTATTGCGCCTATGAATCCGGATGCACTGGTTTTGACCTGGCGAGAAAACTCAGAGCCGAAGACATCGACTGCGACATCATCGCCGTATCTTCCCTGGCAAGAACCTCCATCGAAAAGCGTCGAAAAAGCGACAAGATCGACGCTTGCGCCATTCGAAGAGAAATCACCAATCCGGTCAAGAAATACTCCTGCGTGTGGGTTCCCAGCGAAGAGATCGAAGGGGCAAGAGACCTTGCGAGGCTTCGGGTGACCGCAACCGACGAAGTCAAGGCGGCGAAGCTGCGCATCAGCGCCCTTCTGCTCAAATACGGCCACGTTTGGCAAGAAACCACCGAAAGCGGAAGACCGAAGGCCCCTTGGGGGAAAGACCACATGGCCTGGATAAAGTCCATCGACCTCGACGATCCCGTCTCCCAGCAAGTCCTGGACGGCCTCTTGACGCTGCTCGACCAGAGGATTCAGGAGAACAGAGCGCTCAGGGAGAAGATCGCGGATCTGGCCGACACGCCCCGCTTCAAACCCTATGTCGACGGCTTGCGCGGGCTCAAGGACGTCAACGTCCAGACGGCTTTTCTCGCAGTGGCGGAGATCGGCGACTTCAGGCGCTTCAAGTCGCCCAGGCGCCTTTCCTCTTGGCTTGGAACTGCTCCCTCTGAGTCTTCCAGCGGAAACCGCAGGTCCCCTGGTCCCATCACCAAGCAGGGAGACGGCCGCCTTCGCCGGGCACCTATCGAATGCAACGCCCCCATGCGGTTGCGCCAGCCCCACAAGAAATACCTTCTCAAGGGAAGGCCCGTCTCCGGCGAAGTAGAGGCCATCGCCGCAAAGGCCAACAGGCGGCTTTTCGAGAGATACCTGCATATGGTCGACGACCTGGGCAAAAGCCCCAATGCGGCGAAAGTGGCCGTAGCCTCCGAAATGATCAAGTGGATCTGGGTCATCGGACGTCAGGTAGACCGGGAACTGGGTCTTCCCTAGTTCTCGAATCGACATATCCCGCCCCTGGTTCAGTGCCGTTGACGCGTTTTGGCAACCCGCGTTCCGAGCATGTACGGCAAAGTACTCTCCTTTGCTACGTACGACTTCTGAATCTGTCGCTTTCCGCGGCTCTGCGGCCCTGCCCCTGCCGAAGAGATCAACATGTGGGCAGCCTTGTGCTGTATCCACGAATATGTGACTGGATCGCTTGAGCGACCGGGAGAAACTATCGATAGATAGCCACTGAACGGATGCGCTTGATCGCGCTGAATCCAACGGATCGGAGCCTAACCCCTGTCTGCGAAAATCAGGGGTTAGGCTCATATTGCCGCTTGACATCCCGATGGACATATGCGCTCGGACATGTACGACGTCTACCTGAACGCAGCGAAGAAGTGGTGCCAGCTCGCATGCATGGGAGTTGACCGGTTCCATGTCGCAAAGACGGGCGTTTCCTGCATGGATGATGCCCGACGCCGCCTGCAGAAGGGCGCGAGCAACGGGGCCGACATCAAAAGACGTCACCGAAAGCTCGCGGCCAACCGCGGCAAGAGAAGACGCGAGTTCAAAGACGCACCGTGGATTGAGGCAGAGAAGAAGACGATATGCGGCATGCTCGCCATCTGCGACTCCAAGCACTCTCACCTGCGGCAGGCTTACCTGACACTTCAGCCCTACTACATATGGCAGGACCATCACTGGACAGACGGACAGGAATGCGAGAAGGCTCTCGACAGCTGGATCGGCAAGGCGTGCGGGCTCGAGGTTCCCGAGATGCGACGCTTTGGCAAGACCGTATCGAGATACAAGCAGTACCTGGTGACCGCCACGACAAGCCATGTCAACACCGCACGCGCAGAATCGACTAACGACAAGATCAAAGAGCTCAAGCGCAAGAGCCGCGGGTTCGGCACCTTCGAGGAGACCAGAAGACGGCTGCTTCTGGCCTTCGGGGCACCGGATGCCGTTGAGGGTGCCACTGCCTACACAAGGAGAAAGAAAGCCCAAGCCGCCGCCTTTGCCTCCAAGCCTTCCAAACGAAAGAAGAAGCGCTAGGGGCAGGACATGGCACACCTGCCTGTACCTAGAAGCCCGCCTGAGCTTAAGGTCACATGATGTTGTCTTTTTAGTTGTAAAGCTGCATCTCATAGCTTGTTTTTTAACCCTCAGCTTAGAGGGCATCTGACAGTACGGCCAAAAACCTATCACTTTTTCTTCTGGATCTGGTGTTGCCGCATTAGCTCTCATGTAAATCACCTGATCAAGTTAATGTTTTAGGCCTATCGGCAACACGATTTTCGGAAAGGCCTGTTTTAGGCCTATCGCCAACACGATTTTCGGAAAGGCCTCAATTCAGAGAGTTTTGCCTGATGGCGAGTTGATTATCGCGATTATCTACCCAACATTTTGTCTAGAACCCCTTGAGATCAGCAGGGCAGATGAGCTTAAGCGAGCCTGCCTCGCCCTTCAACTCTTACCTGATCAGACATAGGATTTAACGATTTATCCCACACGTTGTAAGACTTGCCCGCGCTTGCGCACACTGCGCAGGCGGACCGTCTGGCGAGGCTGCCGCAGACGCGGGGGAGCTCCCGCGGGACCGGCACCACCTATGAGGCGCCCAAGACGACCTCGCGCTTGACGAGAAGATAGATTCGCGAAGGAAAAACGCGCGAACGCAAAACAAGGGCAGGTTTACCGCTTGGGCTCTCCCATCTCAACCAGCTTTCGATAAAGCTGGTCAGGTTCGCTCCAGAGAACAAAAAGCGCATTCTCATGAGCAAGTCTTGAGCGAACCGCATAAGCGCGATGGAAGTCCTCAATCTCGCGAGGGCTTTTGCCCTTCGAGGCAAGAACCTCGTCCAGTCCCTCCACGGCAATCCTCCGCTTCACCCAAACAATTCTGTCCACGGCCTCGATCCTCGAAAACCCCCACACATCGTGAAGCACTGTCACCATCGCATCATCTTTAGCGGAAATCGCGATCATTGAGCGCACCGAGTTCTCGATGCCGACTTCAAGTCCCTTTTGAAACGCGGTTTCACATTCCCGGGCAGTACGCTCGTCGATAGCATAGCGGACTGAGTTGAGGACGCCCTCCTCGCCTCGAGCCAACGCCCTCTTTATCGCATCTGAGTCTAACATCGCAGTAAACCTCCCAATGGTCGACGCCGAATCACGCTTCAGCGCTTTTGAGATCACTCGAAGCTGGTCTCATCGCTCTCGCTACAACAGGGTGATCGGGATCGCCTCCTTCCTCGCGAAGGGCAGGCTTGCCCCAGTGTTCCGTGTGCAAGGAGCTGACAGCTCCCATGATGCCCAACACCTTGGCATTGAGATCGAAAAACTCGTCAACGTGGGATCCGACGTCGTAGCAACAGCCCTTGTGGTAGAGCACCTTGTCGGAACTCGAGTTGATGACGAGAAACCCGTGGGCGAATCTGTTTCTCGACGCACGCCATGCGCTCATTGTCTTTGCGGCGTCTTCGCGACGCATGCCTGCGGCTTCAATCAGCACTTCAGCTTCCGACAGCTCGAGCAGGTCATTGCACTTTCGGCTCAGCGAGCTTCCCTGCAGATGACCTCCGACGTAGTCGAGATAGGATTGCTCAGAAAAAGCCTCCCCGTTTTCTCTGAAATGCGCGCCTGCCAAAATGTCGTCGATCTCGAATTCCATCGCATTCGCTTGGTTTATCGCCTCGGAGATCCTCGCGTTGCATAGGCTGTTGAACTCGATCTCACTTGAATTCATCTTGTCTTCTCCCCTGTGCTTGATGCGCGCCTAATGGCAAGAAAGCGGCTCCTTGCCAACATTTTGGCTCGAAACCGCTTTCTCGTCACCATGATTCAGGTTTAAAACCCTTAAACGCTCACGAATCGAACCCCTGCCCGGTCTGCAGCCAGACGGTCCTTCTCGGAGTCGCCGTACATGACGCACTGCGCCGGGTCGGCGCGGAAGTCGCGCATGGCGCGGACGAGCATGCCTGGGCTGGGCTTGCGGCACCCGCACTCCCCCGTGAAGTCCGGGTGGTGCGGGCAGAAGTACCAGGCGTCCACGCGCGCGCCCAGCGCACGCAGCTCCACTGCCATCGCGCGGTGCAGCGCGCGCATGTCGGCCACCGAGTACATCCCCCTGGCGACGCCCGCCTGGTTGGTGACCACGGCGATCCTCCACGCAGGGTCCTGCGAGTAGAGCCGCATCGCCTCGACAGTTCCGGGAACTAGCTCGCACCCATCGATCTCGTGCAAGTGCCCGGTATCGACATTGATGGTACCGTCGCGGTCGAACATCGCCAAGCGCGCGGGCCCGGGCCCTCCCGCGCACCCCCCGCCGGGCGCGAAGAGGCCCTGGGCGCGCTCGTAGTCCTCGGGCACACCGATGTCGACGAAGCCCCCGCCGGCCTCGACGGCGACGAGCGCGCCGTCATGGACGACGCGGGCGAACCAGTCACTCTCCAGCGAGAACACGTCCGGCTCCCCCTCGAGCGCGCCGCGGCGGATTAGGTACGTCCCCCCGTTTATGAGGCCGTCGGGGCAGGGCGCCTTCTCGCGGAAGGCCAGGATGCGCCCATCGACGGCGATGTCCAAAGTGCCATATCGGTCAAAGTTCTTCATGCGCTTGGAGGCGATCGCGCACTCCGCCCCGGGGTCCGCCGCGAGGGCGCGCTCCATGGCGGCGAAGTCCGCGTCGAGGTACGTGTCGCCGTTGAGCACGAAGACCTCGGGCCGCGCGCACAGGGCCAGGGCCCTCTTGAGGGCGCCGCCCGTGAGGAGCGGCGCGTCCTCGGGGCTGTAGTCGACCTCCAGGCCCCGGTACGTCCCCATGAAGAAGGACTCCACCTGCTCGCGGCGGTAGCCGTCGGCGATGACCACGCGGGCGAACCCGGCGGCGTCGAGCTGGTCGAGCACGCGGCGCAGGAAGGGCTCGCCGGCCACGGGGGCCATGGGCTTGCACACGCCCGGGACGACGTGCGCGAGGCGCGTGCCGAAGCCGCCCGCGAGGACGACCGCCTCGCGCGCGCGGCCCGCGGTGCCCCTATATTCGGCCCGCGTCACTCCGCGCCCCCGAACAGCTCGGCCTCGACGGCGGCGCACAGGCAGTGGTAGACGGGCAGGTGGAGCTCCTGCACCCGGAAGACCTCGTCTCTCGGAACCCGCACGCACACGTCGGAGAGCGCGGAGAGGTCCGACTCGGCGGAGCCGGTGAGGGAGACGACCCGCATCCCCCTCGCGCGGGCCACCTTGGCCGCCTCGACCACGTTCGCCGAGTTGCCGGACGTGCTGATCGCCAGCAGCACGTCGCCGGGCCTCCCGTAGCCGTAGACCTGCTGGGCGAAGACCCCGACCGCCGCCTCGTCGTTTCCGAAGGCGGTCGAGAGCGCCGTCTGGGAGACGAGCGAGATGGCGGGCAGCGCCCCCTCCAGCCACGCGGGCGCCTCCTCCCCGTTGGCCGCGCGGTAGGCGTCCAGGAACGCGGGGTCGACGGGGCGCTTGAGCCGGAAGCTCTTCATGAGCTCGCCGACGACGTGCTCCGAGTCGGCGGCCGACCCGCCGTTGCCGCACGCGAGCAGCTTGCCGCCGGCCCTGAAGGCGGAGGCAAGCAGGTCGCAGGCGGCCCGGACCTCGTCCTCGCATGCGGCCGCCTCGGGGTAGCGCTCGAACAGCGAGCCCAGGGCCTCGGCCCTCGTCTGCGGGCACCTGGCGTCCATCATCGGGCCTCCCCCGGGTCGTAGTCCTCGGCCTCGTAGTAGACCACCGTCGCGCCGTCCCCCTCGAACTCGAACGGGATCTCCAACAGGCCGCCCATCGCCTCCCGCACGCTCGCCTGGGCGTCGGGCTCGACGTAGAAGACGAGGAACCCGCCGCCGCCCGCGCCGAGCAGCTTCCCGCCCAGGGCGCCCGCGGCCGTCCCCCGCGCGTACAGCGCGTCGATCGAGTCGTTGGACACGCCCGGCCCGACGCCGCGCTTCAGCCGCCACGTGGCGTCCAGCAGCCTCCCGAAGTCCGCCAGCGGCCTCGCCTTGTCCGTCAGCGCCGCCTCCGCCTCGTCCACGAGCGCCAGCATCTCCTTGAGCTGCGCGGTCTTGTCAGCCGCCTTGTTGGCCTTCTGCACGTCGGACGAGAAGCGCGTGAACCCGGTGAAGAACATCATCAGGCTGCCCTCCAGCTCGCGCCTCCGCTCTTCCGGCATCACGACCGGCCTCACGCTGAACCCGTCGCCCGTGAAGTCGATGCGGTTGAGCCCGCCGTAGGCGGCGGCCACCTGGTCCTGCCAGCCGCCCGCCTCGACGCAAAGGTCGCGCTCTAGGCGTATCGCCTCCCTGGCGAGGCGCTCCTTGGACGCGTAGGTGCCCTTCATGCAGTGGAAGGCGTTCAGCATGCCCACGGCGAAGGAGGAGGAGGTCCCCAGCCCCGAGCGCGCCGGGAGGTCGGCCTCGTAGGTCACGCGGAGCTCGCGCATGTCGAGCATGGCCATGGCGTTGCGCACGGCGGGGTGCTCGAAGTCGGTGGGGTCGGCGACGCGCTCGATCCTGGAGTAGACCAGCTCGTTTCTGTAGTCGAAGAACCGCGGCAGGTGCCTCGCCGTCACGTAGCAGTACTTGTCGAACGTGGTGGAGATGACGGAGCCCCCGTGCTCGCGGAAGAACTCCGGCATGTCCGTCCCGCCGCCGAAGAACGACATACGAAACGGTGTTCGCGTTATGACCACTTGATTCCTTTCCATTCAATAGTTACCAACAGGCGCTCCGCCAGCAAGTAAACTTGGATCAAGAATCCAAGCTTTATAGGCATGGCGGTGAATTTCGCAGCGTCGATAGAGCCGCAAGCATAGGTTCACGCGGTTCAATAGTTTCCAATACTCGGTAGCCTCCTGTTGATAATTTTTAAGCTTCGATAGCATTTTTAAATGGCTCTGCGAGAGCCTGGGAGGATACGCTCGTAATTTAGTCGATTCAATCAGACAACCATTGATTCTTATATGTTTTGCATTCATCGTTGTAGTTCAGAGTGAGAATATGCTCGGATCGTCCACACTTAATCCTGAAGCTCCTGTGCACTCGCTCATCTTTAGCCCTTTAGCGAGAGGAACGCTTCATGTCCCAGAAGTTATTCGCTATAGAGAGTATTTTTTTCCGATTAGCAATAGAAAACAACACCGGTACCATGACATTGCTTACCGACAAGAGACTTGGACGCATGCACCAGACTATGCAAATGCCGCAAGAAATCACAACATCCCAAATAATTGCCCCATCAGATCTAAAAGAAAATGTCCTATACAAATACATTTCCCCGGCAAAGCATCGAACTCCCATAATGACAACAAGGAAAACGAGAAGAGTGGCAATACCATCACTGAAAATAACACACAGCATTGTCCCCAACGCTGCCAAGGCAATCGAAGTGACATTAATTGCAAAAAGAATCTCCTCTCGACGCAAAGACTTGCAGAGGCTCATAACTAACACGGCCGTTTTGCTCTCAAACAAGCACATAGGAACAAGGAGCGCAACGTAGCCCAGCGCTTCGCTGTAGTTTGGAACCCACCAAGCAAGAACCTGAACAAGAGGCTGAACAAACACATTGAGAAGAAGGAATGCCAACGTGATGACAAATGATGCATTTCGGTATAACACCTTAATCGCTGAAACCGATAAATCTTTAAGCATAGGGAAAATGGGAATAGCTACTGCGTTAATCAACCGAGTTAGCATGTTGGCGATACTTATCACAAGGGAAATCTGGGCAAAAAGAGCGAACTCCCATCCCTCCTCCACGCCAATACGAGCAATACCTATAATTGCAGTACTCGCGTACGAAGCAATCATCAGCTGAAAGCCAGATTGCGTCTGCGATAGGAAAGCCCTTAATTTCGTGAAAACCGAGACGTCATCCGAGCAGCAGTCCGAAAACAGCCCAGAGTCAAGCTTCACAAATGCTGCCATCACGTACACAAAGGAGACAGCTCGTCCGAATACGTCAAAAAACAGCAGGAAGGTAATGTTTGAAAACCCTATGCACACCATTGTTACAATAGGAACTATTGAGATAACACGCTCAAGAATAACCGAGATAGAGTATTCTCTAATTTTGCCCGTTGCCTGCAAAACGAAGAGCGGATAATTTCTCACGCAGTTAATTAGCCCCGAAAGAACAACCCATAATAGCGTAGCGCGCCGTAATTCATCACTTTCCGTCAGGCAGGTAAATAGCGCGATTACGAAAAACACCAATAAATCCAATACAGCCAGAAGACTGAACTGAAATCTGACATCACGTCGATCAACGTCGACTTTCTTTTTGCCGCCCAGCGCAAGGTAGATGCCTTCAGGAACCCCTAATGCAAGCATGGCGGTAAAGCCTACATACAGTAAATAGAGTTGGTACAAACCGTATTGCTCAAGGCTGAGATATTTAGGCAACACGATGACGGCCAGCATACCAAGAAACATAGAAATGCCGTTCGCAAGGAGCGACATTGAAATATTTTTTCCTAGAGTGCCCGTTTTAGAATTATCTTGATATCGAGGCCGCAGTAAGACATCTATCGAGATAAACGAAAGATGATTCTTTTTCAACTTTTAGCTCTTCAGAACACTTTAAAAAGCGCGGTTCACTGAGCAGCATTGTTTTTGTCAGATCCTTTTCTGCATCGATAATGCGCGTTGAAAGCCCAAGACGGCTCAGCAGCGCCTCTTGTCGATCGTCTTTGTTTGAGCCATTGAGCGTTTCTGCCTTCCGGAAACACCAGAAACGTTTTTCGAAATTACAAGAAAAAGCAATGCCATGAAATGAATCAGTAATGATGACTGCTGAACCATCGAGCAAACGAACCCATTCCTCAGGAGAGCAGTCATGAAGAATGAGTGCTCTACCCCCAAACTCTTCCTTATAATTCTTATCTAATCCATATGTCACAACCACAGGAATCAAACCTGCATCCGCGCAAGCACGTATGCTCTTCTCCGTATATCGATCTTGCTTGTCTACCATATAAATGAAGGCATATGGACTGTCAGGAATTCGTGCTTCAGCAAAACTTGGCAGAGCCTTGAACCATTCGTCTCTCGAAAGGAGCAACGTCGGATCTAGCACCACCTCGATATCTGCCTTGTCATTAATTGCTGATCTAATAATATCTGCTGCGCTTTTTTCGCGTACGGACAAGAACGCATAATCCGCCAAGGAGTACGCAAGCTCTTTTGAGTCACGTGCATCAAGCGACGAGCATCCCATGCTTGCAGCATAGGACGCCTTAACGATTTTCGCTCCGTCCACCCCATTGAGAAGCAGAATGTCGTTCCACCATGCCGGATTCCAAACCTGATCGCTTCCCACCAATACGACATCGTAATCTTCGATTTGCGTACGATAGTCGCTTTTGGTAACAATCTTCGAGTGCGGTATCGACTTTTCGAACTGCTTGAATGCATGGATGCGTTCTTTGCGCATCCGCTTCAAGTCAGCCCCGCAGAATCGGAACGAGAGGTTCCTTTTAATTGCGTCATAAGCCTGAGAAGGTTTGAAGTGCACGAGTCTACGCGTGTAGTGCCCCATCAAGTCAAGATCGAAAGTCACCAACTCGCATTCATAGCCGCGCGTTTCAACAACATGATGGAGGGCAAACGCCTGCAACAGTCCACCGAAGTTGAGATTATCGTGATAGAGCGTAACGATTCCGATTTTTCCGCCCATAAATCCACCTTATTTGTTGTTCGTTTTTGATGAAAAAGGCTTTTTCCTCTTGCCGCTCCAAAAGTACTCTCTTTCAATGTGAACGATCTGATCACGCCTTTGCTCCCATTGCTTCCAAGGCATTAATTCTGAATACTCAAGCATGCGCTTCTCGTAGTCGACAAACGTGCCGATTATCCTCGCTGGTCTTCCAGCGCATACAGAGTTATCGGGAATGTCCTTCGAAACCAAGCTCCCAGCGGCAACAATAACATTGCTGCCGATCTTGATGTCGTAAAGCAACGTTGTATCCGCACCGACAAACACGTTGTTTCCAATTTCGATGCTTCCAACTCTCTCGTTGATATCCTCGCGACCAAGCTTTGTGCGCAGCATTAACGCAATAACGTCATGGGTCAGGAATCGGACGCCCGCAGCAAAATAAACGTTCGATCCCATAGAAATTAAATGGGGCTCTGTACCAAAATTAAAGGGTTGAAAAAAACAGTTTTCACCTTGACGGTGAAAGTACTTTCTCTTCCGCAAGTATTCAGCGCGTTTATATCCGTCTCTCATAAGCATTAACTTGATTATTAGCAGATACCTTTTCATTTTGTCTCCTAGAAAAAAAAATTCATAAGGAATCGTGAGCCCGATATTGTTGATAGCGAGCCTCAAAACAAATACTGCTGTCGCAACAGACACAGTCACTGTTTTCGCATGGCTCGCATGTACAGTCCAATCAAGGTATGTCATCGTCCTGCGAGTTATCCTAGAGTTACGCATGCTTTCTTTCGCATCGGCTAGATACTCTGGAATTGCAACAACGAGGTAAGGAGCAAAGAGAATTGCGATTCTCGAAAAGCTCATACTACATAGCGTGAATGCATACGCAATTCCCACGACCAAAAATAACATGTTCGCAAGATTGATCCGTTCGCTACGGTCATCATCTCGACTATTGGAAAATAGAACCGCAAGCATAAACATACCCGCGTAAAAGGTCCAAACACCCAGCTGAGAAAGAGACACCCTCTCTACTTGTAAATACTGGGCCCAACGAGATGGAACGACGAGTGCAATAAGAGGAACAATGCTGGTATAAAGAACAGGAATGGCTGCAAATGCCACTATAAGTATGATAACTACGCCTTTCAGCCGATACCCAATCCTACCGAGAAAATACAAGGGAATAAACATCAGTGATGCATAGTGGAATATCAAGCCAAGTGCGATACAGAGAAAAAACATTTTGGGGTTTCTTTGTGGTATGTATCTCAATCCAACAGTTGCGATAATCGATGCAAGACACGACGGGGCGATGTTCATCGCGGTCTGAAACAACCCGAAACAGACAAAAAGCAAGAGACTCAACCAGGAATCCTTTGATTGGCAGCAGAGGCAATAAAGCCCAACGCCAAGCACTATTGCACAAGCTATCGTGATCGCCTGGGGATCTACCGAGAACATGGACACGAATTTATTGAAGAGTTTGTACGTAATCTCAGTGCCCTGAGAGTTCCAATATGCAGTGTCCGTTGATGCGATATCCGTTAATGGAATGCCTGCAATCCAGCTGAAATAATTCTGATAATTACTCGTATCCGCACCAACTGTTGGCGAACGTAAAGCCGCCATCAATGCGATAGCAAAGCATCCCACCGCTGTAACGTGCTTCGACAGGCGCTTGCCAACAAATGCTGCCTCACGAGCAATTAATCCAAGCACCAGAATAAATAACAGCAGAACCGCGTAGGGAGCCAAAAGAATCTCTCCTAATTTAGCTGAGACAACATTGCGACAAAACGAGACACCGCTTCCTGCGCTGAGTATTTCTTTAAACCGAATTTATATGCACGATGAGACCATGCAGCCAGCGAATCAGGTTCGGAATGGACGATACCGCGAATAGAACCCACAAATCCGTCTTCATCACCTGACGTGACGAGGAAGCCGGTTTTTCCGTTTTCCACCTGCTCAGAAATTGCTCCCACATTGTAAGCAACCACTGGTCTGGAATAACGGTATGCATCCATGATGATGCCTGATTGACTTGCGCTCTCATACGGGACCACGACGCAATCTGCATTATGGAAAGCTTCATCCATCTGGCGAGATTCTATGAAGCCTTCCGTGACCCTCACGTTTGGAAGCCTGCAAAGTGCTTGAATGGTTTCAAGAGACTCTTGATCACTTTGCCCCATCACGTTAAATGTGACCTCGGGTGCCTTTTGCGCAATAGACAAGAGAGCTGATAGGCCTTTGTATTTCCTTAGACGACCAAAAAACAAAGCCTCGCCGCTTTTTGTCGGTGGGTCAAAAGGCGGAAATGCACGCCAAGAATCAAGCGTGATCACATGGCTATGGTCTAGACCATACTTTGACGCGCATAAATCCCGATCCTTGCCATTGCGAATGACCACATAATGAGCGCTTCTCGCGCAACACCAATTTGCAACCTCAACAGCTCTGCTTCCATCATGAGGATCGACGTCATGTATGACCTCGAGTATTATTGCCTGATTCCTCAGAGTAAATGCTATAGGGATATTCCACGTATGTACTGATTCAAAGTATAGAAAGTCAGGATTGAGAGCCTTCACTTCATCAATAACCCTCCTGAGACCCGCAATATCAAACGTTGCGGCAGATATACCTGGTCTGCAAGGGCATTTTACATAATGGTTGTTTTCATCAAAACAAGCATGAGGCGTCTTGGGTTTTTCTATTCCAATAGTATGAACATTAAATCCAGCGTCTTTCATCTTCCGATAAAGGGAATATATAACCTCTTGATGATCAGGGTTGTCGGACAGACAGACCAAACATACCGTCTCGCCTTTACCGATTTGGCGCATGACTTTTCTTCCTCCAATAGTCAAGCATATCCTTCAGCGTCTCTTCGAGTGTTATCGACTGACTCCAGCCGGTATGCAGTACAAGCTTTCTTACATCACCTGTAATAACCCTCTCATCCGTAGGTCTAAGTAGAGATAAATCAACACTCCTTTCTATCGGTCTTTTTGTCAGCCTTTCAAGAGCATCTATTATTTCCTTAATCTGGTATACTTTAGTTGAGGATATATTGTAAGCTTCTCCCGCTATTCCCTTTTGAGCTAGAAGATAGAGAGCGGATATTGTATCTCTGCAGTCCAAAATTGCGCGATATGTCTCGACGTTTCCAACCCTAAGATTAATCGCTCCTTCGGTGTATTCCTGTTCAACAACCCTTCTTACGAAATCGGAGCAAACATCCCCTACCTTTCGCGTTCCTGTAGTATTGAAAATCCTCGCACGAATACATCGAATGTCATCGTTGACAAAGTACTGCCGTGAGAGCAAATCCTGGCCAACCTTACTCACGCCGTACGGATGAACTGGTTCAAAAGAAGTATCCTCTGTTACTGGAGCGGTAAGATTATCTAACGTTGATCCGTATTCTGCACTGGAGCACGCAACGACCACCATTGGATCGTACGATGAGTCAATCGCGCGAACCCGCTTTACTGCTTCGAAAACATTTATTGTTCCACCGATGTTCGTTTCAATGGTTTCCAGCGGTTTTTCCCATGACACTGCGGGAAAACTTTGCGCGGCAAGATGAAATATTACGTCGGGTTTTCGGTAGCAAACAAATGCATCGACCTTAGCAGAATTTCGAATATCACACTCATGCATCTCGATAGAGGAACAAAGCTCCGTAATATCCGTTGTCGGCATATAGAAAGTGCCGAAAGCAGGCAATGATCTTTCGGCAAAGAATTCCATCATATGAGATCCAATCATGCCGCCTGCTCCAGTAACCCAAATCATGCTTCAGCTCCTTCACAATGGACTACATCTAATTCGTCTTGCGCCCAAGTAAACCTAATACTCTTTCTTTCGGTTGCGGTCGCATCAATTCTCTTGTTCCGTACCCCGCATTCGGAATGCTGAGAATTTAGTGCGGTTCCGTCCCTTTCCTGCCCAGCATTTCGCTTAGAGACCGCGCCTGGGGAAGCCGGCGGGCAGCTCGCCGAGGCTCACCTCGCGCCCTCCCCCGTGCCGAGGACGCCGAGGGTGCGCAGGACAAGCCTGAGGTCGAGCGCGAGGCTCCTCTTCTCGATGTACTCCAGGTCGAGCACCACCTTCTCCCTCGGCAGCAGGTCGTAGCCGCCGCTCACCTGCGCGAGGCCGGAGAGGCCCGGGCGCACCTTCGTGCGGTAGCGCCAGCCCACGATCCTCTCCTCGAACGCCTCGCAGAAGGCGGGGCGCTCCGGGCGCGGGCCTATGAGGGACATGTCGCCCCTGACGACGTTCCAGAACTGCGGGACCTCGTCGACGCGGTGGTCGCGCATCCAGCGGCCGAAGGGCGTGACGCGCGGGTCGGCGTCGGCCGCCCAGCGGGCGCCTAGCGCCTCGGCGTCGGCGTACATGGAGCGGAACTTGTAGACCCGAAACACCCTGCCGTCCCTCCCGTCCGATTAAGTCAAGCTTTGCACAACCAGGAACTGGGAGAGTTTACGCAGGTCAACTGCGTATCGCCAGAACGGCGAAAATAAATGTTGCTCGTAATTCCACTACCTTAGAGCGAAATATCTCACAACTCAGAAAAAGAAAAAACTGCGCATAGAATCATTTGATTCCGCGATTTATCAGTCAACCATGAAGCGGAAAGCCGCATCATGGCTGATTGCTTTTTTGTATTCTAACTCTTTACAGCCTGCGCAGAAGTCCAAATCGGCAGCGTAGTTTGTTTCGTAAAAGTCGGTTACTTGTGAGATTCGTATTCGCGATACGAAAACCGCAATTCCTCCCTGGCTCCGAGCAGGGCCCGATAGCCAAATTTGGTGTCATGCTGGCTTTCAGCGTGACATTAGCGACACAGCTCTACCACACTTGAAGGAGTTATTCGGGAGTGCGCATCGACGCAGATTTATCGAAAGACCGTCTGTTGTGGCGATCTTCTGATGCTGCATCCTTTTAACTTACAGATATTCTAAATTTGTGCAACTTAACCTATAATTTGATTCATGAAAAAGACCCTCGACATATTGGTTGAACGCTTCGGCTACGACACGCCCATCCTAGCTTGCGATCTGGAGGAGGCCTTTCCCGATGTTCCCAGGAGGACCATCTACTCTAGGCTGAATCGCCTGATCGAATCGGGTGCGATTGAACGCTACGAAACGGGTGTTTACTACATCGCTTCTACGACAATGCTCGGCAAGACTCCTCTCAATCCGTTGAAGGTGATCGAGAGAAAGTACCTTCGCGATCATGAAGGCGGCGTCTGCGGATTTTGGAGTGGGGCCACCTTAGATAACAGCGAGGGTATCTCCGAGCAAGTTCCCATGCGATACGAGGTTGTGACGAATAACGCATCATGTGCGCAAAGGGAAGTCACCATCGGCGGATACGTCAAATGCGTGGTGTACAAGTCGCGCGTCGATGTCGCTCAGGATAACGTTGATGCCTTGCGGTTCCTAGATGTGCTGACCAGGCGCAAGCCCAGGGAGCTCACCGATGGTCAGCGTGATGCTGTGAAGAGATTGGCAGAGGGCCTGTCCAAGGACGATCTTCTGAGCCTTTCCATAGCCTACCCTCAGAAAACCACCCGCCGTCTGATAGAAAGCGAGATGCTCGGTGTATTTGCATAACGACTCCGAACTGTTCAACGCTGCGGTTTTGACAACGGCAAGCGAGCTGAAGCTCGTTCCAGGCTTCGTCACCAAGGACTACTTCATCTACATGGTGCTTAAGGGTATCACGGCGCGTTATCCCGACATCATCTTCAAAGGTGGGACGAGCCTGTCAAAATGCCATGGCGTGATTGACCGATTCTCCGAAGACATTGACTTGGGCGTCGAGGCGGAGCATCTCACGGAGGGCCAGAGGAAGAGGATCAAGGCCGCAGTTGTCGACGCTATCGCGGATCTTGGACTTGCCATCTCTAACCTCGATGAGATCAGAAGCCGACGCGAATACAACAAGTACCTGGTCAGACTCCCTGAGTCTTTGAGCGCTGCGGGCCTGAAAGAGGACTTGGTTGTCGAGACTGCGTTCATGACCCCCGTTTCCCCTAGCGTTGAAAAGACGTTCAGCTGCTTCATCTACGAGTGTCTCAAGGATAGGACCGGAAGCGAGGAACTTCTCGAGCGCTTTGACCTGGCTCCGCTGTCGTTGGCAGTAACGTCGCTCGAGCGCTGCTTCTGCGACAAAGTCTATGCGATATGCGACTACTACATGGGACAGCGCCCCTCCGAGCGTTGCTCGAGGCACATCTACGATCTGCACAAGATGCTGCCCATGGTGGCCCTCGACGAGAAGATGCGCGACCTTTTCGCGAAGGTGCGCTTGCAGCGAAAATCCCTTCCTTATTGCCTCTCGGCTGAGGACGGGGTGGTGTTGAGCGAGGTGCTTAACGAGTTTATTGATAGCAGATACTACGCCTCAGACTATCGCGAAGTAACCTCGAAGCTACTAAACGAGCCCGTTGCCTACGAAGAGGCAATTAAGTCGCTGTGCTTGATTGCCGATTTTCTGAGCGAGCGATCGTTGTCGCCGCAGTAGTGAAAGAGGGTGCCGCGCTTCGCCTGACGGACATTCCGAACCGAAATGATGACGGCATCGAGGCAGCGGCTTCGACATTTCTTCCCAAAGCTTTGAAAGCGGATGCCAGCCGCCTAGCTGAGGAAGGACTCGTCCAGCAGGAAGTCCTCGACGCCGACGAACAGGAAGCCTGACTCGTCCCTGCGGGGCACGATGGGGTCTCTCACCACGACGATCTTCTCGAACGAGTCGCCCACCCTCCGCAGGGATGCAAGCTCCTGATCCATCTTGTCTTGGCTGGAGATGACGTACGCCGACTGGATGTAGAAGCGGCGGTCGCCCTTGTTGCACACGAAGTCGACCTCGAGCGAGGATCGGACGCTTCTACCCTCGGCGTTTTTTGAGAAGGCGTTCACGATGCCCACGTCCACTCCGAACCCGCGCCCCACAAGCTCGTTGTAGATGACGTTCTCCATGGCATGACTCGGCTCGACCTGGCGGAAGTTCATGCGTGCGTTTCTCAGGCCCAGGTCGCAGAAGTAGTACTTGAAGGGCGAGCCGATGTAGGCCCTGCCCTTGACATCGTAGCGCTTGGCCTCCTCGATGACGAACGCGTCGATGAGTTGGTCGATGTAGGCTCGTGCGGTCTTGGGGGATAAGGTGGAGCCCTTGGACTTGAACGTGTCGGAAACCTTCTTCGGATTGGTAAGCGATCCTATCCCCGAGGAGAGGACGTTCAGCAGCGCCTCGAGCTCACCAGCGTCGCGGATGTTGTTTCGTTCGGCGATGTCGTTGACGTAGATCTCCGAGAAGATGCCCTCCAGATACGACGCCTTGGCTTGGGCTTCCATCCCGACGGTGGCGGGCATGCCGCCGTAGACGGAGTACTCCTCGAAGCCCCTGCGGACGTCGCCGTCGTAGGCTCCCATGAATTCGGAGAAGGACAGGGGTCGCACGCGCACCTCGTCGCCACGGCCGCGAAACTCCGTGATGACGTCTTTTGACAGCAGCTTGGCGTTCGACCCGGTGACGTACACGTCAACGCCGGGCATACGCATCAAACCGATCAGGACCTCCTCGAAGTCGCCCAGGAGCTGAACCTCGTCGAGGAGGACGTAGTGCTTCCCGTCTGCCGCCAGGCGCTCCTTCACCCAAGGGTAGAACACCTCAGGATCCCTGAGCTTCTTGGATTCGTACTCGTCGAATGCGACCTCGACGATGTTCTCGGCAGGCGCGCCCTCGGAAAGCAGATGCTCTTTGAAAAGGTTGAACAGGAGGTAGGACTTGCCGCACCTCCTGACGCCCGTCACCACCTTCACGAGGCCGTTGCCTTTCTTTGCAATAAGGCTTTCAAGATATCGTGGTCTTGGTATGCTCATTTCCACTCCAAAAAAGCGTGTCTGGACACGGAATTTTTAACTAGAGTGAAGTATAGCAACAAGCCCTGTTCCAAAAAAGCGTGTTTAGACACGGAATTTTTAACTATTGGCTAATTCTCACTCCGAGAGATTGGCTGTCATACGCACCGAATGGCAAAAGTATTATGCTTCCGTAATACTCTTGCCACGTCAAGGCAATCGTAGGCTCATTCCGGTCGGCACCCCAAGGAGATCATGCCCGAGTTCTCTGTGTGCGAGCCTGAGGCGCTGGGGTTCATCGTGATACCGTTCTTTACCGGCCGCGAATGCGACAGCGCGAACTACTGCATAGTGCGCACTGTGAGCCATGGCGCCGTGCGCAACAAGGAATGACGTCCGAAGGGGCTTGCGTCGCCGTTGTGGAACGAGCGGATGTCTCCGCCGCACTCCCAACCGACTATGGCTCTTGGCGGAGTGGGATGCGCGAAGCGTTTGGCCCAGGTGCTCTACCGCGTGCCCGAGCGCATGCGCCCGCGCAAGGTGATGGCCTGCACGGACGAGGACGAGCCGGTGCAACTGGCCTTGGGGCTGGAATCGGAAGTGATGACCGACAACAGGCGGCGCCTTCACCTTCCCGCTGCTCGGCACTGGTAAAATGGATGACTGTGCGTTTCAGCGAGGAATTCGCCAAGTAAGACGCGAGCAACAGCAACATATTCCAAACACGTCTGGAATATCGAGAATACAGGGGTGCATGTTGGACCTTAGCGAGTTCGGACAATTCAAGGAGGGCAACCGCCTGGAGATGAAGGCGGCGCAGGGACGCGATGGCAATGGCTCTTTGCCGCGCAGCGTCTGGGAGACCCTTTCCGCATTCGCCAACACATCGGGCGGCGTTATTGTCTTGGGTGTCGAGGAGCTCAAAGATGGCACCTTCAACGTCGTAGGCATCAAGAAGGCCGACAAGGTTCTCGACGATTTCTGGAACACAGCCCTTTCCAAGGACAAGGTGAGCGCCCGCTTTCTGAAGGACGAAGACGCGACCGTTGAGGATGTTGACGGCAAGAGGGTGGTGGTGATCCGTGTGCCGTGGGTGGACCGCTACACCCGCCCCGTGTTCATCGACAACGACCTCTTCGGCGGAACCTTCCGCAGAACCCATACCGGCGACCACCGATGCGACCGCGAGGAAGTCCTCTCCATGGTGCGCGACTCCGACACATCGAGCCAGGATGCGGCGCTGGCGGAATCCGCCGAGCTCAGATACATCAACCGCGAGACCGTCGAGCGCTATCGCAGGCGCTTCAACGAACGCAATGAGAACCATGTATGGAGCGGTTTGGACGACGAGGAGTTCCTTTCCAACATAGGAGCGCTCGACAAGGATAAGAACGGGGTTTTAAAGCCAACGCGCGCGGGACTTCTCATGTTCGGCGAGGACAGGTGGATATCGCGCGAGTTCCCCCACTATTTCCTCGACTACCGGCAGGAGACGAGTGGCGAGACGCGTTGGGATGACCGTTTCACCAGCCAACCCGGAGACTGGACTGGCAACGTCTACGACTTTTACATGCGGGTGTACAACAAGCTCAAGGCCGCACTGAAAGTACCCTTCCGTCTTGAGGGCGTCGACCGGGTAGACGACACGCCCGCCCATGAGGCGCTGCGCGAGGCGATCGTGAACGCGCTGACGAACGCCAACTGGTTCGACCGGCGCGGGATCGTTTGCGTGTGGCGAAACGAGGCCATCACCATCGAGAATCCGGGCGACTTCCGCATGCCCCTGGAAGAGGCGAGGAAGCCCGGCAAGTCCGATCCGCGCAACGAGGTGATCATGAAGATGTTCGCCATGGTCGAGATTGGCGAGCGTGCGGGCAGCGGCATGGACAAGATCTTCAACGGATGGGAATGGGCCGGCTATGCGGAGCCGATCTACGAGGTGGAGTACGGCCCCGACCGCACGACGCTCACATTGCCCTTGCAAGCGGAATCTGACAATTATCGTCAGATCAAATCGTCAGATTCTTCTGAGGGTGAAATGGATATGCGAACAGGGAGAACGGCGCAGAACAAGAAAGCGATAGTGGAGTATCTGACAACGAGTGGCCCTTCGAAATCGTCAGATATTGCAGCGGCAGTAGGTCTGAAGGTCACGCGCACAAACCAGATTCTGCGTGAGATGATCGCCGCTGGGACGGTTCGGGCGGAAGGTCAGGCCAGGAACCGCGAGTACAGGCTTTCGGAATAACTTCGGAGCAGCGGCGCAATCACATCGAACGGTCTGCGATGCATTGACCATCCACCCATGCCCGCCGCTGGCACCCGAAAGGACAGGCGCGGCTGCCCGGGATAACGCAGCACCCAGCATGCGCGCTGCCAGGGAGACTTCCACGCGCCGTGCACGGCAGGCGGCTTGCCCAGCCCGGCGTGCATGATGGGTGCGGACGGGCCTCGACGGGCTAGCGCCTGGCCGTTTCGGACGGTGGGCATAGGCGGATAAAGCTAATCTGGTTACAGCCCAGAAGCCCCATGCGGAGGCCAGGTCACGATCGTAGCTGTGCGGCTGCTTATTCATTGGCTTCTTGTCTACTTGGACTTATGCTGGGTAAGGGATTGCAGTTCCGCTGGCAATGCATGCGCCCTGTGGCAGAACAGGAATCATCCTGCTTGTCGTACCGTTGGCGCGGCCCTCATCGTCCCGCGCGTCACATGAACCACCGGAACACGAGCCTTAGAACTCAATCGAGTAGGAGGGATGTCGTTAGTTGGTATCCCGTCTTCTCGCAACACGTACGTACCGTTCGGTATACGGCGTTTCCACTAACATACATGTGCTTGCTCGTAATAGCCTGAGAAAAACAAGTAGCTTTTACGGCATAGCTGCTCGGTTTTGATTGCTACATTTATAATCGGGCTTCCTGCTATATGCCAATAAGCCTTGCGGGTGTTGGCAAACTCCCACGCCTTTCCCTTTTCAATGCCACATTTCTGTAGCATCTCGAATATGCGGTGGGTTTCTTGCATTTCCTTTCATAATATAGCGGCTCAAAACGGCTGTTCAGGGATTCTGCTGCAGCCCCTATCGGGGTTCAGTTCAGCCTGCGGGCCTTTCCGGTGACTTCTGATAATGTCTGACTTCCGATAACGCAGGGACTGCACGTCGGAATTGGCAATCCAGGTGGACATATTCGGCGACAAGATCGAGATCTTCAGCCCCGGGTGGTTCCCGTCCGGAGTCACCCCGGAGCAGCTGCTGCGCGACGATGCGATACCCTACTCGAAAAACTCCGACAAGCTGATCGCGCAAACGCTCTGCCGATCGCGCGACATCGAATCGTACGGAACGGGACCGCATCGGATCAAGGACCTGTGCGCCGGTGCGGGCATTGCGTTCGAATATGCAACCGGGATGCAGGGAACCGTCATCCGCTTCATGCACCCGAATTGGTTCGAGGATAGCCAGGACACCAACCGAGCTGTTCTTCCAGCAGATTCCGGCAAAAAAGGGCGACGACATTGCCGATCGCCCTAAAAATGAGCTGGCGTGTATGAATTCCTCCGCGAAAACCCCTGCTCAGGCGCCTCGGCCATATCCGGTGAAACCGGAATACAACGCCGGACGTTGTGTCGAACATGTTGAAGAGGCTGCAGAGAAGGAACCTGGTCAAGGCGACGGGCAACAAACGATCCATAACGTACAGCGTGCAGGATCGGCAAGCGCGCAAGGGCGGGGGCTCTGCGCATCCCGCTCATAGCCAAAGCGGAGCTTTTTTAAGCATCGATTGAAGCTGCAGGGGATGTCGGGGGTCAGGCGATTTGACACGAGCTCTTTGGTATACCGGGAGCGTTCAACAAATGACGCGCTTATGCTCAAGAATTAGCATCATACCGCTCAGCATATTGCGAAACAGTGCTCAGAAATTGGCATCGGAATCACGTCAGGCAGAAAGGAATTGACGCGAGCATCTGCAAGAAGCCGATAGGACAGCCATCTTTGACAAACGCAAATAGGCCCCAGGCGCGTGCGCGGTTTCCTGGGGCTCTCATGAACCAGCCAATCTATTTCTTTAACGTTCGGCTCGCTCGACTAACCGCTCGGCAGTCTACTTCCTCACCGCAAACGGGATCGCCTGCTTCACCAGGCACTCGTTGATGAAGTGCTCCATGAGTTCGGTGTTACCAAGAGACAAGTCGCGAATAACCTTTGTCGCCTCGTCTCGCACGTAGCGATCCAAGCATACGGTCACCTTCACCTTGTCCCTGCTGTAGGCAATCGCAGGGTCTACGTAAAGCGAGAAATCCAAGGGAACCGTCCTGCCGTGAGCAATGCGGCTCATGAGCATCGCCACTGCGGCGTTGATGCCAAAGCCCAAATACCCGAACAGGTCCTTTGCCTCGTCGCGAGCAGCGCGGTCAATGAAGAACATGAAGTTTGCTTTATCTTCGGTCATGATTAGCCAACCTTGTTGTCAATGAGGAGAGGAACACCGCCAGCGTCCGAGGCTGCGTCGTGGAAAACCGTGTATGAGCAAGTTGCTACCATCTTCATGCCCCTGCCTTTTCGAGATGGATTCCAAGGCCCGTCCGATCGCGAACGGCCTATGCCGTCCTGGCTTCAGGACGCCGCAGAGTGGAATCGGAAACCACCTTGACGTGAGAACTCGCACATGAGCTAGCCCTCAGTCCACTGAGTTTCGACAGGTAGTGCGCGCAGCACTCCTCCAGCGTCGACTCGCCGGCGAACTCCACGCGCACGATGCGCTTGCCGTGCCGGTAGAGGTACGGGTTGCCGATCTGGTCGATGTAGCTGCGGAGGCGCTCCTCGAACGGCAGGTTGGGGTCCACCACGACGTCGCGGATGTCCCTCAGCGCGTCGATGTCGATCTGGTCGTTGGGCAGTGCGGCGGCCTCACGCGCACGTTCAATCTTCGTCTGGGTTAACATGTTTGGTCTCCTTTCAGGATTGGCTTACGAATCCGCCTGCGGATTGCGGTTCGTCATCGCAATCCCTGATTGCCGCCGCGCACGGACGAAGACCGTGTCAAGGAAGACCTGCAAAAAGCAGCGCGGTGCTTGCGTCAATTTGCGCAGCAAATCGCGAAAGGATTTTGCGGGGCCCTTTACTCGCAGGCTGAGCCCGTGCGAACAGACATGGGAGTGCAGAGGGATCATTTCCTCTGCTCGGGGTCCAGGGGCGGACAGCTCCTGGGACGCCGTCGGCAACAAGGCAGAATCTCCCGCACAGCCACGATAGTCGGCAACGTGGACACCAGCGCGGCAGCTTCAAGCACAAACGATATTTTACAACCGATAACGCGAGGCAACGTATCCGCAGCGCCGCCGCTGCGGATACGTCTAGCGCGAGCGCGGCTCGTCGCGCCTGCCTGAGAAACCGAGAATGCGCCCCTCGCAGGGATCTCCTGCAAGGGGCTTTCGGTTCGTTTGCTCAGACTTCCTGACATGCTAGCATGCGGCGATGCCGAAGCGGCCGATGTGGTGGCGGAGCAGTGCGCGGTCAGCGCCGATGACGAGCACCCTGATGACGTCGAAGCGAATCGGGATGTCCTCGAATTCCGCTGCTTGAGGGGTTGCCAGCCACCGAGCCACTGCACCCTCAGAAGCCCTGCGGCTCTCGTCGGATTCGTCCTCGGCGGGCATGTCGGAACCGGCCTGGGAAGCTGCCGTCTCCACGAAAACGAGGGTTCCCTTGTCGTCGGCGACGATGCCGGTCTGACCTTCTGCGATGTCCCAGGCGGGGTCGATGATCTTGTAGCCCTGGCGCTCCAGGAACCTGATGGCTGCGGCATTGATGCGATCGGAAAGGATGCTGGTAGTCATAACACGTACCTCCTGTACGTATTCGTGGGCGGTGGCCCCCATGGCCCGTTGCCCTTGTGGCCGCGAGTCCGCAAGCCGGCGACTGCCCAACAAGGGAGGAAGGCAAAACCGGGACGGCGGCGCCAGTCGAGTTTTCGTCTACGGAAAGTTTTTGCGACCCTTGCGGGCGCAGGGAGCGGGCTTGCGAAGATTCGCCGCAAGCGAAGGGACAACGGAAAGACATGGGCGCCCCACCGTAGAAGCACAAGGGGGTAGGGCGTCGGACAGCCCGATCGCAATGCCAAAGCACCGCGTTCCGACCAGGGCTGCGAACAGGCCCGCACACCGCAGAGGCCCGGCGCATCGCTGCAGGTGGAACGCCGCACGTGGAAGCGCCCAGCCGAACCAGCCCGCCACAATCCGGCAAGAGGACCCTCGATGGCGCAGCGCCCGGCAATCCCGAAGAGCCGATGCGCCCACAGCAGCCTCGACGCCAACCATCATCGGCGAAAAGCGGCCGCGCTCTGCCACAGGCCAACCCCGGTCCGCAAGCCAGGAGGCCAACGAACCAAAGCCCCTGGAGATCACTCCCCAGGGGCGCATTCTCGGTTCCTCAGGCAGGCGCGAAGGGCGGGCGGGATGGGCACATCCGAGCCGCGCTCGTGCTAGCCGCCGAAGTAATCGCCAAAGATCTCGCGCATCAGCGCGACCACCTTGTTGTAGCGCATGCGCGCAGCAGTGTGGCTCATGCCGAACATCTCGCCGAGATGGCGAAACGTGCAGTCCTCGAAGCAGTGCCTCACGAATATCTCAGCGGTCACCGCATCATCGATCTCAGCAAATACCCGTTCGAACAGCGGAAGGTAGTTCAGCCGGAAGTCGGCATCGTCGAAGCAGCCAACTACCGGATAGCGCTCCATCGGATCATGGAAGTCCTCGTCGCTTCCCCATTCCGAGCTGCCGTAGCCGGTACGATGGTGGGCTTCGCGATCGTCGTTGTTCCATTCCAGTCGGTAGTAGGCTGTGCGCAGCTGCTCGCAGAATCGATCATGATCCGCGTCCCTGTCCACCACGAGGTCATGGTCGAGGTTCGCCACCGTCGCCGCGCCGCTGCCGTTGACCACGACCATGAAGCCGTCGCCGAAGTCGTAGGCCGTGATAGACTCAACGGTTCCCTCGAAGCAGATCGACCAGGTTTGCGTGCCTGATTCGCGAAGGACCTTTGCAGAGGGGCGGGTGCGGGAGGCGCCGTTTGTGCCAAGGAAGGCACCAGGATTGCGAAAGCTCATCTTGAGTCCTTTGTCTCGAGTTGAGACAGCAGGACCCAGGCCACCCAGGCGCGGCGGCGCGACCAAAGACTCTGTTTGGGGATTCCAGCTATCTCAACATGTCTTGAAATTGCTGGCAATCACGCCAAGGAGCTGCAGTCTTCCTGGGTGGATTACCGATTTTTGGGTGTCGCTAAATCGGATTAGGTCTTCATTTCAGGCTCCTTGGTAAAATGGCTTCATTACAAGAAAAACGATAGACCAGCGCGCAGATCGCGGAAACCGCACAGGACCACACCGCAACCGCACGGGCCTGTCCCTGAAGTACTTAGTGAGTGATTAGCGTGTTTCCCAGCAACAAAGCCAGCTTGCTAGCCGAATACCTAAGAGGAGCCTTCGGAACGACGTACATAGGAAACTGGAGCCGATACGGCATCTCGAGAGAAGATGTCAGCCACGAGGAATGGCCCAGCGAGAACTATTTTCCCAACAAGATAAGGGGCGATTCCCCCATCGACGGGAAGTGCGCAAGTCGCGTAAGGACCATATCCGAGGCAGCGATCAGGTCGAAAGGCTCCGAGAGATTCACGCTCAGCGCATTCTCCTCGAACTGCTCTGCTCTGCTATCGAGCTGGTATGGCGAAGAAGCAGCCGACCTTGCTCAAATTCGCGAGCATGCAAACACCAGCAACCCCGAGATCCGATCAATCATCGAGACCTTCTGGTTGAGCGTCCTCGACGGCATATGCGCACAGCTAAGCCTGGAAGGCGCCGAATGGAGCGACGTGATTTCGCCTCGCCTCTCCCAAGGCCTCGAGACGCTTGAGGCAAGCCTCGCCCGCTTCGGCGGCAGCGCCGAAGCGATTGAGGTCCTCAAGAACCACTTGGCCAACATCGAGAAGAACAGCGGAACGTATTACCTCGACAGCGTGTCAAGGGAGCTGTTCCCTGATTTGAGGTCCGACATCGAGACCCGCCAGTACTCGTCTCGTGGATCCGACTACCCGTCGGTTTGGTCGTTCTTGTTCGACGACGGCGGTTTCAAGAGGAACCGCCATGCCATGCTTGTAGGGGAAGGCGGAATCGGCAAGACCGTTTCCGTCCAGACGGCAGCGAGAACCGCGCTGTCAGAGGGATACCTGTCGGCCTTGATCCCTTTAAACGTTTTCACCTGGCGAGCCGTTGAGGGCGGCAACTGCCTCGCCAACTACATCAGGGAGATCGCCTTCAGAAACGCCGAGAATTGCTGGGAGGCCTTCCTCGCGCAATGCGACGACGAGCATGCCGAAAAGCCGGCCTTCCTGTTCCTCGACGGATGGAACGAGATATCGTCAGCCACAAACAACGCTTCTCTCTACATACAAAAAGAGCTTGAGGATCAATGGATGCATTATCCCAACCTCACAATCGTAATTACCGGGCGAGAGCAGGCTGACAAAGTGTCGTTCTGGTCGAAGAAGCTCGAATACATCGAGGCTCTTCCCTTGGAAAAAGCCAACATCAGGAAATACTTGGAAGACCACCAAGCCCCGGTCCCTGCCGACAGCAGCAACATGTGGGAGACGCTGGCGAACCCTCTGATGATCACGCTCTACACCAACACGCTGAAGCAGCAGAGCTACATCGGCGACCCACGCGGCCTTAGGTTTATTGCCGAGGAGCCGAATATCAGCACCCAAGCCGCGATCATCTGGAACTTCATCCAATGCCAAATTGCGAAGTTCTCCCAAGACGCAAGGCTGACGCCTCTCGATATTTCCACGGCGCTCATCTACGCGTCATCCGTCATCGGCGCGGCGATGAAGCAGTCGGGTCGCTTCGAGATGACGAGAGGCGAAGCTGCCAACCTGCTGCAAAGCCAGCCCGAAGGCAGGATTGATTCTTGGTTTGACTCTGACTACTGCCTCTCAAGACCCGCAGACATCACGCAAGCTCCGCATTGGGATTACAGAGCCTACCTGCACATCCTCTGCGACCAGACGAAGATCCTCCATGAGGTTGAGCTGGGCGATGGTGAGATCAGCTTTGCGTTCATGCACCAGAAGTTCAGGGACTTCTTCGATGCAGTTTGCATGCGTGTCTCCCTGAGGCCCTACTCGACGAACGCCGATCCTTCAACCTCGCAGCAGTGGAGCCTTGAGGCCAAGGAGACCGAGACCCTCAACCTTCTCGCGCCGCTCTTCACCAAGCGCGAGCTCGACGAGGCATGGGCCCGCTGCTCATCAAGACGGCTTAACGGCAACGAAGACGATTATTCGGCATTTCACATGCTCGAGCTGTACAGAAGGCTGAACGTCGATTTCGGGTCTCTTGACTACACGGGAAAGGACCTGCGCAGCGTTCACTTCTACACGTACGGATGCGACCTTCGAGGCTGCCGTTTCGACTCTGCGGTGATCGGCAGCGACACGTTTGCGTCAGCGGCGTCGAACGAGCACGTCGACCTGATCTCGTTCCTCGGAGCCTCTGGCGCAAGCCCCATGTTCGCCACCGCATCAGAAAGCGCAGTGTTTGTCTGGAACTCCCTGACGGGCTCGATTCTCGGGTACAGAAAGCTGACAGAGGACGAAGGCAGCATTCAACAGCTCGTGCCGTATGGAGATGCCGACCTCATCGGCTTCGTGACGACGAGCCGCGTTTTCACGATCGACACGAAAGGGCGAACCACAGAGGAGTACGGTGGGGCAGAAATAGTCTCATCCATCCCCGTCCCGTCCTCTTGCCTGCGTATGATGATCGGAGGAAGCAGCCTGGACATCATCCCCGGCCAAGCAAAGTCCAGACTCGCAGGCCTTCACGCCGAGCTTGAATCCGGAGGAGCATTCGCCAAGCACAGAATGTTCCACCTCGGAAGCAGCGACGCAACCGAGCTCTTTTCCTTCACGTCAGACACTCTCCACAAGTGGAAAATCGACTGGAGTGAAGGAAAAGTCGAGCAGTGTTGGAAGCACACCTTCCAGAGCACAGTCACCACCGCCCACTTCGACACCAACCACCCCGAGGTTCTCTGCCTCCTAAGTAAAAGAAACAACGTAGTGCGGTACAACTACCAAACCAACGCGGAGGAGTCGCTGTTCGGAATCGGTCAGCATCCTTTTGGCGCGGCGTTCTCTCCCACCGGCCGATACCTGGCCGTTGGACTCGAAGACGAGATTCGCATCTACGATTCGTTCAGCGGCCGACTCGTCGACTCCTTCAACCAAGAGCTGTTGACCGACGCTTCTGCGGCGCTGGTTCAGGCATTCGCGTTCTCGTCTGACGAAAGCTACCTTCTGTGCTCCCACGCAACGGACGCCGTGAGCATATGGGACCTGACTCAGGCGAACTACCTTGGCGCCAAGAAGCCCTTGAAGGTCCTGTTTGGCTCCGATGCGGAACTGCTGTCGCACATCGAGTCCCTCGGCGGAAGGCTGCTCCTGATGACTTCGAAGGGATTGGTCTATTGGTTTAACCCAAACGCAGGAAGGATTGACGAGTGCGGAGACTTCGAACTCGAGGACTGCAGGATAGAGGCCTTTGCCATCAGCCCTGACGGCAGTCGCCTGCTCCTCGCCACCGATGATCTTGACTTGCATCTCTACTCGATCAGCAAAGACGGCTTCACTCCTTTGAGCTCGGTTAAGTGCCTGTACAGTCCCGATCGAATCAGGTACTCAACAGACTTAAGGATCATATTCGTCTCAACCGAAAGAGACAATATCCTTGCCTTCGACGCAGACGACCTCACCCTCCTCTACGAGGGAGACCTCAGTGAGCTGTTGCCTGACGCAATCAGGCCTGAATCGATTTGCCCGATTCCGCAGTCTCAGCTGCTTGTCGCAGACTTGGGCAATACGGTTCATACGATTCGATACCAGGTTGAGGACTCGCGCCTGACCTTCGTTGGCGTCGTCGCCTCAAACGAAGTCTGGCATGAGTGCACGACCATCGACGCCAGCCTCCCGAACAACCGAATTGTCTGCATGGGGCCCTTCGACACCATCACCGCATTCGACGAGAGCTTCAGCTTTGACGTTGCCCACAATCTGGTAGACGACGATCAGCGAATCTTCGACGCCGTTCAAAACTTGAACCTCGAAGTCACGTTCAGCGCCATGTCTCCATCCTCCAGGTACTATGCGTATACGCTGGATACGAGCCACCCTGGGGGTACGTACGCCATCGTCATCGCCGATCTCGATGACTTTACCTGCAAGGCGATCGAGTTCGAGGCAGACAAGGCGCACACGGCAACCGTCGACTCGCTTCAGTTCTCGCACGACGACGCGCGCCTCTTCGCTCGATACGGCGAAGACGGTCTCGGAACGATTGACGTCAAGTCGGGCAAGATCGCCTACTCTCAGGTCCTGCCTTCCATCAGAGTCTTCAAGGCGAGCTTCCGAAACGCCGTTTTCGAAGACGCCGACACGCCCAATATCCTCGAGGAGAACGGCGCAGTTATCGATGAGCAACCGAATGTCCTCGCGAGCCGGTAGCAGCGAGAGGCTTCCGGCGGGGTCAAGTCGAAAACCAGGATTCCGCGCTCACCGCCACCGCCCCTTATCCGGGAGCCAGGTCTTGCCTCGGGCGGCTCCGCTCATGACGGGCGCGAGCCAGTCGGCGACCATCTGGACTGCCTGCTCGATACTGGTTGGCATGTTGGACGCTGAGCAGGCGCGGGCCTCTTTCGCGTATGTCTGTCCTCGGAAGGCCACCCATTCGCCCGGCACCTCGAATCGCTCGATCGCGTTCATGCCGCGCAAGATGGATTCGCGCTTGATCTTCTCCGCCAGGATGTCGGCGTCGACAACGTCGGTGCACATCGCGACGGCAAGGTCTGCCAGGTCTTTCACACGCGAGGACGGCCTGCCGTCGTAAAGCTGCATGGTTGCGCAGACCTTGTCGGCTATCCTCTCCTCCACGGTTTGGAGCGCGTAGTCGTAGACGGGCAGCCCTTCGACTTCAAGCCTGCTCGCGGGAGATACGAGCATCCAGTTCTCTGGCGGGGTTTGGTCTACGACGAGGTCCACGTGCAGGGGGTTGAGCCGCTTGGTTCGCCCGATTACGGGCAGGAACTCGACGCGGTATCCCGTGCGGTACTCCTGTGATACCGATATGGGGTCTGCCTTGATGAACCTGAACTCGAAGAAGTCGTCGAGGTCGATCGACGCGAGCTCTTTGAGCTTGGCGAGTGATTCCTCGATTTCCGCAGAGGTTCCCACCAGGTCTGTATCGCGGCTTTCCCTCGCGTCGATTCTTCTGGCAAGCTGGCTCTGGCCGCCTTTCAGGATGAAGGCCGGCTTGGCTTCGGAGAACACGCGGCACAGGAGCCTGTCGAGGTAAAAGCCCTCGATTGCCCTGTTCGTATCTCGAGGCGACTTGCGGGCCGCCTCTCTTATCGCTTGCTCGAGGGCCCGGGCGCTTGCGTATCGGGACATCCCTGCTCCTTCTTCTCGTAGCGTACATCATCACTCGCTCTGTCAGCGCGGGCTGCGTGTCGATCCAACTCTTCCGACGCATCCGCTAGCAAGCCCGCCGATTTCGACGCCTCGTCTTTGCCGATTGCAGAATGCGGGATTGCCAGGGCGTCCATCAGTTCTTTGAGCGTCAGGAGCGCCTCTGTCGGAAGCTCAGTGTTCGGGGCGATCTTCTCCATTTCGCTTGACAGCTGGGAAAGACTTGCGAGCATGGTATCTCGCATGCTCTCCGAGAGGTGCCGGGCCTGGTCGAACGCACCAGACGCCATGACGGCCTTCGCAAAGTCGCTGATCGCCCTTGCGGTTGCGACATGCGCCGCGTTCTTTTCAATGAGGTGCCTCGCGAACTCGCCTCCCGACGCGAAGCCGTTTTCCTTTGAGAGAGGGCTCAGCAGATCGGAGAGCCTTTCCTCGTCGAAAAGGTGGCCGCTTGCCGCCGCATCGGACATGAAGCCGTCCACCAGGCTGGGGTCTTCGTGGAGCCTGACGAGATCGGCGACCGTGCGCTCGATCGTTGCCGTGGGGATGCCGAAGGAGAGCGTGACGTCGCGTTCGTCCACCACATCGTGAAGCAGCTCGAGGTCGGTCCGGGCGGAGCGCTTCTCGCGTGCGACGGCGAAGCAGTAGGGAGACGCGTGGAAGTCGCCACAGCCGTGCATCCAGGCCGCGGTGCGTCCCGTGGCGACTGCGTCATGGGGTTGAGCCCCGAGGCGCTCGTAGGCGGTCTTCTTCGGATAGAGGGAGAGCCACGCCGCCTTTGCGCCGACATTAATCGTCTCCTCGCCGGCGGCCACGCGATAAACTCCGTAGCAGATGGGCTCCAGCCGCCTGTCTGCGGACATCCGGTTGAGCTGGGTTCTGCTGATGCCGATGTCGATGGCCTGGGCAGAGGTGAGCAAACCCCACTGGCCAGCGGCGAGGTCATAGACGTTCTGGATGTTCCCTCTCTTTGACATAGCGAGATTATACACTCATAAGTAAATAAAATTGCAGAGTGTTAGAGGAGTTATTGAAACGCCCACGCAACATGAAGCATCGGATCCAGATTCAGAAGAAACAGCAGCCGGTTTTCGGCACTCTGCTCGCGCCGGACGCACCGAGCCCGAGCTCCTGATGGAACTCGGGCTGACAGGTTTCCACAACCGCCTCGATCAATCCCCCGCATGAGAAAGGAACGTGCCTTTCCGTGACCGAAGGGACGAGACAGTGCTCACGACAACAAAGCTGGGCAAGGCGAAGGCGGCAGCCGCGCTGCCCAACGACCAGATCGACATCGACGCGCTGAGGGACATCCGCGACGTCGTGGTGGACCCCAACCTGCCGTTCGAGGAGCGCCTCCGCAGCTACATCGACCAGATCGGCAACCCGTACCTCTACCGGCACGGCAAGCACATCGTGCGCGTTGAGTTCGCCGGCGAGTCGACGCTGGAGGAGTGCTGCGCGCACTACCTGTCCAGCACCCACTAGCGCGCCACCCGCGCATTCTGCTATAGTTACCTCGTTCAGCAGACAACGCAATAACCAGCAAGCAGCTTTTCGAGGTTCTGGCTAACGGCAGAATCATGAAAGGTTGTTTTCTTATGTCCTCCAAGACAAATCTCACCAAAGGCGTCCCCTGGAGAGTCGCCTCGTACTCCCGCCTGTCGCGTGACGACGGCGAGAGGGAAGCCGAGTCGAACTCGATCTCGAACCAAAAGCAGATCATCGCAAACTACGTCCTCGGCCATCCGGACATGCAGCTGGTCCGGGAATACGCCGACGACGGCTTCACCGGGAGCAACTTCGACCGCCCCGACTTCCTGGCGCTTTTGGATGCCGTCGAATGCGGCGAGATCAACTGCGTCATCGTGAAGGACTTCTCCCGGTTCGGCCGCAACTACCTCGAAGTCGGCCGCTACATCGAGAGCATCTTCCCCTCCCTGGGCGTCCGCTTCATCGCCGTCAACGACGACTATGACAGCAACCGCGAGCATGACTTCACCGACGCCCTCATCGTCCCCTTCAAGAACCTGGTCAACGACAACTACTGCGCCAGCACCTCCGCGAAGGTCAAGGCCCATCTCGACGTCAAGCGCAAGCGCGGCGAGTACGTCTCGAACTTCGCGCCTTACGGCTACCTCAAGGACCCGAAGGACAAGCGGCATCTGGTCGTTGACGAAGAAGGCGCCCAGGTCGTCCGCATGATCTTCGAGTGGCGAATCGACGGCCTCAACGCCAACGGCATCGCGGCAAAGCTCAACGATCTCGGGTTCCTCACGCCCCACGACCTCAAGCAATCCCGAGACTGCAAGCAGCACTCCCACTTCAAGAAGGGCCTCCGCTGCAAATGGCACGCCCGCGAGGTCATCCGCATCCTGTCAAACGAGACCTACACCGGAGCCACGGTGCAGGGAAAGACGTACAAGCCCAGCTTCCGCTCAAAGGCAGTCGTGCAACGCGAGCGCGAGGAGTGGACCGTCGTCAGAGACATGCACGAGCCGATCATCGACCAACGCACCTTCCGCATGGTCTCGAACCTGATGTCACGCGACACCCGCACCGCGCCCGGCAAGGACAAGCTCGGCCTTCTCTCGGGCTTCGTGTTCTGCGAGGAATGCGGGGACACGCTTTGCCGCCACACGAACACGTCAAAAGGCAAGAAGTACGCCTACTACTGCTGCTCCTCTTACCGGAAGGACTGCAAATCCTGCACTTCCCACTCGATCCGCGACGAGGAGCTGCTCGCCATCGTCACCGATTCGATCCTCGCGGCAATCCGCCACATGCTCGAGACGAAAGAGGCCTGGTCGAAGACCAGCCAGGCGACTGCGGCGACGGAGAAGGACAGGCTTCTCGCCAGCCGGCAGCGTGCCGCCGAGGCGGAGATGATGCGGTGCCGGAAGATGGGCCGCCGCCTGTACGACGACTTCTCCAAGGACCTGATCACCAAAGACGAGCTCATTGAGTACAAGGCCGCCTACGAGGAGCGCGCCTCGGAATGCGAGAGCCAGATCAAGGCGCTTGAAGCAGAGCGCATCGCGCTTGCCGAATCCAACGACGCAAGCCGATGGGCGAGCACGCTCGAGTGCTGGCGCGACGCGACCGGGGTCGATCGCCGCATGCTGGCCGAGCTGGTCGACCGCATCACCGTCGACTCCGACCGCAACGTGCGCATCAAGTTCCTGTTCTCAGACTTGATGCTCGCCGAGGCAGGTGCTGCGTAATGGCAAGGAGCAAGCAGGGCGAGTGCAAGGTGCTCGTCTACCTGTCCGCCTACGACTGGCGCATCAAGAAGACGCTCGACGCGGATCGAGTCGAGGCGAACTACCAGAAGTGCCTCAAGCTCGTCGGGCGCAAGCCGGGCCTGAAGGTCAGCGCAGTGCTCAGGTCGGCAGGCGAGCCATACCCCTTTGACCCGGTGTTCCACGAGTTTCGCCGCCTGGTCATCAACCGCCACGTCGACTGCGTGGCAGTGCCCAGCATCACCACCTTCTGCTCCAACAGCTCCCTGGCCTACCAGTGGGTCCGAGACGTGATGGAGCCCCTGGGCATCCGCTACCTCGATGCGGCCGAGCGCTTCGACCTGAGCACCTGCGACCTGTCAGACTACCTTCATCGCGTCAACTCGAAGAACAAGCGGTCCGTGAAGCCCGGCGGCGACCTCGTGGTTCGACGCCAGAGCGTCCCCTTCGGCTACGTGTACGATGCCTCGATCGAATCATGCATGCGAGTCGACGAGGAGACGGCCCCTGTCGTCCAGGAGATCTTCGAGCTGGCAAAAGAAGACGTCAGCCTCCACTCCGTCGCTGAAAAGATGAACGGCAGAGGCTACGTGACCCCGAGCCAGAGAAGAGCGCAGCTCTACGGCGACAAGGCCCGCGAAGATCGCGGCTGGACCGCCAGCGCCATCAAGTGCATCGTCGACAACCCCATGTACACGGGCAGCTACGTTCTGCGCCGCGTGGTCCGAAGGAAGAAGGACAACAAGATCGTCTCCTCCGAGCGCCTCCCTGCCGACAGGCAGCCGACGGTGGCCGGCCACCACGAGCCGCTCGTCAGCAAGTCCCTCTTCAAAGAGGTGACGGAAACCCGGAAGAAGCGCAGCGAGCACTGGCCCGGAGCGGCGGCGCGAAAGGAAGGATGGTCCCGAAATGGCGCGTAAGAGCAGGAAGCCCTCTGCGAGCAGCGAGCCGAGGAAGGCCCCCGCGAAGGCAGGCAGGTGGCTGTGCGGAATCTACACCCGCCTGTCGCACGAGAACAACAACCGCGAGGACGGCTGCATAGAGACGCAGGTCGAGATCGTCGAGCGGGCTATCGCCAAGCTTCCCGACGTCAAGGTCGTCAAGGTCTACAGGGACAACGGGCACACGGGCACGAACTTCGAGCGTCCGGCGTTCCAGGAGCTCCTCGACGACATCAGAAGCGGCCGCATCACCTGCCTCGCGGTGAAGGACCTTTCCCGCTTCGGCCGCAACTACCTCGAGGCAGGGGTCCTCATCGAGCGGATCCTTCCCCACCTCAACGTGCGCTTCATCTCCGTCAACGACGACATCGACACCCTCGACGCCGGCAGCGACGCGTCTCGCTTGATCATCCCCGTGAAGAACCTGGTCAACGAGATGTACTCGCGCGACATCTCCCGGAAGATCCGCAACTCCAACTTGGCCCGCATGCATGCCGGCACCTTCGCCCTGTGCAACGCGCCCTTCGGGTACCTGCGAAACCCGAAGGACGTGACGCGCTACGTGGTAAACCCCGACCTGGCTCCCGTCGTCGAGCTCATCTTCGGGGAAGCCCTCCGAGGCACCAGCTTCAAGCGCATCGCGGACAAGCTCAACGACTGCGGCATCCCCACGCCCGGGATGGCCAAAGAAGCCGGCGGCGACTGGGCCGGCAAGAAGGAGAGCTTCTTCGCCTGGGACTGGAGAGCCGTCATGAAGATCGTCAGGAACAGGGCCTACGCCGGCGACCTCGTCTTGAACAAGAGCGACCAGAGCGTCTTCTCCGAGCATCGCGGCCCGCGAGACGAAAGCGAGCGCATCATCATCCGCGACGCCCACGAGGCGATCGTCTCGCGCGAGGTCTTCGACGAAGTCAACGCCAGCTACGACGCCCGCAGCAAAGCGTCCAAAGAGAAGCAGGCGCGAACCAAGGAGATCCGCGACGCCATGCCGAGCTTCTTCCCTTCGGGAATGCTCAGGTGCGGCGTCTGCGGCAGCTACATGGGCTTCGTGAGGGACATCGGCAGAGGTGACGTCGTCAAGGCGCCCACGTACGCCTGCACCGCGAAGAAGCAGCGCATCACCTGCCCCGACGGCCCCACGGTTGCCGAGCCGTACGTCCTGATGGCAGTGGCCGACGCCCTCAGGGCGCAGCTCGCGCTCCACGGAGCCTTCACCGGCGAGCGCGGCAGCGCCCGACTCGTCGAGAAGTCGCTCGAGGCAGAGGCGACGCTGGCCCGAGAGGCCTCGGTCCTGGAGCTGGAGCTGGCAAGATGCAACGAGTCTCGCCGCCACCTCTACGAGAGCTTCTCCAGCGGCGCGATCAGCCGAGCGACATGGGAGTCAGGCAAGGCGCCGCTGGACGAGCAAGCTGAGGAGCTGTCGGGCAAGGTCGCTCAGCTCAGCCAGAGGATCGACGCCATCTCAAGCCTCAGAAGCCCCTCGTCTGAGGTGGATTCTCTGATCAAGGGCCTCGACGGCATGCCCGACATCTCACCTGAGATCATCGAGGCCATGGTCAAGCAGGTCGACGTCTTCCCCGACAAGACCTTGAGGATCACGTTCAAGTTCGAAGACTACGCCACGAGGCTCAACGCGCTGAAGGAGGTGCTGGGATGATCGCCTGCTATGTCCGACTGTCGGTATCCGATCACGAGCATGACAAGGACAAGCCCCCGGACGAGGAGAGCAACTCCGTTCAAAACCAACGCACCCTCCTCGAGGACTTCATCGCCGACGAGCCCGAGCTTATCGGGGAGGAGGTGCGCTTCTTCGTAGACGACGGCTACAGCGGCACCAGCTTCGAGCGCCCGGCATTGCAGGAGATGATAGCGCTGTGCAAGGACGGGGCGGTCTCGACCGTGATCGTGAAGGACTTCTCCCGGCTAGCCCGCGACTACGTCGACGCAGGCTCCCTCGTCGAGAACCTGTTCCCCTTCCTGGGAGTCCGCTTCATCGCCGTGGCGGATAACTACGACTCCGCACGTCTCGGCAACGCGTCCGAGGACAACTTCGTCATGGGGTTCAAGAACATCATCAACGCCGGGTACAGCTTCAACGTGTCGAAGAGCGTGAAGAGCGGAATTGAGGCGAACTGGCTCAACGGCAAGCATGTGCAAGGGGCAGCGCCCTTCGGCTACTTCTACGACAAGGAGGCCCGCGGCAACCTGCGCATCGACCCCGTGGCCGGCAAGTGGGTCATCCGAACCTTTGACCTGGCCGTGCAGGGATACGGCACCGCAACCATCGCGGCAACCCTCAACGAGGAAGGCGTTCCGGCCCCAAGCGTCTACCACGAGATGATCGGGAAGCGCGGGAGCATCCCCAACGGGAAGCGCAAGTGGACGGCCTGGACCTCGGGAAAGGTTCGGCACATCCTCCAGAACGTCACGTACAAGGGCACCCTCGAGGCTGGGAAGACCGAAGTCATCGGCGTCGGAGCCAGGAAGAAGCGCCTCGTTCGGCCCGAAGACCGCATCTACGTCGAAGACGCCCATGCCGCGTTGGTCACGCCTGATGAATGGGCGAGAGCCAACGAGGTGATCAGGTCGAAGAAATGCGCTCCCCGCAGGAAGCCGCTGAAGGGCCTGTTCTCGGGCATCATCGTCTGCCCGACGTGCAACATGGCCCCGAAGACGCTCAGGGAGGAGCGCGTCGTCACCCACTACGTGGCAAACTGCCCATGCGGCTGCGACGCGACCGTCTCCGAGGCAGAGCTCGAGGAAATCGTGCGAGCCGCCCTGCAGAGGCAGCTGCAAGTCGCGCAGGCGGCAAAGCTCGCCTTCGAGAGCAAGGCGGAGAGCATCCAGCTTCGCCAGTCGGGCATCGCGCGAAGCCTGTCGGAGCTCGACGCGGAAAGGTCCAGGGTCAAGTCAGAGAAGCTCCGCCTCTACGAGGCGTTCTCCCTGGGCCGACTGACCGAGAGCCGCTACCTCGAAGAGAAGGAGCGCGTTGCCGACGCGCTATGCGACCTGGCGGCACGCGAATGCTCCCTCAAGGACGAGCGTCGCAGCCTGGACTTTGCCTTGCGGGACGAGGGGCGCGTTGCGGACCTGATCGAGCAGCTCGGCATCGTCGAGCCCGACAAGCCGATGACTCGCGAGGTCATCCACCGGTTCGTGAAGCAGGTCCGGCTACACTCCGACGGATCGATAACGCTGTCCTTCGCCTTTGAGGACGTCTTCCAGAAGGAGGTGAGCTGAACATGCGGATCGTCGCCTCGCTCCTGAAAGGGACCCTGACGCTGATCGCCTTCGCAGTCGCCGCAGCCGTCAACGCAGCGATCGCGCTCGGCGCAGCCCTCCTGCGCATGATCTGGAAGTACCTCTAGGCCCGCCCGTTCCAACCAGCCCTCCTTCCGTCCCTCGGCCAAGCGCACCCTGCGTGAACCCAAGTCGAAAGGAGGGCTTTGCCATGCCCAAACCCAGCCCGATGACGGGAGGTCAGCCATGCCCGTGATCCGCGTAAGCAAGACCAGGGACTTCACCGTGATGTCCAACCACCATCTCCGAAACAAGAGCCTGTCCCTCAAAGCCAAGGGGCTCATGTCCCAGCTCCTCTCCTTCCCCAACAACTGGGAGTACTCCATTGCCGGCCTGTCCGCGCTGTCCAAAGACGGCAAGGACGCCGTGCGCTCCGGAATCGAGGAGCTCGAGGATGCCGGCTACGTCGTGCGCACCCAAGCCCACGACGACGAGGGCAGGTTCTGCGGCTACGACTACACCATCTACGAGATCCCCCAGAACAACACGGCGCCTGCGCCGGCGGATTCGCCGTCGTCGGAAAAGCCGACGACGGGCTGCACCATGACGGAGAACCCGACGGAAACAAGTACGCACTGCGAGGGAAAGACGTACTCATCAACCACTAAGCCCAAGAAAGGCGCAAGCGAGGCTCGCAGCCGCTACGGCCAGTACGAAAACGTGCTGCTCTCCGACGGCGACTACCGCACCCTTCAGGAAGAGTTCCCCGCAGACTGGGCCGTGCGCATCGAGCGCTTGAGCGAGTACATCGCCTGCTCGGGGAAGTCCTACAAGAACCACCTCGCCGTGATTCGCAGATGGGCCCGGACGGACAGGCAGCGCGCCCAGGAGGCCAAGGCGTCCAAGAAGCCCGACTACTCGTTCGACGAATGCGAGGTGCTGTGATGGACATCGACCTCAGCAACCTCGAGTTCAAGGAAACCGAGCCCGGCGCCCCTGGGACCTACGTCGGCGAAGACGGGCTTCTCCGCTGCGGCAAGTGCCACGGTGCCAAGCAGGTCAGGCTGGAATGGCTCGGCACGACCAAGACGCTGCCCTGCATATGCCGATGCGAGAGCGAGGAGCACGAGCGCCAGCAGGCGGCTGCCCGCCGCGAGGCCATGCGCAGGCGCAGGGCCTCAGGCGCCCCCGAGAACATCGAGCTGCCCGGCTGGCGCGCCGACCTCAGCGGCCTCTGCACGACGGCACCGCCCTACGACAAGCTGACCAAGTACGCCGAGCGCTTCCCGAAGATGAAGGCCTCGCGCGTCGGCCTGCTGCTGTTCGGCCCGCCAAGCTGCGGCAAGTCATACGGGGCAAGCTACCTGGCAAGCAAAGTCGAGGAGGCGGGGCACAGGGTGCTGGTCACCGCGCCTACGCGCATCCTCAACGAGCTGCAGGACCTTCGCGCGAAGAACCGCAACAACCTCATCGACTCCATCGCCCGATTCGACCTGATCGTCCTGGATGACCTCGGCTCCGAGCGCATCACCGACTTCACCCGCGAGCAGATGTTCACCCTGATCGACTCCATCTACCGCTCCCAAGCCGCGCTCGTCGTGACCACGAACCTCTCGCTAAAGGAGATGAAGGCCCCTGACAGCATGAGCTCCCAGCGCATCTACGAGCGCCTGCTCGAGCGCTGCCGCCCCCTGGCGTTTCCCGAGCGCAACTGGCGCACCGAGATCGCAGCTGCGGCCCAAGCGCAGGCCCGCCTGCTCTTCGAGTAGAAGCCCTCTCATTTCCAAAACCCAAGCACGCCATCCCCCAATGGAGCCGCCCGTCGGCTCCATTGCCGTCCGCCCCCAGAAACGAAAGGAAACGCCATGGCAAAGCGAGAGACAGTCGACGTGATCGTCGGCGCCGAAGCGATCAACGAGATCGGGTACACCAACAAGCAGGGCGAGCCCGACAGCTTCTTCAAGGTGGCGCTGCCCCCCGGATCCGCCATCGCCGGCGAAGACGTGTCCGGCTGGGAGTTCAGCCCCAAGTTCGTGAACCCCGTCAAGGGAGACCCCCGTCTCTGCTCCCTTCCCCTGCTGGCAGACCGCCTGGTGTGGCTGACCAAGGCAGAGCTGGACGAAGAGGGCCACGTCATCCGCGATGACGCGGGCAAGGCGATCAGGCGCCGCAAGGACGTGGACCCGCGCGAGATCAAGCGCATCTTCGACGAGCACGGCCCCGACGAAGCATACGAAGAGGACATCGCATTCTAAGGAGGGAAGCGAAATGGCAACTGAAGCAAGAAAGACTCCCGACAAGTGCCTGCGATGCCTCCTCGCTCTGGCACTCGTCCTCTCGGGCCTGTCCGTGCTCCTGCAGGGCGCAGCCCGGCAAGCCCACGCAGCCACGGCGACCCTCGTCGACACCGGGGACAAGTTCGACTTCCAGGTGCACGACAGCAGCACCGGGGCAACCTGGGCCGACTCCGTCTTCATGATCGACGGCGAATACGCCTACTGCATCGACATCACGACCACCGCATATCCCGGGTCCAGCTACAGCTCAAGCCCCATGGACGAAGGCACCGCCTTGAAGATCGGCTTGTACGAGAAGTACCTCGAAGGGCATCATTCCGACTGGTCTGCGTACAAGCGCATGGGCTACCTGCAGTACATGATCTGGTGCACCTACACCCCTGGCTACATGAGCGCGTACGTCACCCCGGAGTACGGCGACTTCTACGGCGTCTTCGACGCCGCGAAGAAGTTCTACCAGGACAACAAGGACTCCTACGAGGCGACTGGCGTCGAATGGACCAGCCCCAACAGCCAGAACATGTGCACGAGCGTCAAGGTCAAGGAGCGCCCGGGCAGCATCGAGCTTTGCAAGACCAGCGCCCGCACCGAGATCTCAGGCGGCAACGACTGCTACGGCCTGGGCGGCGCGACCTACACCGTGTACTCCGACGAGAGCTGCACCGAGGCGTTCGGCGCCATCGTCACCGACGCTGACGGCCACGGCGAGCTCGGCGGCGTCCCGCGCGGCGGCTATTGGGTGAAGGAGACCGTCGCGGCGACCGGCTACGCCCTCGACCCCCAGACCTACCCCGTAAAGGTCGAGGCCGGCAAGACCGCGAAGGTCAACTCCGGCGCCGTCTCCGACGAGCCCCAGTACGGAACCCCCCGAGTCATCGTCGCCAAGGCAGACGCATCCGCCGGCGACGTCCCCCAAGGCGACGCGTCCCTTGCAGGCGCCCAGTTCGTCGTCGACTACTACGACGGCTACTACGACAGCCCCGACGAGGCCGAGCAGTCCGGCAAGCAGCTGCGCAGCTGGACCTTCGCCACCGACGAAAGCGGGCGGGCGCTCTTCGACGCAGAGCACAAGGTCGCCGGTGACGCGCTCTACGCCGACAAAGACGGCAACCCCGTCATCCCCTTGGGCACCGTCGTCGTCGAAGAGGTGAAGGCGCCTCTGGGCTACAACCTCGACGACGGCTGCGGAAACGCGCCCAGGAAGCAGTCCGCCCAGATCGTCTCCGACCAAGCCGACAGCCCCGTGGTGACCACCTACCACACGCCCACGGCGGAAAACTCCGTGAAGCGCGGCGACTACCGCCTGGTCAAGGAGGTCCCCGTCGAAGCTGAGAGCGAGAGCGGCATCGACCAGGAGCAGCAGCGCATCGTCCTCGAGGGCGTGCAGTTCCAGATCATCAACGCTTCCGCCAACCCCGTCGTCTCCCCCGAGACCGGAGAAGAGGTCTCTCCCGGCAGCATCGTCTGCACCATCGTCACCGACGAAGACGGCCTGGCCACCACGAAGGCGTTGGGCATCCCCGACGATTGGACCGGCGCGCTCGCCTTCGGCTCCTACAACGTGCACGAGGTCATCCCCAGCTCCGTCTCCGAGAGCTTCAAGGCCGAGCACGGCTGCGACCTGATCCCCGTCGACGACTGGAAGATCACCATCTCCGACGAAGGGCAGTACGACAACCCTCCTCTGGTCAACAACCACATCCCCCAGACGCCTCTGAAGGTCGTCAAGGTCGACGCCGAGTCCGGCAGGCAGATCCCCTTGCCCTGCAGCTTCCAGCTGGTTGACGCAGACGGAAACCTTGCAACCTGGACCAGCCATTACCCCGACGAGCAGGTTCTCGACACCTGGACCACCAACGCCAATGGCGAGGTGACGCTCCCCATGCTGCTTGAGCAGGGAACCTACACCATCACCGAGGCTCAGGCTCCCGAAGGCTACGTCCTCGCGCTGGAGGGAAAGACCGTCGAGGTCGGCTCCGCCTACAACAACTGGGATGACCCCATCGTCGTGACCTTCGAGGACATGCCGCAGAAGGGCATCATCAACGTGACCAAGACCGATTCCGACAACGGCGAGCCCGTAGACGACTCCGTCTACGTCGTCAAAGCCGCCACCGACATCGTCACGCCTGACGGCACCATCCGCGCAAAGGCCGGCGACATCGTGGCAACCCTTGAGACCGGCAAGGACGGCACCGCCTCCACCGGCGAGCTCTACCTGGGCGCCTACACGGTCTACGAAGCGAAGGCCAAGGACGGATACGCCCTCGACGTCACAGAGAAGACCGTGGCCCTGGAATACCAGGGCCAGGAGATCGACGTCTTCGACCAACCCGTCGACGTTGTCGACGAGCCCACCGAGATCAAGCTCCGCAAGGTCGACGCCCTCGACCCCGAGAAGCCCGTCGTCGGCGCGAAGTTCCACGTATGGAACGATGACCGCACCTTCGACGACGAGATGACGACCGACGAGAACGGCTGCATCGAAGTGAGGAACGCGACCCATGGCCGCTGGCACATCCAAGAGACAGGATCCCCTGAAGGCTACGTCATCAACGAGGTTGACGCCGAGGGCGAGCCTGTGGTCTACGACTTTACCGTCAACGACCAGGGCATGGTCGAGCTCGAGGACGGCGCCATGACCGCAGCGCTCGAGCTCAGCGTGGAGAACATGCCCAAGACCATGAAGACAACAGCGACCGACGAGGCAAACGGGACCCATGAGTCCCAGGCAGCCGAGCAGATGTCCATCGTGGACGTCGTCGACTACACCGGCTGCATTCCCGGCGAAGAGTACACCGTCAGCGGCACCTTGATGGACAAGGCAACAGGCGAGGCCGCAGTTGACCACGAGGGCAACGCGATCACCTCCCAGACCACGTTCGTCGCCGAGGGCTACAACGGCACCGCGAGCATCTGCTTCACGTTCAACGGAGTTGACCTCGCCGGCCACGACATCGTCGCATTCGAGACCATGACCCACGAGGGCGTCGAGTACATGGCTCATGCCGACATCGAAGACGAGGGCCAGACCATCAAGGTGATCGACATTCGCACCACCGCCATCGACTCTTCGACCAACGACAACCAGGGCGCCCTCGATGACGAGCTCTCCATCATCGACACCGTCGCCTTCACCAACCTCACCGTCGGCGCCGAGTACACGCTCACTGGAACCATCATGGACAAGGCCACTGGAGAGCCCTTGCTCGACGCCGACGGCGACCAGATCGTCTCCCAGGCGACCTTCATCCCAGAAGAGCCCGACGGAGCGGCTGAGGTCGAGTTCGCCATCGACTCCCGCATGCTGGCCGGCAAGAGCATCGTGGTGTTCGAGCAGCTGGCAAATGCCGAGCAGGCCACCGTGGCAAAGCACGAGGACATCGACGACGACGGCCAGACCATCCGCTTCGCGGAAATCTCCACCAGCGCCGCAGACGGCGCGGACGGAGACAAGAACGTCTTGGCGGGAGAGAAGGCCATGGTCATCGACACGGTGACGTTCAATAACCTGATCCCCGGCAAGGAGTACACCGTCGCAGGCACGCTGATGGACAAGGAAACCGGCGAGCCTCTGACAGATGCGGACGGCAACGAGATCAGATCCTCCGCCACGTTCACCCCCGAGACGGCAGGGGGCGCCGTCGACGTCGTCTTCGAGTTCGACGCGACGGGCTTTGCCGAGAAGACCGTCGTCGCATTCGAGGCACTCACCAAGGACGGCGTCGAGGTCGCAGCCCACGCGGACATCGAGGACGCCGCCCAGACGGTCGTCGTCAGCGGGCCCGACGCCCCGGACAGCCCCAATCCTCCCAGCAACCCGGAGGAGCCCGCATCTCCCAAGGCGGGCTACCCCAAGACCGGCGCAGCCGTAGCTGGAGGAATCTTGGCCCTGGTAGTCTGCGGCGGCTGCGCCGCAGCCTTGGCTGCCCGCAAAGGCGCGAAGCTCATGGGTCGGGCTGATGATGAAGAGGCCTAGCCTCAGGAAGGCGGCGGGTGCGCTGCTCGCCGCCTTCGCCCTCGCATTGGCCGCCGGCACCGCGTTCGTGGCAGCAGACGGGCAGAACCGCTCCGTCCTCCGTCACGAGGCGGACAACCTCATCTGCGACCTGAAAGACCTTTCCGGGATCGACCTCGCGAGCCCGATCGACTGGGATGGGCAGCCAGAGGAGGTCGTGGCCTGGATAGAGATACCAGGAACCCGCGTGGACTACCCCGTCGTGCAGGCTTCCCCGAGCAGCCCCGACTACTACCTGACCCACGACCAATACGGGCAATACGACGTCTACGGGATTCCGTTCATCGCAGCTGGATGCGAGAAGGGCATCGACTCCCCGAACGTGATCATCTGCGCCCACCACATGGACGACGGAAGCATGTTCGCCGACGTAGCCGGCTTCTCAAGATCCGAGTTCGCGCAAGAGCACCGAGACGTGCTCATCTACACGAGGGAGAGGACCTATGAGCTCAAGGTCAAAGGCGCCCAGATCATCGACGGCTCATCTGAGCTCGCAACGACCCAGTTCGCCGATTCCCAGGATTACGCCGACTGGGTGTCGAAGACCAACGACCGATCCTGCGCGACCCTTGCGAGCCTCGACCCATCCAGGCAGACCTTCACGCTCTGCACCTGCTCATACACCACCTACCGAAACGAGAGAACGCTCGTGTTCTGCCAATAAGGAGGCCCTCCATGTTTCCAGCCGTCGCCCTCATCGTCCTGCTCATGGCGGGAAACGCCTTCGTCGCCTGGTGCTGCCTGTATGTCGGCTCCAGCGCCGAGCGTGACGCCGAGACAACTGCTGCAAGATACGCGGCAGGTACCAAGGAGAGGAGCTAGGCGACACCGACGATCGCCAGCTTCGGGCGAGGACGATGCCCCTCTAACTAAGAGACCGACCCGCTCGGCCCCGGCACGCAGCAACGCATCCCCGACCGAATCTCCAGATCAAGACGGATGCTCAGGCTGGGCGTGCCGGGGGCTTCTCGAAAGGAGATCAGATGCAAGAGGAAGTCGACGACCGCTCCGTGTCGTTCTGCGCAACCACCACGAGGACGGGATCCCAGATGCTGCTGTCCGTCATGCGCCTTTGGATGTACCGGAACCGAGGCGCCAAGCAGGCCTCCCAGAAAGACAAGGCACCCCGCCCCGGCAAGAAGACCCTCCGCCAGCTGTCTGCCGACGGTGCCGAGCTCTCCCAGATCCCCATCGCGAAAAGCGGCATCGCGGATTTCGGGCGCATCGCCCGCAGACACCAGGTCACCTACGCGCTTCTCAAGGACAAGTCCAAGGACCCGCCGCAGTACCTGGTGTACTTCCACGCGAAGCAGGCCGCCCAACTCGAGGCCGCGTTCAAGGAGTACACCGCCCTCGAGCTCGATCCCGACAAGCGTCCCTCCGTCGTGAAGCGCCTGCGAGAGATCGCGAAGTCGCTTCCCAAAGACAAGGCCCGCGACCACCTGCGCGAGCCTGAGAGGAGCCGCTGATGCCCAAGCCCAAGCTCAACCGGCGCTCAGCCCGCGCTGCCGGGATCGGCGCGGCGGGATTGGCCTCGTTTGCAGTGGCCGACAGGCTCAGCTGGCTTGCGAGCCAGCTGCCAGGCAACCCGCTTGAGCAGTGGACGACCGCGCTGGCCAACGCCCGCTGCGCGTTCAGCCCGCCTTGGCCCTCCCTCGCGCCCGCCGACCTCATGACCGGCGCCGTGGCAGGCATCGCCGCCAGCGGCCTGCTCTACCTGAAGCTCAACGGACAGAGGAAGCTCCGCGATGGCGTCGAGTACGGCTCCGCCCGCTGGTCCGTCCCCGCTGACTTCAAGCCGTACACAGACCCGAATCCCTACCGCAACATCCTTCTCACCCGCACCGAGGGCAAGACCATCAACACGCGGCCCAAGGACTACTTCACCGCACGCAACAACAACCTGCTCGTGGAGGGCTCCAGCGGCTCCATGAAGACCCGCGGCGTGGTGGAGCCCAACCTCATGCAGGCCTCTCCCGGGGTAAGCTACGTCACCACCGACCCCAAGGGCAGCATCCTTCCCAACGTCGGGCATATCCTGGAGACAGAGGGCTTTCGCATCAAATGTCTCGACCTCATCGAGATGCCCAAGTCCCTCCACTACAACCCGCTCAGCTACGTGCGCTCCGAAAGCGACGTGCTGAAGCTCGTCAACGTCATCATCTGCAACACAATCGGCACAGGCGAGCGCTCGACCGAGGACTTCTGGACCAAGGCAGAGCGGCTCCTCCTGTGCGCTCTCGTGTCCTATGTCGTCAACTTCGCGCCTGAGAGCGAGCGCAACATCATCACCGTGCTGGACATGATCAACATGTGCGAAGCCCGTGAGGACGACGAGGAGTTCCAAAGCCCAGTTGACGTCTTGTTCGAGGAGCTGGCGAGCCGCGAAGGCGACTGCTTCGCCGTCCGCCAGTACCGCAAGTACAAGCTGGCCGCCGGCAAGACAGCCAAGAGCATCCTGGTATCAGTCGGCGCACGGATGGCGCCGTTCGACATCCAAGAGCTTCGCGACCTCATGAGATACGACGAGCTGAACCTCGACATGGTCGGCGACGAGCCCACGGCGCTCTTCATCCAGACGTCAGACAACGACCGCACCTTCGACTTCGTCGCGGCCATGGTCTACACGCAGCTGTTCAACCTGCTGACCGAGCGCGCCGACCGCGTGCACGGCGGGCGCCTTCCCTATCACGTGCGCTTCCTCCTGGACGAGTTCGCCAACCTGCACATTCCCAACTTCGAGCGGCTCATCAGCACCATCCGCAGCCGCGAGATCTCCGCCACCATCATCGTTCAGAACAAAAGCCAGCTGAAGGCCATCTACAAGGACCATGCCGCGACCATCATCGGCAACTGCGACATGCGCCTGTTTTTGGGCGGACGCGACGAGGAGACCCTCAGGGACATCTGCGAGGCGCTCGGCCGCGAGACCATCGAGCTCATGAACGAGTCCGACACGCGCGGGTCCAACCGATCTTACGGACAGAACTACCAGACGCTCGGACGCGAGCTCATGACCAAGGACGAGATCGCCGTCCTGCCCAACGACGAGTGCATACTCATGGTTCGCGGCCTGCGCCCCTTCCGCTCCAAGAAATACGACATCACCCAGCATCCGCGATACCGCCAACATGCGGAGTCCGACCCGAGGCTTCGCTACGACTACGGCCAGAAGCACCTGAGCGAAGCGGTCATCGACTTGGACGAGGAGCTCGTCTTCCTCGACGGGGACCTCCCCGATATCGACTAGCCGACCAAGGACACTTCCCCCGATTCGCCGAAAAGGCCTTTCCAGAGAGCCGGCGCCTCATCCCTCTCTGGAAGGCTTCCATCCCGAATTCAAGAGAGGAAGTGAGCATATGGAATTCTTCACCTCTGCCATCGGCATTCTTCAAACGCTCGTCACCGCACTTGGCGCAGGCCTCGGGGCCTGGGGCGCCATCAACCTGCTCGAAGGCTACGGCGGCGACAACCCCGGAGCGAAGAGCCAGGGCATCAAGCAGCTCATGAGCGGCGGCGGCGTCATCCTCATCGGCACGCAGCTCATCCCCTTGCTGGCCAACCTCTTCTAGCCTGCGGGGTGATTCCGGTGTTTGATAGCGTTCTTGACGCCATCGAGACCTGGGCCAGGGAAACGCTTACGGGAATGATCGACTCCAACGTGAGCTCGATGTTCTTGGAAGTGAACGACAAGACGGCATCGATCGCAGGCGAGGTCTCGGCTTCACCTGCCGACTGGAACGCGAGCATCTTCTCCCTAGTCCAAAGCCTCTCCGACAACGTGGTCCTGCCCATCGCGGGCATCGTGATCACCTACGTGCTGGTAGTCGAGCTCATCACCATGATCACTGAGAAGAACAACTTCCACGACATGCAGACCTTCGACTTCTTCGCGTACTTCTTCAAGGCGCTTGTCGCCGTCCTCGTCCTGAGCAACACGTTCACCATCATCATGGCCCTCTTCGACGTGGGCCAGCACATGGTCACGCAGGCTTCCGGGCTCATCGGAACGCAGACCTCCGTTGACCCGGCCTCAGTGCTGGACAGGATCGACGAGTCCCTCAAGGACATGGAGATCGGCGAGCTGCTCATGCTGGCTGTGGAGTCGGCGCTCGTGTCGCTCGGCATGAAGATCCTCTCGGTTCTGATCACGGTCATCATCTACGGCCGCATGATCGAGATCTACCTCACCGCGTCCATCGCGCCCATCCCCATGGCCACGCTCGCCAACCGCGAATGGGGCCAGATCGGCACGAACTACCTCAGGGGCATGGCCGCGCTGGCCGCGCAGGGCTTCTTCATCATCGTATGCGTCGGGATCTACGCGGTGCTCGTCGCGCAGATCCCCGACTCCTCCGACATCCACGCCGCCCTCTTCGAGATCGCCGGCATGACCATCCTGCTCTGCTTCTCGCTGTTCAAGACATCCAGCCTGGCCCGCTCCGTGTTCGCGGCCCACTAGAGACGAAAGGAGACCCGAAAATGCCCGGCTACGTCGACGTGCCCAAAGACCTGAACTCCATCAAATCGAAGGTCGCCTTCGGCCTTACGCGACGCCAGCTCATCTGCTTCGGCATCGCCGCAGCCGTAGGCCTCCCGTTCTTCTTCATTGCCCGCCCCTGCCTGGGAAACACCCTCGCAGTGGCCCTCATGGCGCTGCTGATGGTCCCCGGCTTCGCCTTCGGCCTGTACGAGAAGAACGGCCTGCCCCTGGAAGCCGCGCTGACGAACTTCATCGACGTGCGCTACCGCAAGCCCGCCATCCGCAAGAAGCGATTCAAGAGCTAGGAGGTGGATGACAAATGCTGCTCAAGAAGCCCCGGCACGCGAAGACCCGAGAGCAGGTACGAGCCGAGAAGAAGGAGGGAAGACGCGCCAAGGCCGCACGTCGCGAAGCCGAGCGGGAAGCCCGCAAGGCCGACCGCAGAGCCGAGCGCCGCGCACGGAGGACCGGCGAGTGCATCACCATTCCGCGCGGCAATGCCGACCCGCAACCTGCCGCCCCGAGAGGCAACGCGCCATCCGCCATCAGGCAGGGAGTCCCGCGAGGAGCCCACGGCGCCGCTGCGGGAAAACCCGGCCCAAAGAACAAGGCAAAGCAGGTTGAGATCACGGCGCAAGACACCCTGCCCTTCGTCGCCATCGCCAAGGACGGCATCGTCATGGCAGGCGACAGCACCTACTCGGAGACCGTGTTCTTCACTTCCATCGACTACCAGCTGGCACGTCGCGAGGAGCGCGAGGACATCTTCGACAAGTGGTGCGACTTCCTCAACCACTTCGACGCTTCCGTGAAGGTGGACATCACCTGCATCAACCGCAAGCCCCACGGAGCCGAGCGCACCTGCGCCATCGTCGACAAACGCGAGGACGACGGGCTCGACGCGTTCCGCGAGGAGTACTCCGACATGCTCGCGCTTCGCAACGCACAGGCATCGGGAGGCTTGATGAAGGAGCACTACGTCACCCTCACCATCGAGGCGAAGGATCCCTTCGAGGCACGTGGGCGCCTGTCCCGCATAGCCTCCGACGCGATCTCGCGACTCCACGCCATCGGCGTCCACGCCCATGTCCTCAACGGCAAAGAGCGCACGAAGCTCATCGCCGAGGTCTGCGCCGGCCCCAACGCCCAAGAGGCCGTCTTCGCCCCAGACCACGGGAGGGCGGACATCGCCAAGGACGCCGCCACGCCCAACGAGTTCGACTTCGGCCACGGCGACTGGTTCCGAATCGACGGCGCCTACAAGCGAGCAGCCTACCTGATAATCGACGCCCCGGAGCTCTCGGACAAGATCCTCGCCGACTTCCTGGCGCTGGAATGCCCCATCACCATCGACCTTCACCTCGAGCCCCTCGACCAACTGGCTGCCAAGAAGATGGTGAAGAGCAAGGTGTCGGACATAGACAAGGTGAAGATCGAGGAGCAGAAGAAGGCCATTCGCGCCGGCTACGACCCGGACATCCTGCCGCCCGACCTGGTGACGCTCTCCAACGACACCCGCAACCTGAACCACGAGCTCGAAAACCACAACGAGCGCCTGTTCAAGGCCGCGTTCGTCATCGTCGTCGAAGGAGCGACCCTCCAGGACCTGGACAACGCCTTCTTCGCAGCCGACGCCGTGGCCCAGCAGCACAACTGCAAGCTCAAGACCCTGAGCTACCAGCAGGAGGCGGGCTTTCGATCCGTCGTTCCCGTCGGCTCGTTCAGCCTGCACGAGAAGCAGCTGCGCATCCTGACCACCAAGGCCGCAGCCATCTTCATCCCCTTCGTGGCCGCAGAGCTGAGCACCGGAGGCGACGCCATCTTCTACGGCGTGAACACCATCACGCGCAACCTCATCGAGGCTGACCGCACGAAGCTGAGCAACCCCAACGGACTGATCCTGGGCATTCCGGGGTCGGGAAAATCCTATTCAGCGAAGAGCGAGATGGCATACGCGCGCCTGTACACCGACGACGACATCATCGTGGGCGACCCCGAGGGCGAATACCGCCCGCTGATCGAGGGCATGAAGGGCCAGGTCGTGGTCGTCTCCTCGACCAGCAGCGACCACATCAACCCCATGGACGTGAACCTCAACTACTCCGACGAGGACAGTCCGCTCGCGTTCAAGGCGGACTTCCTGCTCTCCCTGGTAGAGCTCGTCATGGGCTCGCGCGACGGCCTGGATCCCCTGGAGCGAGCCGCGGTCGACCGCTGCATCCGCCCAACGTACCAAAGGTACATGGACGACCCCCAGCCCGAGAACATGCCCGTCTTGGGAGACCTGCAAGAGGAGCTGTACCGCCAGGGCACCGTCGAGGCAAAGCGCATCGGCGACGCCCTGGAACCCTACGTCCACGGCTCCCTCAGCGTGTTCAACCACCGCACCAACGTGGAGCTGAGCAACCGGCTGGTCTGCTTCGACACGAAGGAGCTGGGCAAGCAGCTGAAGAAGATCGGCATGCTCATCGTCCAGGACCAGGTATGGAACCGCGTGACCGTCAACCGCGACAGGGGCCGCCATACCCGCTACTACATGGATGAGATGCACCTCATGCTGCGCGAGGAGCAGACGGCTGCCTACACCGTCGAGATCTGGAAGCGCTTCCGCAAGTGGGGCGGCATCCCCACCGGAATCACCCAAAACGTGAAGGACCTCCTGAGCAGCCGCGAGATCGAGAACATCCTGGACAACTCCGACTTCATCATGATGCTGGCCCAGTCCGCAGGCGATCGGGCGATCCTGGCCGACCATCTGAGCATCTCCAAGCAGCAGCTCTCCTACGTGACGAACACCAGCCCGGGCGAGGGCCTTCTCTTCTTCGGCGACATCATCGTCCCCTTCGAGAACCGCTTCGACACGGACACGCAGCTGTATCACCTGATGACCACGAAGCCCGGCGAAGCGAAGGTTGGGCGGCCATGAGCAAGCTCGAGACAGAGGATCGCGTCGAGGCAGCCGGGGAGGGCCTCGAGCGGAGGGCCTCCCCCGAACCGAGCCCCGAATCGCCGAAGGCAGCCGGCGGCAGGCTGAGAAGCTCCTCCTCCAGGCAGGACAGCGTGAGGAACGGGACGGATGCTCGACGCAATCGACGCACGAAGCGCCGCATGAGATCAGAGGCGGGTTGCGGCACGGCGGCATCGAGAATCCAAGCCAACCCGCCCTCCGCAAACGCGAGGAGCGAAAAACCGGCGGCATCCAGAGAGCTGCGCCGGACGTCCCTGCGATTCATCGAGGAAGGCGCCGCCCTGACGCACCGCCTCGGCTCGAAGTCCAATCGAGGCGATGACGACGATGACGACGCCAGCGAGCAGGCAGTGACGGAGGCCGAAGACCGCATTGCCGCCACCCGGCTGCGCCCCCATTCCGCGCACGGGGCCAGACCAACCGACATGAGGCAGGCAGCTCGGGCAGTCAGGAAGTCTGCGGGGGCACCGGGCGCGGCGAACGCCAAGGGCGCGGGAGGGACGGCGAGCAGCGCGTCAAGAGCGGCACGCAGGAAAGCCAAGAAGGAGCTCATGCGAGCCTGTGCGGCGAAGGGCACGCCGACGAACACGGCTGCGATCGCAAGGGGCATCGCCAGCTCGAGCTCGGCAGCAGCCGACGCAGCTCGAATGGCCCGGGCATCAGCTGCGAAGCGACTCGTCGCCCTCGGGAGCAGCGGTGGCGCCAAGGCGGTTGCGATCGCGCTGGCCCTGTCTCTGCTTGCGGCGTTTGCCGTCGGCGCCGTCGCCATGCCGGTCGCAGGATCGCTCATGCAGACTTCGGTGGCCTCTTCCTATGCGTCGGCCGACCAGAGCATCAAAGACGTCGACGCCGCCTACTCGGCGCTCGAAGCCCAAGTCGAAGCCGAGGCCACCGGCGCCGAGTCGCGCTATCCCGGCTATGACGAGTACCGCTACCGAATCGACGAGATCGGGCACGACCCGTACGCGCTGGCGGCTTTGCTCACGGCTCGCTACGGCGAATACGACCTCGCCAAGACAAGGGGCTTCTTAGACCAGATCGCCTCGGCGCAGTACGCCTTGACCTATGCGGCCAGCACCGAGACCGAGCAGCGCGACGTGGTTGACGAAAGCGGAAACCCCTTACTCGACGAGTCAGGCAATCCCGTCAAGGAAACCCACACAGCCCGCATCATGACCGTCTCGCTCAGCAACACGGGCATCGCCGGCGCTGCGGCAAAGCTCCTGACTGACGACGAGATCCCGCACTACCAGCTGCTCGCGGCCACCAAGGGCAACCGCGACGACCTGTTCAAGGGCTCCTGGACAACCAACCCGTCAACGGGAGGCTTCGGATACAGCATCCCTGCTGAAGCGCTCAAGGACGCTCAGTTCGCCGCGATGGTCGAAGAAGCCGAGAAGTACCTGGGCTATCCCTACGTATGGGGCGGCTCCAGCCCATCCACCAGCTTCGACTGCTCGGGATTCGTCTGCTGGGTCGTCAACCACTCCGTCGGCGACGTTGGCCGCACTACGGCAGAGGGCCTTCGCGGCCGCTGCAGCTACGTCAGCCCGAGCGAGGCGAGGCCCGGCGACCTCGTCTTCTTCCAGAACACCTACCCCGAGGTAGGCGCAAGCCATGTCGGCATCTACGTGGGCGGCGGGATGATGATCCATTGCGGCGATCCCATCCAGTATGCGTCCATCGAGACCAGCTACTGGCAGCAGCACTTCCTCGCATTCGGCCGACTCCACGGATGACCAGGCGTCGCTTTCCAACCAGAAGGCGCCGCGTCCCTACCAAGTCAGCCCAAACCAATTCCAGGAGGTGCGTATGAACAAGAAGATCGAACGACTGAGGTCTGACATCAAGCGCATTCAGAACGAGATCGCCGAGAGAAAGTCGCTGCTCAAGGCAAAGGAGGACCAGCTGAGGCTCCTTGAGGACGAGGAGATCGTCAAGGTCTTCCGCAGCAAGGCCTCCACCACCGAGGAGCTGCTCTCCCTGCTTGCCCGACTCGAGAAGGAGGGACCCGAACATGTCAGCCTCGATTAAAAGGGCCAGCGCGGCTCTCGCCTGCCTCGCCTTGGCGGCAGCCCTCGCCGTCCCCGCCCTCGCCTTCGCCAACACAGACCCTCCCGGCGAAGCCGAGCCCGCAGGGGCAGAGCAGGTCGAGGAGGCCCCCGTCGCCCCGGCGCCTCAGGCCGAAGAAGACAAGCTCCACGAAGGCTCCCTCTCCTTCGCGGGCACCGGCAGCACGGTCGACGAGGTCGTCGACGGCGAAAGCATGAAGTTCTACACCATCAAGTCCCCCGACAACAGCGTCTTCTACCTCGTGGTCGACGAGAAGGCCGCCAACGACAACGTGTACCTGCTCACCCAGGTCAACGAGGATGACCTGGCCGCCCTGTCAAAAGGCGGCACCGCCAGCATCTCCGACAGCCTGAGCCAGATCCAAAGCGACAGCGCCCAGCAGCCCGCAGAGGCAGCCGAGACCGGCAGCGAGCCCGAGGAGCCCCAACCCCAGATTCCCGCCGGAGCCGCCTGGGCCGTGATCGTCGCCCTGGCAGCAGGCGGCGCGTTCGCCTACTACAAGATCAAGCTCGAGCCCGAGCGCAACGAGCGCAAAGTCGAGGAGAGGCGAGTCCAGGAGTTCATGAGCCCCGCTGCCTCAGGCCCCGGAAGCACCATCCCGTTTGACACGGACGACGATCCGCTGAACGGCTAGAGACAACCCCCACCCACCCCAAGCAGGCGCCGGTCTTCCGGCGCCTGCGCCGTTGAAAGGAGCATGCCGTGGCAGACGAAGCAACCAGCGGCAACGCACGCGACTCTGGAAAGACCAAGCTCCAAGAGACCCTCGACCGCCTGGAAGCGGGAGTGTCGGAAATCTTCGCCTCCGGCCGCTATGCGGAGTACCTGCGCGTCATGGGCCGCTTCCACAACTACTCCCTCAACAACTGCATCCTGATCGCGCTGCAGAAGCCCGACGCGTCCCTCGTCGCCGGATACCGAGCCTGGCAGCGCAAGTTCGGACGCCAGGTGAGCAAAGGCGAGAAGGCCATCCAGATCATCGCACCGGCTCCGCAGAAGGTGCGAAGCTACGAGCCACGCGTCGACGAGCAAGGCCAACTCCAGCTCGACGACGACGGACAGCCCATCATCGACGAGACCGTCAGCGTCAGGCAGCGCTTCAAGGTGAGCAACGTCTTCGACGTAAGCCAGACCACGGGCCGCGAGCTGCCCTCCCTGGGCGTCGAGTCGCTTGAGGGAGACGTCCGCAAATACGAGGACGTCATGCGGGCAATCGAGAACATCGCGCCCTGCCCGGTGGTCTTCGAGCAAATCGAAGGCGGCGCGAAAGGATACTTCTCCCACAATCCCGAAGACAAGAGGATCGCCATCCAGGAGGGAATGAGCCAGACGCAGACGGTCAAGACTGCGATGCACGAGCTGGCGCACGCACACATGCACGACTTCACCGAAGCGAAGGACGGGGAGAAGAGGCCCGATCGCCTCACCCGCGAAGTGCAGGCCGAGAGCGTGGCCTTCGCCGTCGCCGACCATTACGGCGTCGACACGTCCGACTACTCCTTCGGCTACATCGCCGGCTGGTCCTCCGGCAGGCAGGCTCCGGAGCTGAAGGAAAGCATGGCCGACATCAGAGCTGCCACCGACCAGATCATCACCGACCTTGACCGCGAGATGCTCTCCCTCGAGCAGGCCAGGGACTCATCCCTGAAGGAGCAGGCTCTCTTCATCCCCGAGTACGGCTACCTCCACGTCCAAGAACGCGACGGGGGCTGGGACTACACGCTCTACGACTGCGACTTCGCCGAGGTCGACGGCGGGGTGCTCGAAGCCGACGTCACGTTGCCAGAGGCCCGCGAGGCCGTTGCCGGACTTCACGACGGCGCCTTCGACTTGAACGCCGCGATCGACCTCGACGTCGAGGACTTCAACGGCAAGGCGGACGCGGCCCGGCGCCTGCCGTACATGAGGGCGATGACGAAGGCCATGCCGAAGGACCAGACGATGGTAGCCAAGACGAGCATGAGGATTCACCGCCCCGAGCACGCAAGGCAGGCTCAAGAGAGCCGCGAGAAACGCCCCCTCGAGCCAAGGCCGCCGAAGCCCAGGGACCTCGAGATCGCGTAGCGAGCCGCCTCCCCGACACGAGACGCGCTCCCTCCCGATGGCGAGGTGAGTAATAAACGCTCGCGGTACCGCCAATCAACTGACTTGGTACCGTGGTCAACGATTTTTGGTACCGCGAGTAAACGTGCGTGGTACCGCTATCCAGCCTGCTTCTTCTTGGCGAAGTACTCGCG
>NZ_JAAVTO010000110.1 GCF_013185065.1 Adlercreutzia sp. ZJ473 | reverse complement strand
GCCGAAGACAATATGACCCGGATCCAGACGCGGGGCTGCCCGAAGCAGCCCGCCCTGCCGCCAGGCACCCAGGGTTCGGGAGACGACAGACTCCCCGACATAGCGCAAGACAGGCGCGGCCCCAGGCGCCGCGCAGGGAGAAGGAGGCTGCCCATGAGCAACTACACCATCTACCGTGAGCACCGCGGCGTCTTCGGAACGGGCGCCCGCGCCCGCTCCGTCACGGTCAAGGGGCTCGAGTGGTCGAGCGGAAAGGTCGAGCGCAGGCGCTTCTCCGACTGCCCGAGCGCCTACGACATAGCAGCGTGGATGAGGGCCAGCTTCGAAGGCCCCTGCTACGCCGCGTACGAAGCCGGCGGCAGCGGCTTCTCGCTCTGCCGTGACCTGCGGGGCATCGGCATCGACTGCGATGTCATAGCGACGTCGAGCATAGCGCGATCCGCGAAGGACAAAAAGGGCAAGACCGACTCCCGCGATGCCTCGAGACTGCTCGCAGAGCCCTTGAAGCCCGATGACGAGGGCCGCGCGCCCGTGTGGGTGCCGCCCTACGAGGTCGAGGCCGCGCGCGACATCGCACGCGCGCGGGAAGACGCGAGGCAGATCGTCGCCGACGCCAAGCAGCGGCTGCGCGCCCTGCTCTTGCGTCATGGATGCGTCTGGAACGAGAAGACCGCAAGCGGAAACCGCGTCAAGTCGTGGGGAACCAGGCTCGACCGCTGGCTGGACGGAATCGCCCTCGAGGGCGAGGGCGCTCGCGAGGCGCTCGCCTCCTGCAGGGAGAGCATCCGTCTTGACGAAGAACTCGTGGCGCACCTCGACTCCCAGATAGCAACCTTGTGCGCAGAGCCGAGATGGAAGCCCTATGTGGACGCGCTCGTTCTCGTCAAGGGCATCGACACGAGGACGGCCTTCCTCACGGCGGCCGAGTTCGGCCGGTTCTCCCGCTTCAGGAGCGGGAGATCCGCCACGTCCTGGATAGGGTGCGCCCCCTCCGAGAGCTCCAGCGGGGAGCACCGGGCGCACGGCCGCATCACCAAATGCGGAAACTCCCACCTGAGGCGTGCGCTCACCGAGGGCGCGTCCGCCGTCAGGCGCTTCAACAGGAACATGAAGCAGCCCGCCGCGGGGCACGAAGTCAGCGAGGAGCCGAGAGTCATGGCGCGCAAGGCGACGCACCGCGTCCACAAGCGCTACACGAGCCTCGTTGCCCGGGGCATCCACGCCAACAAGGCCAAGATGGCAGCCGTAAGCGAGATGGCGCGGTGGCTCTGGGCCATTGGCTGCGTCGTCGAGCGTGACGAAGCAGCGAAGCAGGGCAACCGCCCTGAGGTAGCATCTGCTCCAACGCGAGGGGAACCCGCGATTGAGACCTGCGCGCCGCGCTCGCGCGGTATGCGCGACAGAAGGATGACGAAGAGAACGATCCTTCGGCGGAAAGCCCCGAACGAGCCGTTGAAGTGTGGGCCGCGTGCGGTATCCACGGATCTGAGGGTGTCGCGATACGACGCTTTGAGGCGTTAGGCAACGGGATCCGCACCACAGGGTCGATGCATATGGAGAGAGATCCCTCGCCGACGGACGAGGGGCCTCTCCTTGCGCCCGCTTGACAGGATCCGGGTCATATGGGGACTCAACAACTCCATCAAGGTGATGAAGCGCATGAGCTGCGGGCTCGAGACCTTCGAGCGCATGCGCAGGCGCTGCCTGCTGTCCCTGGGCTGCATGAGGATCGTCGAGCGCGGCGTCA
>NZ_JAAVTO010000109.1 GCF_013185065.1 Adlercreutzia sp. ZJ473 | reverse complement strand
GCCGCGAGGCGCAGCTCCCGGGCGCACCGACGGCCGTGCGCGGGGCGCGCAGCGCGGGGGACGTGCCCGGGGAGGCGAGCCGCGCCAGGGCTTCGTGGGCGGAAGCTCGTACCCGAGCCTGTACTCGTCAGCGCAGAACGGCCGGGTGCCCTCGATGTCGCGCTTGCCGCTCATCATAGGCGCGGCCGTGGTGGTGCTCGTCCTGATCGTCGTGCTCGTGTTCGTGCTCGGCGGCAAGCAGGACGCCGCGCAGGACGTGCCCGACGTGCCCATCTCGGGCCTCACCGACACCTCGAACCCCGAGAGCGAGGCGACGGTCGAGCCCGTCGAGACGGCGCCCACCAGCGCGCAGGTCGTCTACAAGATCTCCGGCTCGAGCGACGTGTACGCCGAGATCACCACCGACGGCACCACCGAGAGCAAGCTGATCTCGCCGCCGGTCGAGGAGACCGTCAGCGTCACCGGCACGTGGAGCCTGAGCGCCTGGGTGGTCGACGCCATCACCGTCACGGTCGACGGCGAGAAGATCGAGTACACGCAGGCTGACGGCGGCATCCCCACCTGGTCGGTCGACTTCACGAAGATCAAGGACGACTGGGAGGCCGCGCACGGCGGCGCCTCAGGCTCGTCTTCGGCATCTTCGAGCGCCTCCTCCTCAGCCTCGTCGTCTTCGGCCTCGAACGCGGCGGGAGGTTCTTCGGGCTCGTCGTCGAGCGCCGCAGCCTCCCGCTAAGCCGCGCATGCGTCCGCATTTCAACTGCGCATACATCCACCCTCGAACTACGTGAAAGGAACTTGAACATGGCCAAGGAATCCAGCTTCGACATCGTGTCCGTCGTCGACATGCAGGAGGTCGACAACGCCTTCCAGCAGGCGCGCAAGGAGATCGCGCAGCGCTACGACCTCAAGGACTCGGGCGCCGAGATCGCGCTCGACAAGGCCAAGCAGACCATCACGGTGTCCGCGCCGGCTGACTTCGTGGCCAAGCAGGTCATCGACGTCATCGGCAGCAAGCTCATCAAGCGCGGCATCGACCTCACGGCTGTGAAGTGGGGCGATGCCATCGCCGCCACGGGCCAGTCGGTGCGCCGCGTGGCCACCGTCGTCAACGGCATCGACAAGGAGACGGCCGGCAAGATCAACAAGGACGTCAAGGCCCTGAAGCTCAAGTGCAAGGTGCAGATCGAGGGCGACCAGCTCCGCGTGAGCTCGGCGTCGCGCGACACCCTCCAGGAGGTCATCGCGTTTCTGAAGGGCCAGGACTACGGGCAGCCGCTCCAGTACGTGAACTACCGCTAGGGCGCGCGCCACATGGACGAGATGCGGAATGCAGACGTGGCCGAGGGCGAGCGCGACGCATGGCGCGTGGCGTTCGTGACGATGGGCTGCGCGAAGAACGAGGTCGACACGGCCGCCATGTCGAAGCGCCTGGCCGAGGCGGGCTACGCGATCACCCCCGACGTGGAGGACGCCGACGTCATCGTGGTGAACACATGCTCCTTCATCCAGTCGGCCACCGAGGAGAGCCTCGAGGCCGTCTTCGAGGCGGCGCGCCTGCCGCGCGTGGCGGCGGGCAGCGCGCACGTCGTGGTGGCGGGATGCATGCCCGCGCGCTACGGCGCCGACCTGGAGGAGGAGCTCACCGAGGCGGCGGCGTTCGTGCCCTGCTCGCGCGAGGATGACATCGTCGCGGTCATCGGGCGCTGCCTGGGCGTGGAGGAAGCCGGCGTTCGCGCCGCGGCGCCGCGCGGCGGCGCGGGCGTGGGCGAGCCTCCCGCCGGCGCCGCGCCG
>NZ_JAAVTO010000108.1 GCF_013185065.1 Adlercreutzia sp. ZJ473 | reverse complement strand
GGGCGCTCGCGGCGCGAGGCGGGGCACGCGCGGCGCGGGGCGGGGCGGAAGCGCGGGCGCCTCAGGCGGCAAGGCCGCGAGCTCCCAGCGCGTCGGCGCGACTTCCAGCTCCCAGCGCGTCGGCGCGACTTCGAACTCCCAGCGCGTCGGCGTGCCTTCCGGCTCGCACGCCCCCCGCGCGCACGTCCCCGCGGGCGCGCACTCCGCGCGCTCGGTCACGCCGCGCGTGTCCGCCTCCGCAGGCGTCGAGGTCAAGCTGCCCGTCGCAGGCGAGGTCCTGCTCACGCGCCGCCACTTCCTCTACGGCGTCGCGGGCGTCGCCGCGCTGGCCCTGCTCGGAGGCGGCGGCTACGCGGCCAGCCAGCTGGCCGCAAACGACAGCTCGGACGTGGCCACGCTGAAGGTCCCCGAGTCCTCCGTGTTCACCACGGAGGACTGCGCGCAGATCGAGGACGCCTCGGCCGCCGTAGCGCTCGTGAGCTCCCAGGAGCTCCCCTACGGCAGCCTGATCTGGGCGAACAGCGACTCGACCGCCGTCTGCCTGATCCCCACCGAGACGGCCAAGCCCCTCGCGCAGGTGGGCCTGCTCACGCTGGGCGCGGGCACGTGCACCACGGTCATCGAGCACGCCGTGGGAGAGTCCGAGGGCTTCGAGATCTACGACGTGCGCGCCTGCGACAAGGGCCTCGTCTGGACCGAGGCCGACATCCTCGAGGGCACGTGGCGCGTCTACCACGCGCGCCTCGAGGGCGCCTCGGTGGGCACGCCCGCGCTCGCCGAGGAGGGCACCTCTGACTGGGAGATGCCCACGCTGGCCGCGGCCGGCGGCTACGCGTTCTGGCAGACGCTTCCCAACCTCGACGGCCCCGCTAAGCAGGAGGACTCCACGCTCAAGCGCGCCGCGTTCGGCTCGTCCGACGCCGAGGCGGTCTACGTCTCGCACGGCCGCATGGCGTGCGCGCCGTGCTCCGTCCGCGACGGCGTGATCGCGGCGCCGCGCGCCGACACGAACGGCACCTACTACCAGCTCACGCGCATCGAGGCGGAGTCGGGCCAGGTCACCGACGCGCTGGTGCTCCCCTCGTCCATGAAGCCCTTCGAGCTGGGCTACGGCCCGACCGGCTTCAGCTTCGCCTTCGACGGCATCTACAGCTACGGCGGGGGCATCGCGAACCTCGGGACGTACCTGCCCGCCGACGAGGTGACCACGGGGATCTTGGCCGAGGACGCGCTCGCGCAGGTAGGAGGCGCCTCGTCAGGGTCCGCGTCAGGCGCCTCGTCAGGGTCCGCGTCAGGCTCTGGGTCCGCCTCCTCCGAGCTCTCGCTCGCCGAGCGCAACGCCCAGGCAGCCGCCTCCGTCGCCCGCTTCGCCGCCGTCCCCTACGGCGACGCGACGTGGTTCCGCTTCCCGCGCACGCCGCTCGCGGCGCCCGCCTGGTGCGGCACGTGGCTCATGGTGAAGTCGACGAGCGCCGTGTGCGGCGTCGACCTCGCGGGGCGCCAGTACTTCTCGATCGAGGTGGAGAACGGCGCCGACGACTACGGCGACTTCCTCGCCTCGACGGGCGCCGGCGACTACGTGGTGACCTACTCCAACATCGACCACACCCCGCTCTCCGGCGAGCGCACCAAGAAGTGCCTCGTCAGGGTCTGGAAGCCCGCGTAAGGAGAGAATTCGGGCGGCGCAAGGCTTCCCGCGCAAGGCGCCCTTCACTTAATCCACTTCACGGCGTAACGTTTTTGGGGAGGTATAGCGACTCCGGCGACGAGGGCAGCCGCCAGGCTGGCCGACGAGCCGGAGCGAGGCGAAGGGGGCTCCCCTAATCTCTTATCGACCAAGAATCGAGAAAGA
>NZ_JAAVTO010000107.1 GCF_013185065.1 Adlercreutzia sp. ZJ473 | reverse complement strand
AGAAGCGCGCCGCCGAGGAGCGCGCGGGCGCAGGCGCAGGCACCACCGCCGCCGCCAAGCCGCGCCGCAGCGCGAGCGCCTCGCCGGTGGCCACGCCGCGCCCGCTCGAGGGATTCAAGCTGCCGCCGATGTCGCTGCTGGCCTCGCCCAAGAAGGGCGAGGCGGGCCGGGCCCCCGAGTCCGAGCTCTCCGAGACGTCCGCGCGCCTGCAGGAGACGCTCGAGGACTTCGGCATCATGGCCGAGGTCGTGGGCTGGGTGGCCGGCCCCACGGTGACGCTGTTCAAGGTCGACCTGCCCGCCGGCGTGCGCGTGAGCCGCGTCACGGCCCTGAACGACGACATCGCGCTCGCGCTCGCCGCGCCGGGCGTGCGCATCTTCGCGCCCATCCCCGGCACGAACTACGTGGGCATCGAGGTGCCCAACCGCGCGCGCCAGACGGTGTACCTCTCCGACGTGCTCGGCGACGCGGGCCCCGGCCCCCTCCAGATCGCCATCGGCAAGGACGTCGAGGGGCACTCCATCGTGTCCGACCTCGCGCGCATGCCGCACCTGCTCATCGGCGGCACCACCGGCTCGGGCAAGTCGGTGTCCATCAACGCCATGATCATGTCCATCCTCATGCGCGCCACGCCCTCCGAGGTGCGCTTCATCATGATCGACCCCAAGCGCGTGGAGTTCACGCCCTACAACGGCATCCCGCACCTCTACGTGCCCGTGGTCACCGAGGCCAAGGAGGCCGCGAGCGCGCTGTCCTGGGGCGTCGCCGAGATGGAGAAGCGCCTCAAGATCTTCTCGAAGGTCGGCGCGCGCAACATCGGGCAGTACAACGCCAAGGCGCAGGCGGCGCTTGCCGAGGAGGAGCGCGCAAAGGCGGCGGGGGAGGAATGCGCACACTGGGAGTACCCTGCGGAGATGCCCTACATCGTCATCATCATCGACGAGCTCGCCGACCTCATGATGAACGTGGGCAAGGAGGTGGAGTTCTCCATCAGCCGCATCGCCCAGCTCGCGCGCGCGGCCGGCATCCACCTCATCGTGGCCACCCAGCGGCCCTCCACGAACGTGGTGACGGGCCTCATCAAGGCGAACATCACGAACCGCATCGCGTTCAACGTGGCCTCGGGCATCGACTCGCGCGTCATCCTCGACACGCCGGGCGCCGAGAACCTCATCGGGCTGGGGGACCTGCTGCTGTCCAAGCCCGAGTACGCCAAGCCGCAGCGCATCCAGGGCTGCTACGTGTCCGAGGACGAGATCAACGCCGTGGTGTCCATGCTCAAGGAGCAGGGCGAGCCCGAGTACCACACCGAGATCCTCTCCGCCAACGTGGTCACGCTCGGCGCCTCATCGCCCTCGGGCGACGGCGGCTCGGATGCGGAGGACCCGCTCCTGTGGGAGGCCGCAGATATTGTGGTTTCGAGCGGCTTGGGCTCAACATCTAACATTCAGCGGCGCTTGAAGGTGGGTTACGCGCGAGCAGGCCGTATAATGGATCAGTTGGAGGAACAGGGCGTCGTGGGCCCCGCGAACGGCTCGAAGCCGCGCGAGGTGCTCGTGAGCGACCCCTTGGAACTTGAGACGCTCAAGGCGTTCAAGGACAATGACGAGCTCTAGGCGAGCTCTGGGCAAGTGAAGGAGTAGGAACGTGGCGCGTCAAAGATCCTACGGAGGGCTTCTGCGCGAAGCGCGCGAGAGGCGCGGATTCGACCTGACCACGGTGTCGCATCGCCTGCGCGTGCGCCCCGACATCCTGCGCGCCATCGAGGAGGCCGACTTCGCCTACCTGCCGCCGCGCGGATACACCCGCAACATGATCAGCGCCTACGCGCGCCTCGTGGGGCTCAACCCCACCGAGGTCACCTCGCTGTACCTCGACGAGGTGCACGCGTACGAGTCGGGATACGCCCGCATCGACGCCCGCCGCGCTGAAGGGCAAAGTCGCCGTGCGCGCGGCGAAGGGCACGGCCGGACGTCGGCGCGCTCCGCCGGCGCTGCCCGGCCGCCGCGCGAGGGCCGCGGCGCGCCGC
>NZ_JAAVTO010000106.1 GCF_013185065.1 Adlercreutzia sp. ZJ473 | reverse complement strand
CGATCGAGTATATGGCCGCAGAGGCGTTCGCGCCCCTTGGCGTGCCGGAGAACAGCCAGTTCTTCCTGCCTATCACGAAGGACTTGACGGCTCGCTCGGCGATGTTGTTGTCCAGGCCGAGCCTGCCGTCCTCGAGCACGTTCATGACGTAGGGCCAGTATTTGATCGCATAGAGGAGCGCCTCGTGCAACGCCATCCTGGGAACAGCCTTATCTAATGCGGCCTCGGCCCACGCCTCGAACGATTCCATATGCGGCGCGAGCTTCTCCAGCCGAGCTTCCTTGCGACTCTCGGGATCCATGTCGCCGAGCTTCTTGTCGATGCGGAAGATGCGGTCTATGCGCCGCCTCGCCTCCAAGGCAATCGAGTTTGCGCCCTCGCATACCGCGTCGCCGCCTGCCACCTTCACGATCTCGGCGAACCTGCGCCGTATGTGCACCAAGCACGCGGTGTTGACCACGCCGTCGATCCCCAGGTTGAAATAGGGGTCGTACCCGTCGGTCGTCAAGTAGCCCGACCAGCCCTTAAGGAAAGTACGCGCCACATCGCCCGAACGGGTCGGGTGGTACTCGAATATGCAGTTCGGCGTCTCGTGGGGCCCGCTCCTGAACAGCCACATATAGGACTTCTTCGTGGCCAGACGATCAGGCTCCTTGAGTACCTGCACCTCGGTCTCATCGGCGTTTATGCACCTGCATTCCAAGAGCTTTTCCTTCATGCGGGAGTGTATGAGGGAAAGCCATCTCTCGTGCACGTTGATCGTCCAGTTCGCCATGTCCTGGCGGCTGATGTCGGCGCCTATCGAGCGGAAGTCTTCTTCTAGTCGGTAATAGGGCATGGAGTTGGCGTACTTCGCGTTGAGCACGTACGAGAGCATCGACGCCGTGGCAAACGAGCGGGGGATGGGGCTAAGCTCGGGCATCGGGGCGCGCACGATCTGCGATGTGACCTCTTCGCCTTTTGCGTTAGCCTTGCAGCACGGGCCGCACTTGTAGGCGTGGCGGCGGTGCTCTTCCACTACCAAGTGCGCCGGCACGAGGCGGATGACTTCGGTGACCTCGACCTTCATCTCAGACATGGGGCTTCCGCAATGCGGACAAGATGCATCCTCGAGTGTGTGTTCGATGACGACGCGCTCGAGGTCGGCCGTGTCGATGCGACGGCGCCCGCCGCGTCTCCTCGGCTTGGCTGGGGCATCGCCGTCAAGCTCTGGCTCGGCCTCGGCAGGATCTGCCCAGGCTTCCGTGTCGTTGAACAAGGAGAGCTGGTCGGGGACGACCTTTTCCGACTTGGAGCCGAAGAAGCGCATGTTCGCGAGCTTCAGCATCTCCACCAGCCGGGCCATCTTGGCCTCGAGTCTTTCTATCTTGGCCGTCATTGCCGAAGCTTTCTCTTCGGCTTCCGCGCTGAATTGCGCAGCTTCCTCGACCAGCCGCGCATTGTCCCGGGCAAGCGCCTCGTTGTCCCGGGCAAGCGAGGCGAGCTGCGCTCGCAGCATGGCGATCTGCTGTTGCGGCGTTGGGGGATCTGGGGTGCGACGCTTCTTCTGCATGAACGTATTATCCCATATATCAGCAGGTCAGGAGGTGTTTTTAGGTCAAAGGACCACTTTGGCGGAAAGCGGCGCAGGCGCTTTTGGCTGCTCGAAGTCGATGCCGTCGAGCAGCCATATGAGCTGCCTGCGCTCTATCTGCAGCGACGCCTCGCCGTCCTTGTCGTGTCTCCAGCGAAACCCGCCCTCGGCCAGGCGCACGTAGTACATGCACCACCCGTTCGCCTCGAAGCGCAAGAGCTTCATCTTCTCGCAGTCGCGGCTCACGAAGCAGTAGAGGGCGCCGTCGGCGGGATCCATGCCGAAGTCGGTCGTGACCACGGAGGCGAGTCTCTGTATGCCGGCCCGCATGTCCTGCGGGCGACGCGATATGAACAGCTTGTCGGGCGTGGTGAACGGGTTCAAAGGGAAGCCACCGCCCTGAGTACCGATGTGATGTCATCTGCTCTGCAGCCTGAGGGGATGACGATGTCTGTGCCCCTCGTGCGCACGACGATCGAAGACGTGCGTGCGGGCGCGCCGTCCTCAACGCAATGCGCCGGCATGGCAGGTGTTGCTGCGGCAGGCTTGGCGAGCGCTGTGCGCGACGTGATCGATTCTCTCGACAGCTCGATCCACTCAGATGCGTTGGGCTTAGCGAACAGCTCCGGTTCCTCCTCGCGGAACCTGGCCATCCACGCGTACAGCGTGGACTCCGCGACCTTGTTCAGCACGCACCAGTCCTTGATCGTCATGTCCGTCGAAAGGCACCGCTCCACCTGCTCGCGGCGCATCGACCTTCTTTCCTGCGGCGTCATCGTCACTTCCTTCCATCAGGTTGCAACGATTGTGGCATCTATCGGCTAGAAGCTGAAGACGCAGGAATTTAGACGCTTAC
>NZ_JAAVTO010000105.1 GCF_013185065.1 Adlercreutzia sp. ZJ473 | reverse complement strand
TCGGAAGGGCGGCATGATGTCAATAGTGTAATATGTAGTTAGTTCTGGGCAGTGCTGCGTTTGCTCGGGCGGGCTAAAGCCCGCACCTCCCAAACGCAGTCATGACACCAACAATCGGTACACAACCCGATAACGACCTAGTTTCATCCATGTTTCAATGAGGGGTGGATGAAAAAGCGCCGTTGTCGGTGGTTCCCGGGGCTTGCCGCTTGCCCGGGGCTTGCCGCTTACCCGGGGCTTGCCGCTTACCTGGGGCTCGTCACCTGCCCGCGCCTCGCGTCTGCTGGACACTTGCTGCTTGGTGGCCCTTGCTGCCCGCGCCTCGCGCCTGCTGGACGCCCGTTGCTCGCTGGCCCTTGCCGCCGCGCATTTCGCCTGCCGGGCGAGAGCCCGTTTACGCCTCGCGTCTGTTGGGCGAGCGCCCGCTTACACATTGTGCCTGCCGAGTGCTTGCTGCGTGCCGTCGACTGGAAGGTGATCTCCATGCAGCGTGGGCGCATTTCGCGTTATCATCAGCGGAGTCGGTGCATACACGCCATCTGAGCCATCACGAGGATCACCATGCCCCATCTCAACGAAACCGCCGAGCACACCGAGCCCTCGGCTCGCGCGCTCATGTCCGAGGTGCTCGCGCGACACGAGCGGCGCCACAACTGCGCGCAGTCGGTCGCCTGCGCGTTCGCCCGCTTCACGCCCGTGGACGAGGACACGCTCTTCCGCATGATGGAGGGGTTCGGCGCAGGCATGGGCGGCAACGCCGAGACCTGCGGCGTAGTGTCGGCCGGCGTGGCCGTCATCAGCGCGTGCGCGAGCGACGGAAGCGCCCAGCGCACCACCAAGGAGCACACCTACGAGGTGGCGAAGGGGTTCGTGGAGGCGTTTCGCGCCACGCACGGCACCACCTGCTGCCGCGAGCTGAAGGACCTCAGCAGCGTGCCCGCCCCGCATCGCTGCGACGCCTACATGGAGAGCGGCGCGCAGCTGCTCCTCGAGACCTTGCAGAAGCACAACCTGGCATAAGCGCGCTGTCTGCGCGAAGGGGCTGCGCGCAACCGGTCGCCATGCCCACATCACGGCACGTGGATAGCGCGTGCGCGCGAAAAAGCGCGTAAGCTTGACCGCAAGGGCACATCCACGCAAGGAGGAGGGGGCATGTGCATACCATGCGTCATGTGCGGCGCCTGCATGAGCGCCGCGGGGCAAGCCGCCGAGAGCGGGCTCTGTCCCACCTGCGGCGCGCCCGTGGATCCCGACGCCGTCAGATGCCCGTCTTGCTACACGTTCCTCGGTCAGCGTCCCGCTGCTTCTGAGGGATCCTCCGCATCAGCCGCATCAGGCGAATCCGCCGCATTTGAATGATCTGCCGCACGCGCGGCGCCCAGCGAATCCGCCACGCCCGCCGCGCACGCCGCATCTGTCACGCCTGCCGGGAGCTTCGAATCCGCCACACCCACCGAGCCTCGTGAGCCTGCCGCACGCGCCGCATCCTCCGCACACACCACGTCCCCCGCACCCGGCGCACATGCCGCCGGGGGCTTCGCGTCGTCGAGCGCCGAGGAGACCCGCGCGACCTCCTGACGAATGATCAGGCTGAGCGAGTCGTGGATCACGTTCTCGAACGGCGAGACCTGCTCGGCGGTGCGTCCGATCGGCGCATAGTTCAGGCGCTGGATGTAGCGAGAGATGAACGCGCCCGTGAAGAAGTCGGCGAGGAAGGCGACCGAGCATCCCCTGTCGACGCGCATGCGCAGGCCCTCGCGCGAGATGGCGCTGCGCTTCGACAGCTCTTGATCGATCAGGTAGCGGATGTCCTCGGTCAGGGCGGGGCGGTACAGCTCGAGCAGGTAGTGCTCGAGCGTCCCCGGCCCCAGCGATGAGAGCACGTTGCGGTAGTACGCGCGGCGACGCTCAAGGCAGCTGTACGCCGCGTCGAAGAACAGCGCGTTGTAGATGCGGCCGTCCTCGTCCACGTTGCGCACGTAGTAGGGGAACGCCGCGTACCGGTCGTCCGACGCCTCGTACACCAGCTGGCCGGGCGCGAACGTCTTCTCCAGCCTGCAGGCGAGCTCGTAGCGGAACAGCCAGACGACGAGCTGGCTCTTGTCGGAGAAGTGGTAGTAGAACGTCTTGCGGTGCTTGCCCAGCTGGTCGACTACCATGTTGACGGTGATGCGGTCAAGCGGCATCGCCTCCGCGAGCTCGGCGAACGACTCCGCCAAGCTCAGCTTCGCCTCAACGTTTCTTCGAGCCACAGCGTCCCCCTCCCGCCTCTCGACAGGCGTTCGTGCGGCGCGTCCACCGAAGCAAAGACAGCCGGCGCGCCCGCCAAAGCCAGGGCACCCGCCAAAGTCGGCGCGCCCGCCAAATCCAAGGAGCTCGCCAAGGCCGGCGCGCGCACCAAGGCCAGAGCGCCCGCCAAGGCTAGCGCGTCCGCTAAAGCCGGCGAGCTCAAGAGCCAGCGCGCCGCCTATTCCCCGCCCTGCGGCGATCGGGGCGCGGGCGGCGGCGCAGGGGCCGCCGGCGCACTCGGAGCCGCAGGCGCAGGCACACCTGGCGCGCCCGGCGCGCCCGGGGCACCCGGCGCACTC
>NZ_JAAVTO010000104.1 GCF_013185065.1 Adlercreutzia sp. ZJ473 | reverse complement strand
CAGGGCCCGTGCCTCGCGTCGGGCGGGGCCGGCGAGCCCGAGGGGCGCGCGGGCGAGCCGGCTGGCGGGCGCGAGGGCTAGCGGTGGCCGCCGATCGCGCGGCGCGCGCGGAGCTGCTTCGCCGCTACCAGGCGTTCTATGACGGGCTCGAGGAGGACTACCTCGGCCAGGTGGCCGCGATGGGCCTGTCGTTCGAGGAGGCCGAGACGCAGCCCCGCGCGCTGCGGTCGTGCGCGGAGGGGGCGTGGCGCTGCCGGAACAACGGCGCGAGCCTCACGCGGGGCTGGCTGTCGCCGGCGTGCGAGCGCTGCCGGACGGGCGAGCGCATGATGAGCTCGTTCATCTCCCTGCGGTGCTCCAAGAGCTGCTACTTCTGCTTCAACAAGGCCCAGGAGGGCTACGAGCACTTCCTCGCCCACCGGCGAGACGTCGCCGCCGAGCTCGAGCAGCTCAGCGCCAGCGGCGAGGCGCTCGACTTCTTCGCGGTGACGGGCGGCGAGCCCTGCCTGTTCCCCCGCGAGCTCGTCGAGGCGGTGGCCACGGCGCGCCGCCTCTTCCCGGCATGCCACGTCAGGCTCTACACGAGCGGCGCGAGCATGGACTCCGCCCTCGTCGACGAGCTGTGCGCGGCGGGCCTTGACGAGGTGCGCTTCAGCGTGAAGCTGGAAGACGGCCCCGATGAGTATGCGCGCGTCCTCGACCTGGTGCGGTATGCTGTGCCCCGCCTTGACGTGCTCGTGGAGATGCCCGTCATCCCCGGCTCGCTCGACGAGATGCGCCGCCTCCTGCGCGACCTCGACGCGGCGGGCGCGCGCGGCGTCAACCTGCTCGAGTTCTGCTACCCGCTCAACAACGCAGCCGCCTACGCGCGTCGGGGCTTCTCCCTGCGCCGGCCTCCGTTCGAGCTCCTCTACGACTACTGGTACGCGGGCGGCTTCCCCGTCGCGGGCAGCGAGGCCGAGGCCCTGAAGCTCATGCGCTTCGCCGCGAAGGAGGGCCTGGGCCTCGGCGTGCACTACTGCTCGTTCGACAACAAGAACTCGGGGCAGATATTCGCGCAGAACCAGCCGCTCCGGCAGGACCCCGCCCTGCGCGCCGAGTTCCCGCTCCACGCTTTCGACGAGGGCGACTTCTTCGCGAAGTCGGCGAAGGTGTTTGCCGCCGACGCCGGCGAGGTGTGCCAGCGCGCGCGTGAGCTGGGCATTCCCTTTGAGGAGGGCGCGCTTGAGGACGAGCTGGGCGCGGTGGGCTACGTCGAGGTGCCGCTTGCGGACGCCGCGGCGCTCATGGCGGCGCTCCCGCAGGCTGCGGCGGCGGTGAGCTTCTGCGTGCTCGAGCAGCGCGACGGCGCCTGGGTGCTGCGCGAGATAGCCGTCCGCCCGCTCGAGCACGGCCGCTGAGCGCACGCCGCAGGCGGGCGCGTGGCGTGTGCGTGCGGGCGGGCAGGCGCGCGGGCAGGCAGGTTGGCGGGCGCGTGTCTGCCAGCAAACTCACAGGCCAGCGGCCATGTCGCCGCTGGCCTGCTTTGCGTCTGGAAAGAGAATGGGCCGGCTAAGGAGGGGTACCTTGCCGGCCCTGAGGAGGGGGATGATGCAGCGAGCTGACTCGCTGCAAACTGCTTTCTAGGGGTATAAAGCAGTGCGAGCTTGACGGGAGGGGAACCACATCAAGCCGCCGCGGCTCATTATAGGCATCTGCCGCGCGATTCGCGGCCTCGCGCACGCCGGCTCGGCTGGAGCGGTGGGGTTTTGGCGGTGAGTTGCGCGCGTGCGCTCGGGCGACTCCGCTCACCGTCGGCGGGCTTCCGCTCGCCCCGCGCTCGCCCCGGGCGGGTTTCTGTGTATCATGGCAGGAAAGACTATCCCGCGTCCGCCCGCGCATCAGCAGGCGGGCGCGTCACCCGCGGAGGAGCTTCCCATGCCTGACATCAAGCTGCGACTCAACAAGGACATGCTCGTGCTGTCGACGCCGGTCCTCTCGACGCTCGCGCGCCTCGGCATCGACGTCGAGCGCGACGTCGAGTTCACCCTGCTGCTCGAGCCCGACACGCTCGAGGACGCCTACAAGCTGGAGTCCATCGCCGGCGCGCAGTGCCTCGTGGCGGCGACGGCGTCGGTGACCCCGGCGCGCCTGGCGCGCGCGGGCATGGAGGACCGCGCCGCCGAGGTGGTCAGCGCCGCCCTCGGAGCGGTTCGCGCCCAGGTGCCCCAGCACGTGCTGGCCGAGATCGGGCCGTGCGGGCTCCCGCTCGACGCGTCGTCGAAGGCGTCGCTTAGGGAAAATCGCGACCAGTACGCCCGCGCGGGGCGCCTGTTCGCGCAGGAGGAGTTCGACGCGTTCTTCCTCAACGGCTTCGCCACCTGCGACGACCTCAAGTGCGCGCTCATGGGGCTGCGGAAGGTGAGCGACGCGCCCGTCTTCGCGTCGGTCGACGTGGCCGCCGACGGCACGCTGCGAAGCGGCCGCGGCACGCTCGAGGAGGCCGTGGCCATCATGGAGGAGCTCGAGGTGAGCGTGGCGGGCTTCGCCACGGGCGCGCCTCAGGAAGCTGCCGTTGACCTGGCCCGACGCGCGGCGGGCGCCACGGCGCTCCCGCTCCTCGCGCAGCTCGAGGTGCGCGAGCGCAACGCGCGGCAGCAGGGCCCCACGCCCGAGAACCCCTACTACGCCCCCGACGCCATGGTCGCGGCCGCCGACGCGCTGCGCGCCGCGGGCGTCCAGTTCCTGCGCGCCGTCGGCGATGCCACGCCGGCGTACTCCGGCGCCCTGGTGGCGACCACGATGGGGCTTGACGCCGTCGTGCGTGAAAGCGCGGAAGGGGAA
>NZ_JAAVTO010000103.1 GCF_013185065.1 Adlercreutzia sp. ZJ473 | reverse complement strand
GACTCCTCGACCTGGACCGCCAGCGGGCGCTGGCCGGCCTTGTCGCCGTTGGTTCCCCAGTGCTCGGAGAAGATCGACGTCGGGCAGGGGATGTAGAACCACTCCCAGGCGTCGCCGTCGTTGCCCTCGCCCTTCTTGAAGGGACCGACCTGGACCTCCTTGATGCCGAACTGGTCGAGCGGAAGGCCGAGCTCCTCCTTGCAGCCGATCTCAGCCGCGTGGTTGCCGGAGAAGTAGGTGTAATCCACCAGCAGTGCGTACTTCTGGTCTGCCATTTAGTGCACTTCCTTTCTCTGGTTAGTCCTGGTCGAGGCTGCGGACGCGCTTGATGTTGCACATAACGCCCTTGTACGGGGCGCCGAAGCCAAGCTTGCCGATGTTCATGTGCGGGACGAGGCTGTTGAAGTTGGACTTCCAGACGCCGAACAGGTTGGGCTCCTCGCCGTCCTGCTCGGGGAACCACCAGCCGTGCGCGCAGTTCAGGATGCCGGGCTTCATGACGGGCGTGATCTCGGCCTTGAAGCGGGCTTCGCCGAACATGTTGTAGACCTCGCACCAGTCGCCGTCGGTGATGCCGTAGGCCTTGGCGGTCTCGGGGTTGATCTGCACCCACGGCCACGGGTCGATCTGGCGCAGGGACGGCACGGCGCGGTGCTCGGAGTGGAAGGAGCTGTAGCGGCGCGAGCCGGAGGTGGTGATCAGCGGGTACTGGCCGGCCCACTCGGGCTTGCTGACCTGCGAGTAGTTGGGCTCCTCGTAGTAGGGCAGCGGGTCCTCGCCCCAGGACTCGTACAGGATCGAGTAGGCCTCGATCTGGCCGGTGATGGTGTTGAAGCCGGGGTTGCCGTCGAAGCGCAGCATGCCCTTCTCGTACTTCTCGTACTCGAAGCCGTGCGCGCCGGGCTGGTAGATGCCGAGCTCCTGGAAGGTCTTCCAGTCGTAGCCGAGCTCCTTGAGCTGGTCGCTGAAGAAGTCCTCCACGGCGGTCTGCAGCGCGTCGAGGTCGAGGGACTTGCCGTCAGCCGGCTTGTACCACGGCCACCACTCGGGGTTCAGGCGCTGGCCGAACATGAGGCAGACCTCGATGTCGGACTTGCACTCGCCGACCTGCAGGGCCTTGTTCATGGGGCCCATGAACACGGTGTTGCGGCCGTAGTGGGTCAGCACGATGCCGTCGTGCTCGGCCCAGGTGGACATGGGCAGGAAGTAGTCGCCCACGGCCATGGCCGTCGGGGTGAGGGTCAGGTCCTGGATGACGACGAACTCGAGCTTCTTGAGGGCCTTGTGCCAGCGCTTGGGCTGCGCGGAGCAGGTCGGGGTCAGGAAGTTGGAGCTGTTGAACCAGCCCATCTTGAGCGCGTAGGGCTCGTCGGACTCCATGGTGTTCAGCGTCTCGTCGGGCTGCGTGGTCGCCATGCCCGTGGACAGGCCCGGCCAGGCGGCCGCGCCGATGCGCTTCTGCCAGACCTCGTCGCTCATCGCGCCGCGCTGGTTCATGCGCCACTTGCCGAGCAGGGCCGACGGGGGGCCGAGGGTCAGGCCGCCGGGGCGGTCGATCGAGCCGGCCAGCGCCGCCAGGACGATGAACGCCTGGGACAGCTGCACGCCGTTCTTGTTCTGGTCGAAGGCCAGGCCCCACGCCCAGCCGATCGGGCGCTCGGTGCCGATGATGTGCGCGACGCGCCTGATGTCCTCGGCGTCGACGGTCGTGATCTCGGCGACCTTCTCGACCGGGTACTCCTTGGCGCGCTCCTTGATCTCGTCGAGGCCGTAGATCCAGTTCTCGGCGAACTCGTGGTCGTACTCGTCGTTCTCGAACATGAGGTTCATGATGCCGAGGGCGAGGGCGGTGTCGGTCTGCGGGCGGACCTGCAGGTTGATGTTGCCGTCATGAGCGCCGACCCAGGTGATGCGCGGGTCCACGCTGATGATCTTGGTGCCGAGCTTCATCATGTCCACCAGGCAGTGGCCGAAGAAGCCGTCGCCGTTGGAGGGCAGGGGCTCCTTGCCCCAGACGACGACCCACTTGGAGAGGGTGTACGCCGGGTCGTGGTAGCTTCCGGGCAGGTGCCCCGCGTAGTCGAGCTCGGGGTAGCCGGCGCCCAGCACGTAGTCGGCGATGGAGCAGCGCGGGCCGTAGCAGGACCAGCCGGACTGCGTGTAGCAGCAGTTCGGGGACTGCAGCACCGAGAACGTCAGCGCGTAGTAGTAGATGCACGCCTCGCGGCCGGTGCCGCCGAAGCACACGATGGACTCGGGGCCGTAGGTGTTCTGGTAGTAGCGGACCTTCTCGCAGATCGTGTCGAGGGCCTCGTCCCAGGTGGTGCGCTCCCACTTGTTCTTGCCGCGGTCCTCGAACGCGCGCTTCATCGGGTAGATGACGCGGTTGTCGGCGTAGGTGTACTCGCGCAGCGCGAGGTTCATGGCGTTGACGCGGCCGGTGGTGATCGGGTTGTCGTCGTCGCCCTCGATGCGGACGAGCTTGCCGTCCTTGGTGACGACCTTGACGCCGTACCCGACCGGGTGGGATCCCGGGGGGGACCAGGTGTTGGAGCGGGTGACGACGGTGCCGTCCTCCATTACGGTCTGCCACTGTTTACCGTATGCCATACTTTCCTTCTTTCTTCCACGTTTCTAACATTACCGTAGAAAACTTTTCGCATGTCCCGTGGTAGAACACGCTATCTGCAAGCATGCCGCGCCGGAGGTGGTTCTCCGCCTCGGCCGCCGCCTCCCATCCCTAGTTAAGAGGCGCCGTGCTTGAAGCCAGGGTTGCCTGCCCTCGGCGCTCGCCTCGCTCTCTCCTTCGAGGCGGGCCGGCCGGGGCAGGCTGAGGTTCCCGATCCTACTGGCCGGGGGCCTTCGGGGCCGCGGGGGCGCCGGGGGCCTTCGGGGCGCCGGGGGCCGCAGGAGCGCCAGGAGCCGCGGGCGCGCCGGGCACGGCCTTCTCGCCGTTGAGGTAGGGGGTGAAGTCGCACTTGCAGAAGGGGCAGGACTTCAGGACGAGGCCGCCCATGGACTGGATGGGCTTGCCGCACTCGGGGCACTTGTTCGGGCC
>NZ_JAAVTO010000102.1 GCF_013185065.1 Adlercreutzia sp. ZJ473 | reverse complement strand
GCGGGGGTCGTCAAAGGGGCGGAGCCCCTTGCATGCCAATGGAGGGGCGGCTTGCCGCCGCCCCGACGGACTTTGAAAGCAGATGCGAGCGGCTTGTTGCAGGCGGAATAAATCAGCGTTTACCTAGCTCTCTGCAAATACAAGTGGGCCACCGCATCAAGAACCTGCGGGAGGCCGAAGGCGTCAGCCAGGAGACCTTTGCGCCCCGGATCGGCATGAACCGCTCTTATCTGGCCTCCATCGAGACGAGCCGGCGTAACCTCACGCTGCAAAACCTCGCCAAGATCGCGCAGGGCTTCGGCATAACCCTATCCCAGTTCCTCGAGGGCATCGGCTGAGAGCAACCGCTAAAACGAGTAGGTTTAGCACATTTTTGCCATCTCTCGCCTACCTACACGTTTCAGCTCTTCTGGTTTTCGCGGGGGATTTTAGGTAGTTTTCCCCTGGTTTCTCCCAACCACACGATTCGTAAGCGTAAAAGCCTCCGCGTCTTCAGCTTCTAGCCGATAGGCGCCACAATCGCCACAACCTGATGGGAGGAAGTGACGATGACGCCGCAAGAAAGAAGATCGATGCGCCGCGAACAGGCGGAGCGGTGCCTTTCGACAGACATGACGATCAAAGACTAGTGTGCGCTGAACAAAGTCGCGGAGTCCACGCTGTATGTGTGGATGGCGAAGCTCCGCGAGGAGGAACCAGAACTGTTCGCTAAGCCCAGCGCATCTGAGTGGGATGAGCTGTCGAGGGAGTCGATCACGTCGCGCACGGCGCTTGCTAGGCCTGCCGTAGCGGTAGCGCCTGTTATGCCAGCACATTGCGTTGAGGATAGTACACCCGTATGCACGTCTTCTATTGTCGTGCGCGTAAGGGATGCAGACATCGTTATTCCTCTAGGTTGCAGCGAAGCTGACATTACAGGTGTGCTAAGGGCGGTGGCTTCCCTTTGAACCCGTTTACTACACCCGATAAGCTTTTCATATCACGTCGTCCGCAAGACATGCGAGCCGGTATACAAAGACTCGCCTCCGTGGTCACGACTGACTTCGGCATGGACCCAACAGACGGAGCACTGTATTGCTTTGTAAGTCGTGACTGCAACAAGATGAAGCTCTTGCGCTTCGAGGCGGACGGGTGGTGCATGTACTACGTGCGCCTAGCTGAAGGTGGATTTCGCTGGAGGCATGACAAGGACGGCGAGGTGTCGCTGCAGATAGAGCGCAGACAGCTCATATGGCTGCTCGACGGCATCGATTTTGAACAGCCAAGCGCGCCCAAACCGGTTGCCGCGCATGCGGTCATCTGACCTAAAAACACCTTTTGAACTGCTGGTTTATGGGATAATACGTTCATGCAGAAGGATGGTGTGCCAAAAGCTGGTGTAAGGATGGTTCTGCGATCAACAAGGAGAAAACGGTCATCTAGCAGAATCGCGATTGCCTAGGTAAGCACTGATTTATTACCGTTTGACGAGCTGACACGGCCCATGGCTGCGTTTGCCTCCGGCCCCGTACCCCCCTACTCGGGGTCCGGGGCCGTTTTCGGGCGCAGACGTCCGCGGGCGGGCCGTCAGGCCCGCGCCGCCGAAGGCGGCGGGTCGAGCGAGCGCCCCGCGCGGGCGACGAGCGCGAGGTTGGCCAGAGCGAACGACATGCACGCCCGCGCGTAGTTCTTGGCGAGGCCGCGGTAGCGGGTCTTCACCCAGCCGAACTGGCGCTTCACCACGAGGAAGGGCAGCTCGACCTTGGCGCGGACCGACGCCTTGCGCGACTCTATCCCGCGCTCGAAGTCGCCGGCGGCGCCGAGCGTCCTGACGGACGAGGGGCGCCTGGCGACGACCCAGTCGATGGCCGACAGCGCCGCGTCGCCGGCCACCTCGGGCCTCTTCGCGACGCCGGTGTAGCCCGGGTCGCCGTAGCAGAACGCGTCGTCGGGGCGGACGAGTGCGTGGGCCATGGCCAGGTCGGACACGTTGGCGGGCGTGAGCGCCACCGTGTACACCAGCCCCGAGCCCGCGTCCGCGCCGACGAAGTGCTGGGCATATCCGACGAATACGAGGTAGTCAGGTTCTCCCGCCGAGGCGATGTCGACGTCGCGTATCTTCGCCGCGAGGTGCGAGAGCGTACGTGTCCTCGCTGCGGTGCGCACGCCCACGTCAAGGGCCGACGCTGGCGCAAGGTATGGCATGTGCCGGCGCACCGCGTGCCGCTCATGCTCATGATCGAGGTCACGCGCATGATCTGCCCCAAGTGCGGAAAGACCTGGAACGAGAGCCATGAGATGATAGGCACGGCCTCCATCCACATGTCCGTCGACGTGCAGGACCTGATCCTGTTCGACCTCATGGACAAGAAGTCCGTGAAGGCGACTTCCGAGAAGAACGGCCCGAGCGCCTATATGGCGAGCAAAGTACTCGACCGGGCTATCCTTGATGTACGCTATCTGCCTTCCACCCTTTGCATCGACGAGTTCAAGGCGAACACCGACGAGGGCAAGATGGCCGTGGCGATAGCCGACGGGGGCTCGGGGTTCCTCGTCGAGATCTTGCCGCAGCTCACGTCCAAGTGCATCGGGCGCTTCTTCGGGGGGTTCGACGCGCGCGAGCGCAGGTCCGTCAGGTTCTGGTGCTGCGACATGTCGCCGATGTTCATCAGGGCTTATAAGCGCTGGTGCCCCGGCGCTGCCTTGTGCATAGACCGATTCCACGTGGTGAAGCTTGTGACCGATGCGTTCAGTGATGTGCGCAGACGAGTCCAGAGAGACGAGTCGCTGCCCGAGGCCCTGCGCAAGGAGATCAGAAAGGCCTGGAAGCTCTTCCTGATGCGCCCCGAGGAGCTCGAGCGCATCGACCTCGAGTACGCCGAGCAGCTTGCGGTCAACCGCGCCACCTTGACGCCCGCGCTCGACCTTACCGAGGAGGAGATAGCCGAGCTTTCCTTCCTCAAGCCCCGCGAAGCTCGCGTCGCCAAGGCCGGGCGCCTGCTCGAGGCCGACCCCGATCTGAAATGCGCATACGAGCTCATGCACCTGTTCCGCGACTGGTCCGACATGGGGTGGTGCGCCGAGAAGCGCGACTCGCTCGCCAAGTGGACCAGCCTCGCCGCCAGAAGCGGCATCCCCGAGATGAGGCGGGCCGCCAAGACCCTGAGGCGCAACCGGGAGGGCGTCCTCGACGGGTACAAGCGCGCCTTGACCAACGCCGCGGCCGAAGACAATATGACCCGGATCCAGACGCGGGGCTGCCCGAAGCAGCCCGCCCTGCCGCCAGGCACCCAGGGTTCGGGAGACGACAGACTCCCCGACATAGCGCAAGACAGGCGCGGCCCCAGGC
>NZ_JAAVTO010000101.1 GCF_013185065.1 Adlercreutzia sp. ZJ473 | reverse complement strand
GCGCGCGGCGGCTGAGGCGTTCGCCGACCCCGGCATCGCGGGCGCGCGGCGCAGCGTGGGCGTGCTCGGGGTTGACGCGGAGGGCAACCGCCTGCGCGCTTCGGACGCGGGCACGGCCGGCTTCGCGGCTGCAGGCGGCTGCGGCCCCGCGGCTGCGGGCGGCTGCGGCCCCGCAGGCCGTCCTGTCGCGTCTTCCGCCCCCTCTGTCCCCACGGCCTGACGAAGGAGCCTTCATGGAGACCCTCTTCCCCCTTGCCCTGCTCGTCCTCACGGTGCCGCTCGCGGGCGGCCTCATGGCGGCGACTCCCTACCTCATGCCCAAGCGCGAGTGCTTCGCGGTGACCGTCCCCGAAAGCGCGCACGCCGACCCTCAGATCAAGGCGCTGAAGAGCCGCTATGCGCGTATCGTGGCCGTCCTGACAGCCGCCCTCACCATGCTCGCCGCCCTCGCGACGGCGCCGCTCGCCCAGGCGGGCTACTCGGAGGCCGACGCCAACGCGCTCATCGGCGCGATCGCGCTTCTGGCCCTCATCCCCGCAGCGGTGTCGTTCGTCCTCATGCTGCGCAATCGCCGCAAGGTGATGGCGATCAAGCGCGAGCGCGGCTGGCATGCGCCGCGTCAGCAGGCGGCGGCCCTCGTGGCGGAGGGCGACGTCCCCGGCCCTGTGTCGTTGGCATGGAACCTGCTCTATCTGCCCGTCATGCTCTTCGTGGCCGCGCTCGGCGCGACATGGTACCCCCTCATGCCCGACATGATTCCCATGCACGTCGACTTCGCGGGCAACGTGAACGACTACAGCCCGAAAAGCCCCTGGTCGGTTTCGTTTCCTCTGGTGGTGATCGCGTTTCTCGCCGCGACGTTCATGCTGTGCCACTGGTCGATGACGCGTTCGAAGCGCCCGACCAACCCCGGCGCGCCGATGACCTCGGCCTTGGCTTACGGCCTGTTCGCCCGCGCGCAGAGCATCTTTCTGCTGGCATGCGGCCTGATCCTCTCGCTGACGATGGGCGTTGCGTTCATGGCGTCATCGGCGGGCTTCATCACGCTCAACGCGGCGGCGGTCATCATCTGCGCGGCGTGCGTTCCCGTTGTGGCAGGCTCCCTCATCTTGGCCGTGGTCTACGGGCAGAACGGATCGCGCCTGTTCAGGCGCATGGAGGCGGCGGGCGCTGCCAGCGCGGGCGCGGCTTTGGGTACGGGCGCGGCTCCTGCGACGGGCAGCTCGGCGGGCGCCTCGTCGGGTGCGGGCGCGGCGTCTGGCGACGCGGCGGCCGACGCGCCCCTCATGCCCTTCGACGACGACGCGCACTGGAAGCTCGGCGTCTTCTACTTCAATCCCGACGACGCGAGCCTGTGGCTGCCCGAGCGCTTCGGCATCGGCTGGACCATAAACTTCGCGCGTCCCGCTGCCTGGGCCTTCATCGGCGGGTTCGCGTTGCTGACCATCGTGTTCGTGGCGCTGTGCTTCGCCATCGCATGCGGCGGCTCTTGAGTTTTTAGAGCCCGATGCGAGACAATGCTAATGCTGATAGGGCGTCAAGCCTTAAAGGTTCCAGAACGGCGAGGTACGAACCTCGCCGTTCTTACATATGGAGCAAGTTGTGACGAACCGCTTTAACTTGATGGGCAAAGACGCTCTGCAAGGGCTCCCTGCGTCCGCTTACGCCGTGGCTCCGCCGCAGCTGGAGCCTGCGCCAGCAGTGCAGCCGTAGCAATGGTTGCCAAACGCTATCTCACGCTTGAGGGGCGCGCTTGGATCCGCTGCAAGCTCGGCAACGGTTCCTCCGTCAACGCATGTCAGCTCTGCGGCCTGATTGAAGTCGCAATCGTACAGACGACCATCCCAGCCAACCGATATCTGCGTACGGCACATCATCGTGGGCAGCGTAGCCTCGTTGAAGGCGCCGACGAGCTTGCCCATGTAGCCTTCGAGACGCCCTGTCTCGGCAAGGCGGTTGCCGAAGCGTCCATTAGGATTGTTGGCGATGGCAAACAGATTGTCGAACCGAATGCCATGATCGGCAGCAAGGCGCTCTTTGTAGTCGCGCTCGAGACCGGCTTGATCGCCTGGGAGTATCGCGCCGCCGGGATTGTACACAAGGTCGAGCTCAAGCGTCTTGCCGTCAGGGCCCGCACCCTCGCCCATGCCGTATCCGAGAGCGTTCAGCTTCTTCAGGCCCTCGATGACACCGTCGTAAGCGCCTTCACCGCGCTGCTTGTCGGTGTTCTTCTTCACGTAATGCGGAAGCGAGGCAATGACAACAACTCCCAAATCCGCCCAAAGCTCGGGCAGATAAGCGTACTTCGCTTCTTTGAGAATAACGAGGTTCGATCGCGTCATCACCTTAGCGCCGGTCGCTGCCGCCTCGCGGATGAGCCATTCGTAGCTGGGGTTCAGCTCAGGCGCGCCGCCGGTAATGTCGATTGTGCCTATCCTCCGATCGCGCACGACCTTCAGGCATTCCTCCATCGTCTTTCTCGACATCGCTTCTGTGCGCGCAGGACTCGACTCCACATGGCAATGCTTGCAAGCCAAATTGCATTTAAGGCCGACGTTCATCTGCAGCGTGCCCATGTCGGCCTCGGTGTACCTCCATTCCCCCGCGCGTTCGCTAAACGGCGGGAAGGAGTTCATGACCTCCAGCGCCTCTTCGCTCAAACGCGGCATCTTAGAGCTCAGCCTCCTTGACGATGTTCTTCATCTGAACGCCGTGGACGAGAGCCGCGCCGCCGCGGATGGCATTGGCGACATGAATCGCCTCGGTCATCTGCTCTTCGGTGCAGCTCTTCTCGAGGCATGAGTTGGTGTACGAGTCGATGCAATAGGGGCACTGAACGGCAGATGCGACGGCGAGCGCAATCAGCGCCTTCTCGCGCGCGGTGAGTGCGCCGTCTGCGAAAACGCGGCCGTAGTAGTTCATGAAGGCATCCCAAAGCTCGGGTGCCTCTTCACCCATCGTCGGGAACTTTGCAAGATCTGCCGGGTTGTAGTACGTCTTCATTTCCATCCTCTCCTTCCATAATGCAAGTTTGCCCGATGCGCGTGGAGGCCATGCATCGGGCAAACTTGCTGTGTTTTAGACCTTGTTAATTGTATGACTATATCTAATAGTTGTCAATGACTTTCTTATGGAAGCACTGAGGGCGTAAGCTCCGTGCCGAGGGGTGGGAGAACAAAAAAGCAGGCCAGCCGATGAACGACTGACCTGCGGTTTTACTGGAGCCAACGAGCGGATTCGAACCGCTGACCTACGCATTACGAGTGCGTTGCTCTACCAGCTGAGCCACGTTGGCAACATGCCTCTTTCAGAAGCGATGGTAAAGTATAGCGAACTTGCCATCGCGGTGCAAGGGGCTTTTATCCCGCGGACGGCGTGAGACGGCGTAACTTTGATGGGGGTCATGCTCTCCCGATCTCCTACCAGCCCGTTCCGGCCATTCCGGAGTCGACGGCGGCAGCATAGCGCACCTCGGCCGACATGCCCGCCACGCTCGCGGCCGGCGG